>JBKJZJ010000153.1:0-7838 GCA_046715355.1 Allosphingosinicella sp. | reverse complement strand
GGCCCCGGCGGGCGCCTTGTCCGCCGCTTCCGGCTGGCCGCAGGCCGCGCAGAGCAGCGCCAGCGCCGCCATCCGCTTCAACGCGCCGGGACCGCCGCGTTCGAGGCCGGTGCGGGCGCGGGCTGGGCCTCGCGCGCGGCTGGCGCGGGCAGGGCCTTGGCTGCCGGCGCCCTGACGAGATCCTGGCCGCGCCGCAGGACCCGGTAGCAGCTTGTGCCCTCGCAGGCGATCACGGTGCCGGTCCTGGTGTCGACGCGGACGATCCGCCCGTCTCCGGCCGCCGCCTGGTAGCGCGGCGGCGACGGGCTGAAATAGATTGCGAGCGCGATCAGCCCGCCGGCGATGACGATGGCGGTGACGATCTTGCGCGCGGCATTCTCCACGATGTCCGCCAGGGTGAGCTCCTCGGGCGGCCCATCGCTTTCCATCGCAAATTCGTCCAATCGATCCCGTCTCATTCGCTCGTCCCCAAAGATTCGGCGTTATCCGCCCGCATCCGCATTTTCGGCCTTGCGCCACGTCCGCGCAAGCTTTCCGCCGCGTAGGCGTATTGTATAACTAATACACCGTCAATGCGAGCTTCGCCGAAAGCAGCCGGCCATATGGTCGTCGACGATGCCGACCGCCTGCATCCAGGCATAGACGATGGTCGGCCCGACGAACTTGAAGCCGCGGCGCTTCATGTCCTTCGAGATCGTCTCGGAGAGGTCGGTCTTGGCGGGCAGGGCCTTGCCGTCCCCCTTCAGCACCTTGCCGCCAGTGAACGACCAGCAATAATCGCCGAAATCCTCCCCCCGCGCCGCCATCTCGCAAAAGATTTGCGCGCCGCGGATCGTCGCTTCGATCTTGGCGCGGGCGCGGACGATGCCGGGGTCGGCCATCAGCCGCGCGATGTCGTCCTCGCCGAACACCGCCACCTTTTCGGGATCGAAGCCGGCAAAGGCGGCGCGAAACGCCTCCCGTTTCCTGAGGATGACGATCCAGGAGAGGCCGGCCTGGAACCCCTCCAGCATCAGCGTCTCCCAGAGCATCCGGGAATCGCGCACCGGCACGCCCCATTCGCCATCGTGATAGGCGCGCATGAGCGGATCGCCCTCGGCCCAGGCGCAGCGTTGGAGGTCTGACCCGGTCACGTTCGCGGCGCCCCTGGAGGCCGCTTGCGCAGGCCTTCCTCGGGCGGCGGATTGGCTCCGATCCATGCGTCGAACTCGGCGTCGAGCGGGTCCTGGGCATCCCAATTCCCGACCCATAGCTGGCGTTTCAGGCGCGGTTCGCACTCGACTTTGCGCGCTTCGCGACTTTGCTCCCGCGCCTTGAACGGATCCTCTCTGATCAGGCCGAGCCAATAGAGAGCGTAGTGCGCGAGATAACGGCCTTCGGCATCGGTGCGGCCCCGGACCTGATCATGCACGCGCGCGAAGAGAATGTGAGCCTCGTCGGGCTGCATCGTCCGCAAGAGCAGATAGGCCTTGAAGGCCTGCTCCCTGACGTCGAGCGGTCGCCGGGCTTCCAGCTTCTCCAGGCGGGCCATCGCCATCGCATAGCGGCGCCGGTATTCCGCCCAGTACATGCCCGCGGTCAGCAAGCGCTCGCGCAAAGGAGGCTTCATTCCCACTCGATCGTCCCCGGCGGCTTCGAGGTATAATCGTAGACCACCCGGTTGATCCCCCTGACCTCGTTGACGATCCGCGTCGCCACTCGGCTCAGGAAGGCCGCGTCGAACGGGTAGATGTCGGCGGTCATGCCGTCGGTGCTCGTCACCGCCCGCAACGCGCAGACATGGTCGTAGGTGCGGTGATCGCCCATCACGCCGACGGTGCGCACCGGCAGCAGCACCGCGAAGGCCTGCCAGATCGCGTCGTAGAGGCCGGCATTGCGGATCTCCTCGAGGTAGATGGCGTCGGCCTTGCGCAGCGTGTCGCAGCGCTCCTTCGTCACTTCGCCGGGGATGCGGATGGCGAGGCCGGGACCGGGAAAGGGATGGCGGCCGACAAAGGCTTCGGGCAGGCCGAGCTCGCGTCCGAGCACGCGGACCTCGTCCTTGAACAATTCGCGCAAGGGTTCGACCAGCTGCATGTTCATGCGCTCGGGCAGGCCGCCGACATTGTGGTGGCTCTTGATCGTCACCGAAGGGCCGCCGGTGAAGCTGACGCTTTCGATCACGTCGGGATAGAGCGTGCCCTGCGCGAGGAAATCGGCGCCGCCGAGCTTCTTCGCTTCCGCCTCGAAGATCTCGATGAAGGTCTTGCCGATCAGCTTGCGCTTGGCCTCGGGCTCGTCGAGGCCGGCGAGGCCGGAGAGGAACTGGTCCGCGGCGTCGACGTGGACGAGCGGGATGTTGTAATGGTTGCGGAACAGCGAGACAACCTGCTCGGCCTCGTTCGCCCGCAGCAGGCCGTGATCGACGAAGACGCAGGTGAGCCTGTGCCCGATCGCCTCATGGATCAGCAGCGCCGCGACGGCGCTGTCGACTCCGCCCGAAAGCCCGCAGATCACCCGCCCCTCCCCGACCTGGGCGCGGATGTCGGCGACCTTGGTCGCGCGATATTCGGCCATCGTCCAGTCGCCCGCCAGACCGCAGACGTGGCGGACGAAATTGGCGAGCAATTTGCCGCCGTCGGGCGTGTGCACGACTTCGGGGTGGAACATCAGGCTGAAGAAGCGGCGCTTCTCGTCGGTGGCCACGGCGTAAGGCGCGCCTTCGGAGGAGGCGACGACGGCGAAGCCCTCGGGCAGCGCCTCGACGCGGTCGCCATGGCTCATCCAGACCTGGTGGCTCTCGCCGGGCTTCCACAGGCCGTCGAACAGCATGGACTCGCCGATGATGTCGATGAAGGCGCGGCCGAACTCGCGATTGTCCGACGGCGCGACGCGGCCGCCCAGTTGCTGCGCCATGGTCTGCTGGCCGTAGCAGATGGCGAGGATGGGGATGCCCGCATCGAAGAAATGCTGGGGCGCGCGCGGGCTGTCGTCCCACATCACCGAGGAGGGCCCGCCCGACAGAATGATGCCTTTGGGCTTCAATCGCGCATAGGCCTCGTCGGCGCGGTTGAACGGCGCGATCTCGCTATAGACGCCGGCCTCGCGGACGCGCCTCGCGATGAGCTGGGTCACCTGGCTGCCGAAATCGACGATCAGGACGGAATCGCTGGGCTGCGTCATGGCGGGGCGATAGCAGCGCGGGCGCGGCTGTAAAGGCGCCCGCTTAACCGTCATTGCGAGGAGCGTAGCGACGAAGCAATCCAGATGCCCTCTGCGTGGCACTGGATTGCTTCGCTTCGCTCGCAAAGACGATCCAAATCCTAGAAGGGCAGCGCCACTAGAAGCAGGAAACCGTTGAGCGACAGCAGGGCGCCGAGCGCGCCGAGCACCGCCGAGAGGATCAGGATGCGGCGGTTGATCGCGAGGATCGCGACCGATCCGAGCACCAAAGCGATCTGCAGCAGCACTTCGGCCCAGTCGAAATTGTCGTCGCGCGCCATCGCCACGTCGCGCGCCGCCTCATAGGAGCGCGCCCGCGCGGTGAGCTGGCGTTTGCCCTCGCCGGCGGTGGGATCGTTGGGCGCGTCCGGATCGGGCTCGCTGTCGTAGCGCGCGATCGTCGCCAGGTTCTCGGCCCGCTGTCGCTCCAGCCGCGTGCGCGTCGCCGGGTCGAGGCCGGGCTCGGCCAGGTCGCCCTCGATTTCGACGTTGGCGATCTCATAAGCGGTCTGGCGCACGTTCTTGGCCTGGAAAAAGGCCCAGGTATCGCTGGCGCGGATGGTGTTGATGATCATCGCGTCGGTGGCGTTGCCGCCGCCCAGGCCGCCCACCGCCAGCACCGCGGCAATTACCGCGATCAGCAAGGCGGCGCGGCTGCGGAAGCGGTTGACCGCCTCCTGCTCCGCTTTCTCCTCGGAAACTTCGCTGATCAATTCGGCCGCGTCTGCCGGTTCCATGCCGCTTCACTCCCTCGCCTCCGGGCCTCCTAACGCGCGCACGACGGGAATCCAGTCCCGTTTAGTTAAGCAATCGCCAAAGTTTCTATTGCGGGGTCCGGTGCGTCGTGTTAGTTAAGCCTATGCTTAACGAATCGGCCCGGCTGAATCTCGCCTTTCAGGCGCTCGCGGATCCGACGCGGCGGGGGATGCTGGCGCGGCTGAGCCGGGCGCCCGCCTCGGTCAGCGAGCTCGCCGCGCCCTTCGCCATGACGCTGCCCGCCGTGATGCAGCATTTGCAGATGCTCGAGGCGAGCGGGCTGGTCCGTTCGGAGAAGAAGGGCCGGGTGCGGACCTGCCGGCTGGAACCCGGCGCGCTGGCGACCGCTGAATCCTGGATCGCCGAGCAGCGCGCGCTCTGGGAAGGCCGGCTCGACCGGCTCGAAACCTATCTCGAAACGCTGAAAGCCAAGGAGAGCGACAAGTGAGTGAGCATGATCTCGTGCTGGAACGCCTGCTGGATGCACCGCGCCGCCTCGTCTGGGAGGCGTGGACGACGCCCGGGCATATCAGGAAATGGTGGGCGCCCAAGCCTTATGAGACGCCCGAGGTCGAGCTCGACCTCAAGCCCGGCGGGATTTTCCGCATGCGCATGACCGGCCCCGACGGCTTCGACACCGGGCCCGGCGGCGGAGGCTGCGTGCTCGAGGTGGTGGAGGGCGAACGCGTGGTCTGGACCTCGGCGCTCGGGCCCGGCTGGCGGCCCAACGCGCCGGGACCGGCCGATTGCGGCGGCTTCCTCTTCACCGCCATCATCACCTTCGAGGACGCGCCCGACGGCAAGACGCTCTACCGCGCGGTCGCCAAGCACAAGGACGGCCAGGACGCCGAGACCCACGCCAAGATGGGCTTCCACGACGGCTGGGGCACCTGCGCCGAGCAGCTCGGCGCTGTCGCCAAGGAGCTGGCGCGATAAGGGGGGAGGGCTGAACGATGGCCGATTCGATCGTTCTCACCGTGGAGCGCCGTATCGACGCGCCGCCGGAAAAGGTGTTCGACGCCTGGCTCGATCCGGACGGCGTCGGACAATGGCTGTTCGCGACCCCCGACGGCGTGATGGAGAGGATAGAGATCGACGCGCGCGTCGGCGGCAAGTTCCTGATCGTGGAGCGGCGCGGGGACCAGCTTGCCGAGCATTTCGGCGAGTATCTGGAGATAGACCGGCCGCGCCGGCTGGTCTTCAGCTTCGCGGCGATGCGCGAGGCGGGCTATACGAAAGCGGAAGTCACCATTGCGCCTGACGGCAATGGTTCGCTCGTTACCCTCGTCCACGAAATGGATCCGGAATGGGCGGATTACGAAGCGCAGACCCGCCAGGGCTGGACGAATATCCTCGAGGGACTGGAGCGAAGCCTAAGCTAGGCCGTCATTGCGAGCGAAGCGAAGCAATTCAGCGCTGCACGGAGGCAGGCTGGATTGCTTCGTCGTTTCACTCCTCGCAATGACGAGGCGGATTTAGCAGCGGGCCGCCTCGCGGCCGATCAGGGCGCCCAAAGCGCCGCCGATGATCGCGCCGGTGGTGCCGCCGCCGCGCCGGCCGTAGCGGCCGTAGCGGCCGCGATAGCCGCGGCCGTCGCGGCCGATCTCGCGCCCGATCAGCGCGCCGGTCGCGCCGCCGACGATGGCGCCGGTGGTGCCGTCGTCGCAGCGATAGCGATAGCGGCTGCGCCCGTAATAGCCGCGTCCGCGATAGCCGCGGTCATAATAGCCACGGTCATAATAGCCGTAGCCGCCGCCATAATAGCCGCCGCCATAGCCTCCGTAATAGCCCGGATAATAAGCGGGATAACCGTAGCCGTAGCCGTAGCCATAGCTCGGCGCGATATAGACCTGGACCCGGCTGCGCGGCCGGTAATAGCGGCGGTGGCGGTAACGGTCGCGGCGGCCGCCGCGATAATTATCGTAGCGGCTGCCGCGATAATTGTCGTACCGGCGCCCGTCGCGGTAACCGTCATAACGGCCCTGATAGCCGTCGCGATAATAACCTTGGGCGCTGGCGGGCGCCGGGAGCGCGACCGTCGCGCTGACCGCCACGATAGCGCCGATAATGAGTTTCCTGAGCATGGCTCGCTCTCCACATGATTGTGATTCGGGCGAAAAACGCGGCCCGGAAGCATATGGTTTCCACTTTTCCGCCTGAGCGGGCGATGAACGGGATGGTTAAGAGCCATTCACGCGCCTTGCCCGGCCCGGCTTTTCGCCTCACAAGCCGGCCATGGCGTCCCCCGATTTTCCCCTGCCCGCCTTCATGGACGACGACGAGATCCGCATGTTCGCGGATTCGGTCGGGAAGTTCCTCGACAGGAACGCCCCTCCGGAGCGGGTCGCCGGCTGGCGCGAGGCGGGGATGGTCGAGCGCGAATTCTGGCGCGAGGCGGGCGAGGCGGGATTGCTCGGGGTCAGCGTGCCGGAGGCCTATGGCGGCCCGGGCGGCGATTTCCGTCACGACGTCGTGGTCGCCGAGACGATCATCCGCAAGGGCGTCGAAGGCTTCGCCGCCGGCCTGCACAACGTCATCATCACCCCCTATATCCAGGCGCACGGCACCGAGGGGCAGAAGCAGCGCTGGCTGCCCAAGCTGGCCAGCGGCGAACGGGTGGCGGCGATCGCGATGAGCGAGCCCGGCGCGGGCTCGGACCTGCAATCGGTGCGGACCACGGCGCTGAAGGACGGCAACGGCTATCGGATCAACGGCGCCAAGACCTTCATCTCCAACGGCCAGATCGCCGACCTGATCGTCGTCGTCGCCAAGACCGACCCCAGTGAGGGCGCCAAAGGCGTCTCGCTGCTCGTGGTCGAGCCCAATGAGGTCGAGGGTTTCCGCAGGGGGCGCAAGCTCGACAAGGTGGGACTCGACGCGCAGGACACGTCCGAGCTGTTCTTCGACGACGTCTGGGTGCCGGCCGACAATCTGCTCGGGCTCGAGGAGGGCAAGGGCTTCTACCAGCTGATGGCCGAATTGCCGCGCGAGCGCCTGCTGATCGCGATCGGCAGCGCGGTGGCGATGGAGCGGGCGATCGAGGAGACGATCGCCTATGTGAAGGAGCGCAAGGCGTTCGGAAAGCCGATCATCGACTTCCAGAACAGCCAGTTCGTACTCGCCGATTGCAAGGCCAAGGCGGTGGTCGCCCGCGTCATGGTCAACGATTGCATCGCCCGCGTGCTGGCCGGCACGCTCGACGCCACCACCGCCGCCATCGCCAAATTGTGGGTCACCGAAGCGCATGGCGAAGTGGTCGACGCCTGCCTCCAGCTCCATGGCGGCTACGGTTACATCAACGATTACCCGATCGCCCGCATGTGGCGCGACGCTCGCGTCCAGCGCATCTACGGGGGATCGAGCGAGATCATGAAATTGCTGATCGCGCGGTCGCTTTGACTCCGAATGGGGACAGTTACTCGTAACTGTCCCCAAGCCGCGCGAATGAGGGAGAAACCGAGTGCCCGAAGCCTATATCGTCAGCGCCGCCCGCACCGCCGGAGGCCGCAAGGGCGGGCGCCTCGCGGGCGTCCACCCTGTGGACCTCGCCGCGATCAGCCTGAACGCGGTGGCCGATCGCTCGGGGATCGATCCGGCGGCGGTCGACGACGTGATCATGGGCTGCGTCACCCAGGCGGGCGAGCAGTCGCTGCATGTCGGGCGCAACGCGGTGCTGGCCTCGAAGCTGCCGCAGAGCGTGCCCGCGGTCACCATCGACCGCCAGTGCGGCTCCTCGCAGCAGGCGATCCAGTTCGCCGCGCAGGCGGTGATGTCGGGAACGCAGGACGTCGTCATCGCCGCCGGCGTCGAGAGCATGACGCGCGCGCCGATGGGCCTCTCCATGGTCGCCGACAAGGGCTTCACCCCCTTCCCCGCCAGCG
>JBKJZJ010000152.1:0-2832 GCA_046715355.1 Allosphingosinicella sp. | reverse complement strand
GCGAGATCGCCGGCCGCGGCGACCGCACCGTCGGCGCGATCATCGGCGCGGGCGCCGGCGCGCTCGCCGGCCGCGCGATCGACCGGGGCGATTGCCGCCGCTGAAGCCCCCACCGCTTGCCCTCGTGAGCGTTGCGAGGGCGGGGCCGGCCGTTGCAATGGGCGGCCGGCCCCAAAAGGGGACAGTTACGTAACTGTCCCCTTTTTTGCGCTCAGCGCGGGACGACGACGTAGACGGTCTGGGGCGCAAAGCCGACATTGACGGGCGTCAGCGCGAAATCCCGCTCGTAGCGGATGCGCGCGGCCTTGGTCTCGCGGTCAAACGACAGCACGGTGAACTGCGCCGGGCCGATCGCGAACCCCCGCGGCGTGGTGCGGAACGCGGTCGCGGCGCGGCTACGGACCGCGTCGCGGCCCTCGCCGGTATAGAGGGCGTCGATCGGCTGGAGCACGTTGGTCAAATAATAATCGATGAAGATCAGGGGGTTGCCGAGCAGGCCGCCCGCCTCATAGCGGATCTGGACGAAGCTGCCGGGCCCGATCGGCCGGTTTTGCGCGGCTTCGTACGGCACCGGCGCGATCTCCACCATCTGCTGGTCGGGCGCGCGCTTGGCGCCGACCAGGAAGGCCCGCTCGAAGCGCCCGTCGGCATCGCCGTCGACCAGGCAGAAGCGCCGCACGCGGGCGACCCGGCTGCCGATATTGGTGAGGCCGAACGTCGCCACCCCCATCGCCGCGCCGATCGCGTTGACGCTCTGCGCGGCGCAATAGATGCGCCGGCCCTCGGGCAAGGCGGCGAGGTCGCCGCCGCGCGCCGAGGTCGCGCCTTGCAACACGGACCCCGGGGAGATCGTCTCGCGCAGGCCGGCGATTTCGAGCGAGACGTGCTCGCGGACGGTGGCGGCGTCGCCCCAGCCGAGCGGCGCCCGCATGAGAATGTCGCCCGGCACGATCGCGCGCTCGGCGCCCGCCTCATGAGTCTCCTCGGACGGCAGGATCACCGTGCCGCTGACCGCGACCCGATATTGTTCGGCCTGCGCCGGCGCCGCGGCGGCGATCAGCGCCAGTGCCGCGAGACCAAGCCCGCGTGCCTCGATGAGCTTGAACATTAATCCCCCAAATCAAAGATTTAAGCCGATCAGTAGCCGCGCTTGCGAGAAATGGGAAGCGGCTTCGTCTCAGGCTTTGTCGAACAGCCCCGCCAATTGCTCGACCATGGTCCCGCCCAATTGCTCCGCGTCCATGATCGTCACCGCCTTCTGGTAGTAACGGGTGACGTCGTGGCCGATGCCGATCGCGATCAGCTCGACCGGCGAGCGCGCCTCGATCCAGCCGATCACCTGCCTGAGATGGCGTTCGAGATAGGTGCCGCTGTTCACCGAGAGGGTCGAATCGTCGACCGGCGCGCCGTCCGAGATCACCATCAGGATTTTGCGCTCCTCGACGCGGGAGATCAGCCTTTGGTGCGCCCACAGCAAGGCCTCGCCGTCGATATTCTCCTTCAGGAGCCCTTCGCGCATCATCAGGCCGAGGCTCTTGCGCGCCCGCCGCCAAGGCTCGTCGGCCTCCTTGTAGACGATGTGGCGCAGGTCGTTGAGCCGGCCCGGACCCTGCGGGCGGCCGTCGGCCAGCCATTTCTCGCGGGATTGGCCGCCCTTCCAGGCCCGCGTGGTGAAGCCCAATATCTCGACCTTGACCCCGCAGCGCTCGAGCGTGCGGGCGAGGATGTCGGCGCTGATCGCGGCGATCGAGATCGGGCGGCCGCGCATCGAGCCCGAATTGTCGATGAGCAAGGTGACGATCGTGTCGCGGAACTCGGTGTCGCGCTCGACCTTGAAGGAGAGGCTGCGGAACGGATCGACGATCACCCGCGCCAGCCGCGCCGCGTCGAGCATGCCTTCTTCCTGGTCGAACTCCCACGAACGCGACTGCTGCGCCATCAGCCGCCGCTGCAGCCGGTTGGCGAGCTTGGTGACCGCGCTCTGCAGGTGGACGAGCTGCTGGTCGAGATAGGCGCGCAGCCGCCCCAGCTCCTCCTCGTCGCACAATTCGCGCGCCTCGATCTCCTCGTCATATTGGGGCGTGAAGACGCGATAGTCGAAGCTCGGCGGCAGATCGGACAAAGGGCGGTTCGGGCGGACCGGGAGCATGCCCTCCTCGCCCTCCTCGCCGAGCCCCTCGGAGGCGTCGGACATCTCCTCCTCGGACCAGTCGCTCTCGCCCTCCTCGTCGCCCGATTGCTGCTGCTCGCCCCTGATCTCGGCCTCGCCGCGGCCGCCGTCATCCTCGTCCTGCTGGTCGTCGCCGCCTTCCGTTTCGTCCTCGCCGTCGCCCTCGTCGCCCTCGTCGGGATCGGCATTGCCGTCCTCCTCGCCCTCGACCAGTTCGAGGTCGCGCAGCATCCTGGTGGCGAGCGCGGCGAAGGCGGCCTGGTCGTCGAGCGCGAGCCCGAGCGCGTCGAGATCGTCGCCGGCTTTCTCCTCGATCCAGTCGGCGACGAAGCCGAGCCCGGCGCGGGCAGCCTGGGGCGGCGCCTCGCCGGTCAGCCGCTCGCGGATCAGCAAGCCGATCGCCGAGCCCAAGGGCACCTCCTCGCGGCTGCGCGCCCGGACCAGCGGGTCTGTCTTCATCCGCATTTCGGTCAGCCGCGCGAGGTTGGCGCGCACGCCCGCCATGCTGCGCGCGCCCAATGCCTCGACCCGCGCCTGCTCGGCCGCGTCGAAGACGGCCCGGGCGACGTCGTCGGCGGGCGCGCCGCGCCGGTGCAGCGCCGCATCATGATGCCTGAGGCGCAGCGCCGCGGCATCGGCGAAGCCGCGCGCCTGCGCCGCCT
>JBKJZJ010000151.1:0-18167 GCA_046715355.1 Allosphingosinicella sp. | reverse complement strand
GACCGGTTGTTCGCGAGCGTGAGCTACACGCTCTCGCCAGGTGCCGAGGTCGAGCTGATGACCACCGACTTCCATGCCGGCACGGCGGCGATCAACCTCACCGGCAACGCGCTGGCCCAGGCCATTTACGGCAATGCCGGCGCCAACCAGCTCAACGGCGGCGGCGGCGCGGACAGCCTGATCGGCTTTGGCGGGGCGGACACGTTCCAGTTCACCACCGCGCTCGGCGCCGGCAATGTCGATGCGATCATCGACTTCGCCGCCGGCACCGACAAGATCGGCCTCGACGACGCCATCTTCACCGGCATCGGCGGCACGCTGGGCGCCAATGCCTTCGTCATCGGAGCCACTGCGACGGATGCCGACGACCGCATCGTCTACAACCAGGCCACCGGTCAGCTCCTCTACGACGCCGACGGCAACGGCGCCGGCGCGGCGGTGCAGTTCGCGAGCCTGAGCACCGGCCTCGCGCTGACCGCGAGCGAATTCCAGATGATCTGACGCCGCTCAGCGCATCGACAGCAATTTCAGCGGATTCTCGATCAGGCCCTTCAGCGCCTGCATGAAATTGGCGGCGTCCCAGCCGTCGACCACACGATGGTCGCAGCTCAGCGACAGGTTCATGATCTTGCGGATCTCGAGCTCGCCGTCGACCACCACCGGCATCTCCTTGACCTTGTTGACCGCGAGGATCGCGACCTCCGGCCGGTTGATGACGGGAGTCGATACGAGGCCGCCCATCGGCCCCAGGCTGGAGATGGTGATGGTCGAGCCCGACAATTCCTCGCGCGCCGCCTTGCCGGCCCGGGTGGCGTCGGCGAGGCGCTTGACCTCGGCGGCGAGCTCCCACAGGTCGCGGCCCTCGGCGTTGCGGATCACCGCGACCGAGAGGCCGCTGTCGGTCTGGGTCGCCATGCCCATATGGACCGCGCCCGAGCGGTGGATGACATTGGCCTCGTCGTCGTAGCGCGCATTCAACTGCGGATAATCGGGCAGCGTCCGGCAAAGCGCGCTGATCAGGAAGGGCAGCATGGTGAGCTTGGGATTGGCGCCGCGGTCGGCGTTCATCATCGCGCGGGTCTGCTCCAGCGCGGTCACGTCATATTCCTCGACCAAAGTGAAATGCGGGATGCGGCGCTTGGCCTCCTGCATGTTCTCGGCGATGCGGCGGCGGAGGCCGACGACCTTGATATCCTCGTCCTGTCGCGCCGGCGCGGCGCCGCGCGAGACGCTGCCGCCATGGTACATGAGGTAAGCGTCGAGGTCGGCATGGCGGACGCGGTCGCCCGCATATTTCACGCCGCCCAGGTCGATGCCGAGGTCGCGGGCTCGGGCGCGGACGGCGGGCGAGGCCTGAACCTTGCCACCCACCTCGTTCGTACCGAGCGAAGTCGAGGTGCGCTGCTCGGACTCTGCGGGGCGCCCCTCGACTTCGCTCGGGTCGAACGAGTGTTTGGAAGCCCGCCACTCCCCTTGCCTTCGCTCGGCTTCGACGGCGGCCTCCTCCTGGCGGCGCTCGCCATTGGTGCGGCGCTCCTCGGCCTCCACGTCGCCATGCGGCACGACCTCCTCGAGCGCCTCCGGCACCTCCGCCATGCCGTCCGCGATCGGCTCTTCCGCCGCCGCCGCGCCGTCGGTCTCGATCACCACCAGCACCGAGCCGATCGCGATCATGTCGCCGACCGCGCCGGCCACTTCGAGCACCTTGCCCGCCACCGGCGATTCCATCTCGACCGTGGCCTTGTCGGTCATCATGTCGGCGAGCTGCTGGTCCTCCGCGACGCTGTCGCCGACCGCGACGTGCCAGGCGACGATCTCCGCCTCGGCAATGCCTTCGCCGATGTCGGGCAGCTTGAATAAGTAGCGCGCCATTTCGGTCAGTCCTTCAATACGGCCTGGAGCGCCGGGCCAAGCCGCGCCGGGCCCGGGAAATAGGTCCATTCCATCGAATGGGGATAAGGCGTGTCGTAGCCGGTGACTCGCGCGACCGGCGCCTCGAGATGATAGAAGCAGCGCTCCTGCACCAAAGCCGCGAGCTCCGCGCCGAAGCCGGACGTGCGGGTCGCCTCGTGCAGGACGACGCAGCGGCCGGTCTTCTTCACCGACTCCTCGATCGCCGCGATGTCGACGGGGACGATGGTGCGCAAATCGATCACCTCGGCGTCCACCCCTTCCGCCTCCGCGGTGGCGATCGCGACGTGGACCATGGTGCCGTAAGCAAGGATCGTCACCGCCTCGCCCGCCCGCGCCACCGCCGCCTTGCCGATCGGCACAATATAATGTCCGTCGGGGACCTCCGCGGCCGGGTGCTTCGCCCAGGGCGTGACCGGCCGCTCGTAAAAGCCGTCGAACGGGCCGTTATAGATGCGCTTGGGCTCGAAGATGACGACCGGATCCGGATCCTCGATCGCCGCGATCAGCAGGCCCTTGGCGTCATAGGGGTTGGACGGGATCAACGTCTTGATCCCCGGCATGTGCGCGAAGAAGGCCTCGGGCGATTGCGAGTGGGTCTGGCCGCCGAAAATGCCGCCGCCATAAGGCGAGCGGATCACCATCGGCACCGACCATTCGCCGGCGGTGCGGTAGCGGATGCGGCCGGCCTCGGAGAAGATCTGGTCGAAGCCCGGATAGATATAGTCGGCGAACTGTATCTCGGCGACCGGCTTGAGCCCGTAGAGCGCCATGCCGATCGCGGCCCCGACGATGCCGCCCTCGGCGATCGGCGCGTCGAACACGCGGGCTTTGCCATATTTCTTCTGGAGGCCTGCGGTGACCCGGAAGACGCCGCCGAAATAGCCGACATCCTCGCCGAACACGACCATGTCGGGGTCGCGTTCCATCATCACGTCATGCGCGGAATTGAGCGCCTCGATCATGTTCATCACGCTCATTTGCCGCGCGCCTTCTCGGCTTTGGCGGCGGCGCGCTGCTCGGCGAGATGCCAGGGGATTTCGGCGAAGACGTCCTCGAACATCGAATCCACGTCCTGATAATGGCCGTTGCCGAGCGTGCCCTGCTTCTCGGCTTCCTTCTGCGCGGCGCGGACCTCCGCGCCGAGCGCCTCCTCGAGCGCCTTGTGCCGCTCCTCGTCCCATTCGCCCAAGCCGATCAGATGCGCCTTCAGCCGCGCGATCGGATCGCCGAGCGGCCATTTCGCGCCCGCGTCCTGCGGCCGGTAGACGCTCGGATCGTCGGACGTGCTGTGCCCTTCGGCCCGATAGGTGAAGAGCTCGATCAGGGTGGGCCCGAGGTTCGAGCGCGCCCGGTCCGCCGCCCAGCGGGTCGCGGCATAGACGGCGAGCGCGTCATTGCCGTCGACCCTGAGGCCGGCAATGCCATAGCCGACGGCGCGCGCGGCGAAGGTGGTGAGCTCGCCCCCGGCGATCCCGGAGAAGCTCGAAATCGCCCATTGATTGTTGACCAGGTTGAGGATCACCGGCGCCCGGTAGACGCCGGCGAAGGTCACCGCATTGTGGAAATCGCCCTCCGCGGTGGCGCCGTCGCCGATCCAGCCCGCCGCGATCCGGCTGTCGCCCTTGATCGCCGAGGCCATCGCCCAGCCGACGGCCTGCGGATATTGCGTGGCGAGATTGCCCGAGATCGAGAAGAAGCCCTTCTCCCTGTCCGAATACATGATCGGCAGCTGGCGGCCCTTGAGCTTGTCCCCCTGGTTCGAATAGATCTGGCACATCATCTCGGTCAGCGGATAATCGCGCGCGATCAGCAGGCCCTGCTGGCGGTAGGTCGGGAAGCACATATCCTCGGCGTCGAGCGCGTGCGCGGCCGCCACCGCCACCGCCTCCTCGCCCAGCGACTTCATGTAGAAGCTGGTCTTGCCCTGGCGCTGGGCGCGGAACATGCGCTCATCGAAGATCCGCACCAAAGCCATGTCGCGCAGCATCCGGCGCAGCTTGTCGGGATCGAGCTTCGGGTCCCAGGGCCCGGCCGCTTTCCCTTCGTCGTCGAGCACCCGCACCAGAGTGAAGCAGAGTGGATGCGTCTCGGCCGCGGCGACGGCGATGTCCGGCCGCGCAACGCTGCCAGCTGCTGGAATCACGACCGCGCTGAAGTCCACCGCGTCGCCGGGGCGCGCGTCGGGTTCCGGGACATGGAGTGACAGCGCCGGCCGGTTGCGGCGCTCGGTCTTGCTGGTCATCCTCTACCCTGTGCGTCTATCGTGCGCGCTGCCGTTAGTCGATTTTTCGCGGCGATGCACCCCTTGTAAAGGATCGGCCTCATGCGCCTGTCAGGTTTACTTGTCATTGCCCTCCTCGCTCTCGCCGGCTGCGCGACAATGAACTCGCCGGCGGCGCCCGCGACCTACGTGATGCGCCACCTCAACACCCCGGCCGGCGAACGGGATCCCGATCTGCTGCCTGAGGGGCGACGGGCCGCCGCCTCGCTCGTCGGCTGGTTCGAACGTGAGCGGACGCGCCCCGTCGCGATCTACGTCAGCGACTATAAGCGCACCCGCCAGACCGCCGGCCCGTTGGCCGAGCGGCTCGGCCTCCAGCTCATTCTCTACGACCCCAGCGACACGCCGAGCCTGGTCGCCCGCGTCCGCGCCGAGCCCGGGCCGGTGCTGATCGTCGGCCACAGCAACACCGTGCCCGACATCGTCGCCGCGCTCGGCGGGACCCGGCCCGCGCCTTTGGTCCACGAGGATTTCGGCGACATCTGGCGGGTCCGCCCCGGCGGCGCGACCGAGCGAATGCGGATCGAGGCGCGATGATCCAGACGCCCCGCCTCCTCCTGCGCCGTGCCCGCATCGAGGATCTGCCGCGCATTCACGCGATCATGAGCGATCCGCGCGCGATGCGTTACTGGTCCTCGCTGCCGCACGAGACCGAGGAGCGGACGCGGGAGTGGCTGCAAGCGATGATCGACGCGCCGGCCGAGATCAGCGAGGATTACATCATCGAGCATGAGGGGCGGGCGATCGGCAAGGCGGGCTGTTACCGGCTGCCCGAGATCGGCTTCATCCTCGATCCGGACTATTGGGGCCGCGGCCTGGCGCGCGAGGCGATGGAGGCGGTCATCGCTCACCTCTTCGCCACCCGTCCGATCGACGCGCTAAAGGCCGACGTCGATCCCCGCAACCTGGCCTCGCTCGGCCTGCTGAAACGCCTGGGCTTTCGCGAAACCGGCCGGGCGAAGGGAACGTGGACGCTCGGCGAGGAGGTCTGCGACAGCGTTTATCTGGCTTTGGCGAGGCCTTAGCGCCGACATGGGCACAGTCACTAGTGACTGTCACTATGACTGTCCCTGCTCCCCAGTGATTGCCGATAATTTTCGATTTCCATGGATTCTGCCTTGATTCTTATTTGAAAATGGAGATTACTTTCCTTCACCTTCATTGGGGAGGTTGCACTCATGATCGCCAACGTGCGCAATGCTTTCAGCGTTGTCGCGCTCCTGGCCCTGGCCGTCCCCGCACAGGCCCGCTTCCTGCAGGCTGACCCTGTGGGGTATCAGGATCAATTCAACCTCTACGCCTACGTGAACAACGATCCTGTCAATTTGGTTGATCCCACAGAAAATTCAGACTCAAGGGCGATACTCGACAGGAAGCTGAGCGATTTGTCCGCACGATAAACCCTGTCAGCCGAACACAATACCAAGTTGATCCTATCACTAGCGAAGTTAGAATGGACCTTGCGGCTCAACCGAATTTATCCGGGTCACCCACTTTATCGAATGATATAGATGCCATGAGAGGGAGCCAACAAGATTTTGTTGTAGACTACGGGAGCTTGGTGAGGGAAAGCGGCTCACTTCTCCATGTGGATATTAGCCTTGGCGGCGGCGTGACGTATCCCGGAAACCTGTCATTACCAGAATAATTCTTAGCGGAACGGCTCGTTCGCAGCCGATGCAGAGGGAGGCGGTAAGCTCTACCAGTCACCTGCCATGGTTGCTATGCACGAGGCCGTGCGCGAGGCTGCTCCAAGAACTCTCGGCGAGGTCTCTGGTCTCGCAAGGGAAAATCAGGTTCTCGATGAGCTTGGCCAGCCGCGCCGCGCCCCGGATCCACGCCATCCCTACTGATTGATCGATGAAGAGATTACATCTTAGTGCCATCCTCGCACCCTGGCTGATCGCATCGCCTTCGGCCGCCAATGTTGTGCAGCCTGTTTCGCTCCGCGATCAGCATGCCCGTGCAGACGTCGTGATGTTGGTTAGGACAGGGCAGAACACGCTTTGTAATGTTGATTCGGCGATGGTTCCGTGCGTTGAGCTGGCACAGCCCCTGTATCTGAAAGGAAATAATGACCGCCCTGGGGAGATGCGGCATGTGATAACTCATAGTCGGATCCGAGAACTGGCGGTGGATTGCTGTGATCGTGGGTCGACCTATCTTATGTTCTTGAGAACATATAGAGAACGTCTGTATCCTGTTATCGGACATTGGTCGATTATTAAAATAGATCGTCCAAATGACCTTCCGATAGACTAGGTTGGAATTATGAGATTACAGCGACGGGTCGCCCCAGACGATTGAGAACGAGAATGAAGTTCGAAGGGAACGTGGCCAGCCCGAGCGTGCTCGGGATCCTTATCATCCCCAATGAGGTCCTGATGAGATTTTCCTTATATCTATTTACAGCCTTCGCGTTTTTATATTTGGAGGGCATCGCCCGCGCGAATGATGTTCCTCCTGTTCCGATCGATCGACAAATTTCGCAAGCCGACCTTGTCGTGATCGGAAGATTGGGCGAAAATAGACTCTGTACTGTTCAACGTGTTCAGCTTCGATGTGCCGAGTTGATAATCGACGGCGTGCTCAAAGGGTCACACGAAATCCCTGGCTTACGCCGTTATATTTTACATGCTTCCGGGATAGGCGAAGGGAGAATAGGCTTCCTATTCGTTCCAACCACGTCTCTTATTTTCATGAGTAGACGTGAGGGCGAAGTATATGAGCCTCTTTATGGCGATCGCTCCGTATTTCCATTGATCGCTGCCAGATGAAGCGGCGCGCCGCTAAATTCGGCCACGCCACGCCAAAGACCGTTGAAGCTCCGCTTAGAGATCGACGCAGGCGGCGATCGCCTCCAGCTTGCGGACGCGTTCCTTCAGATCGGCCACCTCGATCATGTCGCCGGCGGGGCTGCGCGGCTCCTCGCGGCGGGCGGGGCCGGCCAGCTCCAGCCTTCTGATCTCGAGCCAGCCCTGCCAGCCGCGCAGGGCCGCGAAGGTAAAGATGCCGAGGCCGGAGAGGGCGGCGCCCGCCACGGTGATCGTCGTCATCGGATCGTTCATCTCTTCCTCCCAGGACGGATGATGGCGTTCGGGAAACGCGTTAGCGAAGCTCGTCTATCTCGCGGGCGAGCTGGTTGTTCGGGCTGTCCGCGCTGGCGACATAGGTTTCGATCTCCTGCATGCGCCGGTCGATGTCGCGCATCCGCTCGCGCGTCGCCTCGCGAGTTTGCCGGCCGGAGGTCATGGCGCGGGCCGGCTTGCGCAGGGAGACGCCTTGGTTCTGCCCGACATAAGCGAGCACGCCATAGATGATCAGCACCAGCACTGTGCTGCCGATCACCGCCCCCAGCACGAAGGCGATCCTGACGATCGTCGGATCAATGCCGAGATGGTCGCCGATCCCGGCGCAGACGCCGGCGAGCTTGCCATTGGGCTTGTCGACGGCGAACCTCTTGCCCCGCACGTTCATTTCGTCCTCCTCAGGTCCCGGTCCTGCCCGGGCGTTTCCAAATCCGTTCGCTTTTGCCTGCCGCCCAAGGCGGCGGGCGCGCGCTCGACCAAAGCGAGCCGGTCCTCAAGCCCGCCAGAGCTGCGCCAGAGCCGCTCGGCTTCGGCCCAGTCCATGTCGATCCCGCTCATGCCGCCAGCCTGTGCACATTGCCCATCGCGTCCTTCATCGCCTGCAATTCGGCATCGACGCGCTCGGCGACCTTCAATTCCGCGATCTCGTCCTCGAGGCTGCGCGGCGCCGCGAGCAGCAAAGCGTCGGCATGGCCCTCGGCGAGGTCGGCCTCGCGCTCCAGCGTCTCGAAATTGGCGAAGGCCTGCTCGGTCCGGCTGCCGGCATAAAGCTCGCGCAGCCGCAGCTTGTTCTGCGCGCTCTCGATGCGGGGCGCGGCCGCATTCTGGCGGACGCGCGCCTCGCGCAGCTTGGCCTGCAGCTTGAAGATGTCGCCCTCGAAGGCGCGCAGCCCCTCGCCGATCGCGGCGATCTCTTCCTCGAGCTCGTCGGCGAGGCCGGCGAGCTTCTCTTTCTCGACCAAAGCGAGCCGGGCAAGATCGTCGCGGCCCTTGGAGAGCGCAAGCGCGGCGCGCTCGGTCCAGCTGTCGCGCGAGGCGGCGAGCTCGGCGACCTGGCGCCTCTTCTCCTTCTGGTCGGCGATGCCGCGGGCCGCCGAGGCGCGCACCTCGACCAAAGTCTCCTCCATCTCCAGGATGATCACGCGGATCGTCTTGGCGGGGTCCTCGGACCTGTCGACCAGGTCGATGACGTTGGCGGCGATGATGTCGCGGGTGCGGGAGAAGATGCTCATCTCGGGGTTCCGAACTGGAGGCGGGGTTTTGAAGAATAAGGCGGCGGCCGGAGAGCGAGCCAAGGGGGAAGAGACTTGCTCAGCCGGCCGCGCGCCGGGCGGTCAGGCCTGGGCCTGAACGGAAGTGCTCGGGGCCGTGGCGGCGGCGGGATTGCCGACCGCGGCGACGACGAACAAAGTGGAGATGAAGAGCGCGCCGACGCTGGCGATGGCGGTCTTGCGGATGTTGGTGAAGTTGATCATGTCGTTGCTCCTTGAACCTTCGTGAAACTGATGCCCACAAGGTTAGCAGGAGCCGTGCCAACTCGAATTTTCGGCGGAAATCCGCCGTTTCTATAGTTTCGGAGGGCGTGAAGGGCCGTCAGGCCGTCGCCGCTAGTTGGGAATTTCCGCCAATGTTTGGGGCGCCTCGAAATCCGAGCGGCGGCGGCGCTGGCGATTGTCCTTCCGGGTGAATTCGAGCAGGCGGGCGCCCGCCATGAACACCGCGCAGGTGCAGGCCGCGAACAGCAGCCAGCCCCCGAAGCCGGGATAGGATTGCGTGTAAGCCAGCCCCCGCTCGATCGCGCCCAGGCCGAGCGCGTAGATCACGGCCAGCGCCTCGAAACGGTTCTTGATGACGAACAGGCGGCCGAGCTTTTTCCACATGTCCCGACAGAGGCAAGAATGGGGCCAATGGCGGAAAAGCGCGGGTCGCGAGGGTTAACGGGTAAGGATTTGTAAACCATCCCGACAGGGGCCGCCTTCAGTCCGCCACCTCCATGCTGAAGCCGCCGCCCGCGATCAGGGTCACGGTGCAGGAGCGCCAGCTCTTGCCGTCCTCGCCCGCCATCGCCTGGCGGACCTCATCGAGCGCCGCGGCGATGCCCTGCCGCGCTTCCGCGTCCAGCGCCGGGGCGACCTGGCTGCCGTCGGCCAGGGTGCAGGCGAGGTCGAACCTCTCCTCGTCGGGCGCCGCCGTCAGCCGCGCCTCCTTGAAGCCGGGCGGGCATTGTCCGGCGATCGCGCGGCCGAGAGCTAGGTAGAGGTGGTTCATCGCGGGTCTCCAAATCGGTCTTCGGCGTCCAGCGCCAGCAAGGCGAAGGTCGCCAGCCAATGCTCGCCCATATAATCGCCCGCCACGTGCGGGAGGCTGGCGTCGAGATGGGCATCGGCGGTGTCGCGCGCCAGCGCGGCGAGATCGAGGTCGAGCGCATCGGCGAGCCCGCGCCAGCACCAGGCCCGGCTGAGATTGACCCCGTCGAGATGGGCGATCTTGCCGTCCGAGCGGTCGGAGACGAAGGCCGGCGTGAACAGGCTGCGAGGCTCGCCCGCGGCGAGATCGGGCAGGAAGGCGTCGAACCAGGCGCGAAAGGCGCGCGCGTCGAGCACGCGCCGCATCAGCAGCGCCTCGGTCAGCGCGGAGGAGAGGAAATCGTCGCCCGCCGGCTCCCAGCCCGGGCAAGCGCGGTCCCCGCCATAATAGAAATGCGCCCGCTCCCCGATCAGCGCCGCAAGCTCCGCATCATGCGCCTCTGCCCAATCGCGCCCAAGGATCATCGCGAAGGCGCTGTTATAATGGGCGCCGGTGCGGATCGGGTAGGTGAGCCTGGGCAGATAGGCCCTGAACCGGTCGGCGAAGGCGCCGGCGAGCGGCGCCAGCGCCTCCGCCCAGGGCGCTTCGTGCCGCTTGGCCTCGCCATGCAGCGCGAGCAGCCAGGCCCAGCCATAAGGCCGCTCGAACCCGCCCGTATAGGCGCGGTCGAGATAGGCGAGCTCGCCCGCCACCTTGTGCTCGGCCAGCATCTCGTCGAGCAATGTCCGGATCCGGACAGAAGCCGCCATGTCCGGATAAAGCCTCAGCGTGCGCATCAGCAGCCAATAGCCGTGCACGCAGCTGTGCCAGTCGAAGCTGCCGAAGAAGATCGGATGCAGCGCGCGGGGCCCGAGCACGTCCTCCGGCCCCTCCATCACATGGTCGAGCTTGTGCGGATATTCGCGGGTCACGTGCGTCAGCGCGATCTCGGCGAAGCGCTGGGCGGTTTCGGGAGTGAGGTGGTGCTTCATCGGAAGGCCAGGAAGTAGATCAATGCCACGTTCACCGCGAACATCGGGATGGCGGTGGCGAATTGCGCCTTCACCACCGCATTGGGATCGCGCAGCTCCAGGAGGCGCACCGGCACGATGTTGAAGTTCGCCGCCAGCGGGGTCATCAGCGTCCCGCAAAAGCCCGCCAACATGCCGATCGCGCCGATCGCCGCGGGATTGCCGCCATGGGTGTCGATCAGCAGGGGCACGGCGATGGCCGAGGCCATGACCGGGAAGGCGGCGAAGGCGTTGCCGGTGATGATCGTGAACATCGCCATGCCGAGCGCGAAGACGAGCACGGCGAGGAACAGATTCCCTGGCGGCAGCACCGCGAGCGTGCCCTCCCGGATAAGGCCGGAAACGCCCGCTTTGTCGAACACCGTGCCCATCGCGACCAGCAATTGCGGCAGCACCGCCGCCCAGCCGATCGCGTCGATGAGGCGCCGCCCTTCCTGCAGCGGCGCCGTCACCGGCGGCCGCAACCAGAGCTGCGCGGCCAGCAGCGCCACGAACACGCCTGCGATCAGGAAGAAATAGGTCTCCCTTCGCGGCGCGAACAGGTTCGCCTGGCCGAGCGGCGTGAAATGATAGGCGAAGGTCCCGATCAGGACGATGAGCGGGATCAGCAAGGCCGGCATGAACAGCCAATTGCCGCGCAGCTCGGCGAAGGCCTGGCGCTCCACCTCGCTCGTCGTCTTGGGCGTGGAACGGCCGGTGAAACCGAAGCCGGCCAGGCCGACCAGGCCGAGCACGATCAGTCCGTTGCCGAAATCGGTGAAATAGGAGCCGCCGATCAGGCTCGCCGCCATCAGCCCCCAGAAGAGGGCGTTGCCGCGCGCCTTCTTGCTCTTGCGGTCGAACAGGCTGAGCAGAGCGAAGGACGCGAACATCGCGCCGACCACCCAGTAGAGATGCTCCAGCGTCAGGAGCGCGGGGGCCGGGGTCATGGCGCCGCCCTCCCAGGGTGGGTACACACCCTCAGGCTCCGGTCGAACAGGACGAGCCGGGTCGACTGGATGATGAAGGCGGCGATCGCGCTCGGGATCGCCCACAAAGCGAGCTCGACCGGCGAGAGCTCGATGTTGCGCGCGGCAAGCGCCTGCTGGATCACCACGATCGAGCCGATCGCGAAGAAGATGTCCTCGCCGAAGAACAGCCCGACATTGTCCGTGCCGGCGGTCATTGCCTTGACCCGCTGGCTCGTATGCTCGTCGAGCGGCCCGTGCTGCTTCTCCGCGGCGACCAGGGCCATGGGTGCGACGATCGGGTTCACCGTCTGGGCGTGGCCGGCGGTGTTGTGCAGGCCGATCGCGGCGGTCAGCTGGCGATAGAGGAGGTAGAGGATCAGCAGCTTGGCGACCGTCGCGTTCCTCAGGCTCGCGATCACCCCGCGCGCACGCGCCTGGAGGCCGTAACGTTCCAGGAGGCCGATCAGCGGCAGGATGATCCAGACGATGGCGATGATGCGGTTGTCGTTGAAGGCCTTGCCGAACTCGGAGATGACCTGCCTCAGTTCCATGCCGCCGAGCAGGCCGCTCGCCAGCACGGCCGCGGTCGCGACCAGCATCGGATTGAGCCGGAGCGCGAAGCCCAGCAGCAGAATGAGGATTCCGATCAAAGGGAGGTAATGGCTCATTTCGCTCCGAATCCCCCTCCCCCCGGCGTCTCGATGACGAAGGCGTCGCCCGCCTTCATGTCCGCCGAAGCCGTGGCGCTCAAGACCTCTTCGCTCCCGTCCGCGCGCACCACCTTGTTCACGCCCGCCTTCGCATCCCCACCGCCTGCAATCCCCCGCGGCGCGACGCGGCGGCGGTTGGAGAGGATGCTGGCCTGCATCGGTTCGAGGAAGCGGATGCGGCGCTCCACGCCGTCGCCGCCGCTATGCCGCCCTTCCCCGCCCGAGCCACGGCGGATCGCGAAGCGCTCCAATATCACGGGAAAGCGCGTCTCCAATATCTCCGGGTCGGTGAGGCGGGAATTGGTCATATGGGTCTGGACCGCGCTCGCTCCGCCGAAGTCCGGGCCGGCCCCGGCGCCGCCCGCGATCGTTTCATAATATTGATATGTCCGGTTGCCGAAGGTGAAATTGTTCATCGTCCCCTGGCTCGGCGCCAGCGCGCCCATCGCCGCCAGCAGGCAGTCGGTGATCACCTGGCTGGTCTCGACATTCCCGGCCACCACCGCGGCCGGATAATTGGGGTTGAGCATCGAGCCTTCGGGCACATTGAGCGTGATCGGGCGCATGCAGCCGTCGTTCAGCGGGATCGGATCGTCGACCAGGGTGCGGAAGACGTAGAGCGTCGCCGCCCGGCAGATCGAATAGGGCGCGTTGAAATTGTCGCCCTGCTGGGCGCTGGTCCCGGTGAAATCGACGACCGCGGTGCGCGCCGCATGGTCCACCTTCACCGAGACCGAGACGTGCGCGCCATTGTCCATCTCGTAGCTGAAGGCGCCGTCGCTCAAGCGTCCGATCAGCCGCCGCACCGCCTCTTCGGCATAGGCCATGACATGGGCCATATAGGCGTCGATCGCCGCGCGCCCATAATCGCCGCAGACGCGCCGAAGCTCGTTCGCGCCGCGCGCGCAGGCGGCGACCTGGGCCTTGAGATCGGCGATGTTGCGGTCCGGGTTGCGCGCCGGCCACTCGCCCGCACCGAGCAAAGCGCGCATCTCCGCCTCCAGGAAGCGGCCCGCGTCGACCAGCAGCCTATTGTCGATCAGCACGCCCTCGTCATGGACCGAGCGGCTGTCCGGCGGCATCGATCCGGGCGCGATGCCGCCGATATCGGCATGGTGGCCGCGCGCGGCGACATACCAGGCCGGCGCCGAGTCTTCATCGTCGGCGAAGACAGGCATGATCACCGTGATGTCGGGCAGATGGGTGCCGCCGCGATAGGGGGCGTTCAGCACATAGACGTCGCCGGGCTTCATGCCCCTGCCGTCCGCCCCTTCGCCCCGCGCCGCGATGATCGTTCGGATCGAATCGCCCATCGAGCCGAGATGGACCGGGATGTGCGGCGCGTTGGCGACGAGGTCGCCCGCCTGGTTGAAGATCGCGCAGGAGAAATCGAGCCGTTCCTTGATGTTGACCGAGGAGGCGGTGTTCTGCAGCGCCACCCCCATCTCCTCGGCGATCGCCATGAACAGGTTGGACATGACCTCGAGCATCACCGGGTCGACCTCGGCGCCCGCCGCCGCCGCTGCGCGGGGGACGGCGCGGGTCAGGATGAGGTTGCCGAGCTTGTCCACCTCCGCCTGCCAACCCGGCTCGACGACAGTGGTGGCGGCGGGGTCGATGATGAGGGCTGAGCCGGGAATCACCTCACCCGGTCTCAGCAGCGACCGATCAAGGACAGGCACAGAGTCGTTGGTGGCCCCCGGCGGGGAGGGGGGGGGGCGGGGGCGCCGGCCCGCCCCACGGCCGCGGCATGCGTGAGGGCGATGCCTATGCGCTCAACGCCCCTTATCGCGGCGGCACCCACCTTCCCGACATCACCGTCATTATGCCGGTTTTCGCCAGCGGCGAATACGAACCGGCCTGGTTCGTCGCGGCGCGCGGCCACCATGCCGATATCGGCGGCATCGCGCCCGGCTCGATGCCGCCCGGCAGCCGCGACATCCACGAGGAAGGCGTGCTGATCGACAATTTCCTGGTCGTCGACGAGGGCCGCTTCCGCGAATCCGAGCTGCGCGCCCTGCTCGGCGCGGGCGCCTGGCCGGCGCGCAACCCCGACCGCAACGTCGCCGACCTCAAGGCCCAGGTCGCGGCCTGCGCGCGCGGCGCGAGCGAGTTGCGGCGGGTCGCGGCCGAGCAGGGCCGTTCTCATGTCGACGCCTATATGGGCCATGTCATGGACTATGCCGAAAGCGCGGTCCGGCGCCTCATCGACCGCCTCCACGACGGAGATTTCAGCTACGAAATGGATAGCGGTGCGGCGGTCCGTGTCGCCGTCCGCGTCGATCGCGAGGCGCGCAGCGCAACGGTCGATTTCACCGGCACCAGCGCCCAGCAGGGCGACAATTTCAATGCGCCCTTCTCGATCTGCCGGGCCGCGACGCTCTACGTGCTGCGCTGCCTGGTCGAGGAGCCGATCCCCCTCAACGACGGCTGCCTGCGCCCGATCGCGCTCGCGGTGCCCGATCGCTCGCTCGTCAATCCCGAATATCCGGGCGCGGTCGTCGCCGGCAACGTCGAGACCAGCCAGGTCATCACCGATTGTCTGTTCGCGGCGCTCGGTGCGCTCGCCCCGAGCCAGGGGACGATGAACAATTTCACCTTCGGCAATGACGAGCATCAATATTACGAGACGATCGCCGGCGGCGCCGGGGCCGGCCCCGGCTTCGACGGCGCCAGCGCGGTTCAGACCCACATGACCAACAGCCGGCTGACCGATCCCGAGATCCTCGAGACGCGCTTCCCGGTCCGGCTCGAGCGCTTCGCGATTCGGCGGGGCTCGGGTGGCGCGGGCGCGCATCGCGGCGGCGACGGCGCGGTCCGCGCGATCCGCTTCCTCGCGCCGATGCAGGCCGGGATTCTCTCGAACCGTCGCCGCGTTCCGCCCGCCGGCCTCGCCGGGGGCGGCGCGGCCATGGCCGGGGTCAACAAGGTCGTCAGGGCCGGCGGGGGCGAGGAGGTCCTTTCCGCCACGGCCTCGGCCGATCTCGCCGCCGGGGACATGTTCGTGATCGAAACGCCGGGCGGAGGGGGCTACGGGCAGGCATGAACGAGTATCTGCCCCTCCTCGGCATCCTCGTGGTCGTCGCCGGCTTCGCGCTGCGCTTCAACCCGATGCTGGTCGTCCCGGCGGCGGCGCTGACCACGGGGCTGCTCGCCGGCCTCGACCTCGTCGAGGTGATCGGCAAGCTCGGCAAGGCGTTCAACGACGCGCGCATCATCATCATTCCCTGGGTCGTGCTGCCGGTGATCGGCCTGCTCGAGCGCTACGGCCTGCAGCAGCGCGCACGCGCCGTGATCGGCGGCTTCCGCGCGGCCACGGCCGGGCGGCTGCTCATCCTCTATCTGCTCTACCGGCAGATCATCTCGGCGATCGGCCTCCACTCGACCGCCGGCCATCCCCAGACGGTCCGGCCGCTGGTCGCGCCGATGGCGGTCGCGGCCGCCGAGCAACAGGCCGACCTCGACGACGATTCGCGCGAGCGCGTGAAGGCCTATTCCGCCGCCACCGACAATGTCGGCCTGTTCTTCGGCGAGGACATCTTCTTCGCGATCGGCTCGATCGTGCTCATCCAGCAGGTGCTGGAGGGCTATGGCATCCGGCTGTCGCCGCTCGAGCTTGCGGTCTGGGCGATCCCCACCGCGATCGCCGCCTTCATCATCCACTCCGCGCGCCTGCTGCTCCTCGACCGCAGCCTATCTTCGTTGTCCGCGCAGCGGAGGGGGGCCGCACGCAGTGCGGTGGAGGGGCCAGCGGGGCCTGAGCAGCCATGATCACGGCCCAGCACGTCTTCTGGCTGGTCGGCGCGTTGTTCGCCGCCTGGAGCCTGCTCAGCCTCACCGACCGCAGCAATCCGAAACGGCTCGGCAACGCCGCCTTCTGGGGCCTCGTCGCGCTCAGCCTGCTCGCCGGCCACCGGCTCGGCGACGTCGCCAACGGCTTCCTGGTTCTCGGCCTGGCCGGCCTGGCGACGTTTCGGCTGATCGGCCGCGGCGCGCCGTCGACCGGCGAGGCCGGGCGCGCGGCGGCGGGCGAGCGGCACGGCAACCTCCTGTTCCTGCCCATCCTCGTCGTCCTGCTGACCGCCGTCATCGGCACCTTGCTCTACCTCTACACGCCGCTCTTCGGGACCGGGCTGCTCGAGGCCGGCCGCGAGACCTTCGTCCTGCTGTGCCTCGGCGTGCTGCTGGCCCTGATCTTCATCTTCGCCTGGCTGCGGCCGCCAGCACTCGCGCCGCTCGACGAGGGCCGGCGGCTGATCGACGCGGTCGGCTGGGCGGCCATCCTGCCGCTCATGCTCGCGGCCCTGGGCCTGGTGCTGCGCGATACCGGGGTCGGGCAGACGATCGGGGAGTTGGCGCTGACCATCATTCCCGACGGCACCATCCTGCCCGCGGTCGTCGTCTTCGGGCTCGGCATGGCCCTGTTCACCATCCTCACCGGCAATGCCTTCGCCGCCTTCCCGGTGATGGCGACGGCGATCGGCGTGCCCTTGCTGATCCAGTCCTATGGAGGCGACCCGGCCGTGGTCGGCGCGATCGGAATGCTCGCGGGCTTTTGCGGCACGCTGATGACTCCCATGGCCGCCAACTTCAATCTGGTGCCCGCCGCTCTGCTCGAGCTCAAGGATCAGAACGGCGTGATCAAGGCGCAGATCGGCACCGCGATCCCGCTCCTGATCGTCAACATCCTGCTCATTTATTTCCTGGCGTTCCGGTGAAGCGTGAGCTCAACGCCGACGTCGCCGATGGCTTCGCGCGCATCGCGCTCGGCCACATCACCCGCGAATATCCGCACAAGCTCGATCATGTGATGGACGGGCCCGAGGACGTGCGCGGCCCGCGCGCGCTCCACTCGATTTTCTTCGGCAGCTTCGACTGGCACAGCTGCGTCCACGGCTACTGGCTGCTGCTGCGCACCCGCCGGCTGTTCCCGGACCTGCCCTGCGCGGCCTTCGTCGAGGCCCTGCTCGACGAGATGCTGGTTCCGGACAAGGTCGCCGGCGAGCTCGCCTATCTCGATCGCGCCTATAGCGGCGGGTTCGAGCGGCCCTACGGCTGGGCCTGGCTGCTCGCGCTCCACCACGAGGCGATGCGCCAGGACGATTTCCGATGGGCCGAGGCGCTCAGCCCGCTCGCGCTCGCCTTCGCCGCTCGCTTCGCCGCCTATCTGCCCCGGCTCACTTACCCGATCCGCACCGGCACTCATTACAACAGCGCCTTCGCCTGCCTCCTCGCGCTCGACTGGGCGCAGGCGGGAGACGGATCGCTTGCGGCGCTGATCGGCCGGCGCGCCCGCGACTGGTTCGGCGCCGACGCCGGCTGCCAGGCCTGGGAGCCGTCGGGCGACGATTTCCTGTCGCCGGCGTTGACCGAGGCTCTGCTCATGCGCCGGCTGCTGCCGGCCGGCGAATTCTCCGCCTGGTTCGCGGCATTCCTGCCCGATCTCAACACAGGCGAGCCGCGGGCCCTGTTCACGCCCGCCGCGGTGAGCGACCGCACCGACGGCAAGATCGCCCATCTCGACGGCCTCAATCTCAGCCGCGCCTGGTGCTGGCGCGGCCTGGCCGGCGCGCTCGACCCGCAGCTCGCGGCGATCGCCTGCGCGGCCGCCGACCGGCATCTCGACGCCAGCCTGCCGCACGTTGCCGGCGACTATATGGGCGAGCACTGGCTGGCCACCTTCGCGCTGCTCGCGCTCGAGCCGCCGGAGGGATGAGCGATGCAGGAGACCGGAAGATGAGCGACGAAGGACGGGTGGATTTCGGGGGCGAGCCCGAGGAAGATCCCTTTCTCACCCTCGGGCGGGCGATTGCCGGCCAGTGTCCGGCCGGTTTCGAGCAGGCGCGGCTCGACGCGGAATTCGCCGAGGGCCGAGTGGCGTTGCAGCTATCCTGCACCTCGGCCGG
>JBKJZJ010000150.1:0-2801 GCA_046715355.1 Allosphingosinicella sp. | reverse complement strand
GGGTCACGCCGTCCCGGATCGGCGGCGGCGCGCTCGCCTTGACGGCGCCGGGCGTCGGCGGCCGTGGCGGGCTCGCCATTGCCGGCGTGCCGGGAGGCACCGGCGGCATCGGCACCGGCGGCGCGATCACCCTGCTTGCGGAATCGGGCAACGGCACCATCAATCTCGGCGCGGTTACGGCAGGCGCGAACGGCACCGGCGGCGCCGGCGGCAATGCCGGCAACAATGTCGATGGCGGCCGCGGCGGCTCGGGCAGCGGCGGCACCGTGCTGGCCGGCATGGACGGTGGCCCCGCCTCGACCTCGCCGACCGGGATCGCGACCTTCACCAGCCTCGCGCTGAGCGCGAGCGGCGCGGGCGGCGCGGGCGGTTTCGGACGGGGCCAGGGCGGCAATGCGGTGGGCGGCGCCGCCACCCTGTCGGCGACCGGCGCATCGGTGAATGTGCTCGGCTCGGTCTCGATGCTGGCGAACGGGACCGCCGGTACGGGCGGCGATTCGCCCGGCGCGGGCTTCGGCGCGCCCGGCCAGGCGGCGGGCGGCAGCCTCACGGTCGGCGCCTTCGCCCATCCGCAAAGCGGCCTCGCCGGCACGCTGGCGCTGAGCGACCTCACCGGCTCGGCCAGCGGCCTGGGCACCGGCGCCGGCAATGTCGCGGGCCAGTGGCACCTGAGCGCGAACGGCGGCACTGTCAGCGCCACCAACGCCACCCTGACCGCGATCGCCGCCGGCACCGGGCCGGGACCGGCGCCGGCCTCGACACTCGACGCGCAGGGCAACATCGTCACCCTGAGCGGCGTCTCCACGCTCACCGCGGACGGCGACATCCTCGTCACCGCGACCGGTGCTGGGCGGGTGGCGGGCGGCCGGCTCGTCCTGGTCTCGCGGCAGGACGTGGCCCTGAGCCACAATGCCCCCGCCGTGGGTGGCCTGACCGTCGACGTCACCGACCTCAACGTCCGCGCCGGCGACGACGTCATTGTCAATGCGGGCGCCGCGGTTCGGGCGAGCAACGTCGCCGACATCCGCGCCGCCGATCTCGCCACGATCGCCGGCCGCGTCCTGGGACGCCAGGTCACTATCGGCTCGGCCGATATCGACTTGCCCGCGAGCGGCGCCCTCGGCGACGCGGCCACGGAGCTGGTCGCGCTCGAAGTGGCCGGCGGCACCACGCCTCCGGGCATTCCAGCCCAGCCGACCATTCTGGGCGGCGCGGCCCAGGGGCCGGGCTATACGCTGACCGGCGCCGAAGCGGGGCGGATCCGGGCGGGGACGCTGCGCATCCTGGTGCCGGCGCTGAGCGCCAATCCGGCCCGCGCGGCCGACCTCGTCATACGCGATCTCACGCTGAACGGCGGCGGGGCGGCGGCGGGGATCGGCATGCTCGACATCGTCTCGCCCGGCATCGCCCGGGTCGAGGGCAATCTCCTGCTGGGCGGCGCGCGGGCGCAGGACGGGATCGCCGTCCAGGCCACAGAGCGGCTCGAAATCGTGACGCCTGCGGGCAGCGTCCGCGTCCGCGACGGCAATGGCGCGCCGGGCGGCAATTTGCGCCTCGCCTCGAACAATATCTGGGTCGCCCCGGCGGCGATGATCGACGCGCTGCGCGCCAACCCCAATTATCCCGGCCGCGACGACGACCTGCTCGACAATGGCGGGGTCGAGGTGCCGCGCGGCTATGTCGAGGCGAACGGCGTCACCCTGGTCTCCGGCGGCACCCTCTACGTCCGCAATACCGGCTCGAGTCTGCCGTTCAGCACCGAATATGCCGGCATCACCGTCGGCCCCGGCGGGCTCACCATCATCGCCGCGGCGCCCGGCACCAACGTCACCGCCTTCGGCCGGCGGCTCAATGCCGACGGCAGCTTCACCACCGGCGACGCCTTCTTCGCCCAATCGACCTATCAGACGGGCGGCGCCGCGGGCGCGCCGGGCAGCTACACGCAGGAGGCCGCGGTCAACACCTGCATCATCGTCACCGGCTTCTGCCGGGTGCGGGCGCCCGCCAATCCGGGGCCCGGCGGGCCCGATCCGATCACCGGCCCGACCGGCGGCTCGAGCGCGATCCTGCTGCCGGCGGGCGCCGAAGAGGACGATCTGGTCGACAGCAGCTTCGCCTCCGACCCGTTGATCGAGGAGCCGGTGACCAGCGGCAGCGAAGCCGGCCTTTGGGATTGCGACCCCGACCGCGACGGTGATTGCGATGACCAGAATGACTAGGACGATCCGCCACGCTCTCGTCGCGTTGCTGGCCGCTCTGGGCTGGGCCGGGACCGCCTCGGCGCAGGGGCTCAGTGTGCGCCAGAGCTTCCGCATCGGCAGCGGCACGGCGACCCTGTGCACCGCGCAATCGCAGGTCCAGGACCCCGCCTTCGGCACCATGTTCGACCGCGGCTACCAGATCGTCTGCCGCGACGCGGCGGTGCCGGTCGGCCAGCTCTACGTGCTGCGCGGGCGCGGCGGCGACGCGGCGGCGCGACTGGCGGTCCTGCGCGCGGGCCGGGTGACCTGCGCTGGGCCTGAGCGGGTCGAGATCGAGGGGCTGGGCGCGGTCGAGAGCCTCAGCTGCCGGCTCACGGCCGCCGACGTCGGCTATCGCGTCTATATTCTGCGCCGCGCGCGCGGCACAATCTATGTCGCCGAGGGGCTGGGCGGCTATGACAGCGCGCTGCGGCTGGGCCTGAGGAGCCTCGCCGCCGACCGCGAGGTCGAGGGCGAGGTCTCGATCGCCACTACCGGCGCCGGCGATCCCGCCGCCTTCGCGCGGGTCCAGGCGGGGACGCTCGACGCGCAAAGCGCGCT
>JBKJZJ010000149.1:0-12322 GCA_046715355.1 Allosphingosinicella sp. | reverse complement strand
GCGGCGCGCTGCCATATTGAGCCGCGGCCGGCGTCCCCGCGGACGCGAACAGGATCACGCCCAGGGGGCCAAGGAGCTTGTTGATTGGCTGCATTCTGGCCTCCGCGGCGCCGCCTCTCCTCGGGCGGGCGCAGGCCGGACTATCTCATGGCCGCGCCGGCTCGTAAAGCGGGCCTAGTTCCTTCGCGTCGCGGGCCACGTGCCATCGAGCAGCCTGTAGATCCCAACGGCGACCATCGCGCGCAGGCCCCCATGTCGACGCGCAGGGACTGGCCCTGGTCGGCGTTCAATTGCCAGCCGGCGCCGCGGCAGCCGGAGCGAGTCGAAGCAGGCCCTCGACCAGACGGTAACGGAGCAAGGTCGCGCTGCCGTTGAGCCTGGCTCCGGCCGGCATGCAGGCGAGGAATCCGTCTATCAGCGCCGATACCGCCTCATATTCCTGCCGCGAGCCGGGCGTAAGCGGCAGCAGCGCCAGCACCCGCTCCCTGTGTCCCGCGGCATAGCAGCGGGCGGCATCGCTCAGGTTCCGGACCTGATCGACGGTCGGGGCCGGAAGCAAATGGCTGGCCGGAACGCCCAGGCCCGACCGGTAAACACCTTCGGCGATGGCGCCGCGCACATAAGCGAGCGGCGCGCTCATCGTCGTGCCGGCTGTAAGGCAGCTCAGATTGTCGCCGCGAAACAACCGCCGATAAGTCTCGGCCTCCTCGCGCGACGTGGGACGCGTGGCGAGAAGCGACAGGCTCTGGGCCCGGAGGTTCCTGCCATAGCAGCGCCCGAACGAAACCAGCTCGCGCATGCCCTCGGCCCGATCCATATATTGGAGGCTCGAGCTTCCCGACTGGCCGGTCCCGAGCTGCGCATGGGCCGCGCCGGCCATGCCGGTGACGAGGGCCAGGGTCAGAAGAACGCAGGCGGCTCTTCGAAAAGGCGTCATTCCGCGGCCTCCAGCGCGTCGCCGCGCCGCTCGACGATGCGGCGCTCGAGCTCCGGCCGGAAGTGGCGGATCAGCCCCTGGATCGGCCAGGCGGCGGCATCGCCCAACGCGCAGATCGTATGGCCCTCGACCTGCTTGGTGACGTCCCAGAGCGTGTCGATCTCGTGGATCGCGGCATTGCCCTCGACCAGCCGCTCCATCACCCGCCACATCCAGCCCGTGCCCTCGCGGCAGGGCGTGCACTGGCCGCAGCTCTCATGCTTGTAGAAATAGGAGATGCGGCTGATCGCCTTCACGATGTCGGTGGACCGGTCCATGACGATGACCGCGGCGGTGCCGAGGCCCGAGCCCAGATCCTTGAGGCCGTCGAAATCCATCGGCGCGTCAATGATCTCGTGGGCGGGGACGAGCGGCACCGAGGAGCCGCCGGGGATAACGGCGAGGAGATTGTCCCATCCTCCCCTGATGCCGCCGGCATGGCGCTCGATCAGCTCGCGGAACGGGATCGACATCGCCTCCTCGACCACGCAGGGCTTCTCGACATGGCCGGAGATCTGGAAGAGCTTGGTGCCCTCGTTCTTCTCGCGGCCGAAGCCTTTGAACCAGAGCGCGCCGCGGCGCAGGATGGTCGGTACCACCGCGATCGATTCGACATTGTTGACCGTGGTCGGGCAGCCGTAGAGGCCCGCGCCCGCCGGGAAGGGCGGCTTGAGACGGGGCATTCCCTTCTTGCCCTCGAGGCTTTCGAGCATCGCCGTCTCTTCGCCGCAAATGTAGGCGCCGGCGCCGCGATGGACGAAGAGGTCGAAATCGTAGCCCGATTTGCAGGCATTCCTGCCGAGCAGGCCCGCCGCATAGGCTTCGGCGACCGCGGCCTCGAGCATCTGCGTCTCGCGGATGAACTCGCCGCGTATGTAGATATAGCCGGCCCGCGCGCGCATCGCGAAGCCGGCGAGCAGGGCGCCCTCGATCAGTTTGTGCGGATCGTGGCGGATGATCTCGCGGTCCTTGCAGGAGCCGGGCTCGCTCTCGTCGGCGTTGATGACCAGGAAATTGGGGCGGCCCGCGCCCGGCTCCTTGGGCATGAAGCTCCATTTGAGCCCGGTTGGGAAGCCGGCGCCGCCGCGGCCGCGAAGCCCGGAATCCTTGACGATCTCGATGATCGCGTCCTGGCCGAGCGCCATCAGCTTGCCGGTCTCGTCCCAGTCGCCGCGCGCCTGCGCCGCCTTCAGCCCCCAGGGCTGGAAGCCGTAGACGTTGGTGAAGATCCGATCCTTGTCGTCAAGCACCGGTCGGCCTCCTGAACCTCAGTATGTAGAGCAGGCCGATGAAGGCGCCGCCGACCCCGGCGGGGATCATCCGTGCCAGCTCCCCTTCGACGCCGAGCGCGGGCAGCAGCAGGCCGCCGCCAAGGCCCAGGCACAAAGCCATGATCGCGAGCGCGACCAGCCCGAACCAGGCGATCTTCACCGCGGCCCGCCGAGCTTCTTGCGGATCACCACGAAGGCGGCGATCGCGGCGCCGGCCAGCAGCAGCACCGCGAGCAGCTTGAAGATGAACGCGGTCACCTTGACCAGGATGAAGACCGCGAGGACCGCGAGGACGATGGCGATGATGCCGCTCATGATGAAATTCCCTTCACTAACCAAGCTCCCCCTCGCCGCAATTCTCGCGGACGGCGCGGTCCATCTCGCCGGCGCGCATCTGCGATTCGACATAGGCCAGCTCGCCGTCGACGACGATATAGCGCTCGCGCCGGCCGCCTCGTTCGACGTCACCGCAGACGATCGGCACGCGGCCGGGGTCGATGACGCGCGCATTGGAGAAAACGAGGCCCGGCGGGTTGCGGAGCTGGCGGCGCACGACCTGCTCGGCGAGCGCGCGATCGTCGGCCGGCCGGACCGCTTTGGCCGCGGGCGCGGCGACGTTGTTGGCCGGCGCAGGTTGGTTCTGGCAGGCGCCGAGCAAGACCGGGATGGTGAGCGCGAGCCGCGTCACCAGCGGCTCCTATAATCGTGATTCTCGCCGACCATCTCCTTGAGACTGGTCGGCCCGCCTTGCGCGCAGCTGGTCTGCCGCTCGATCTGGGGACCCGGCGCCGGCGTCTCGCCCTTGGCGAGCGCGTCGAGGATGGCGGCCATGGTCTCGAAGCTCAGATCCTCATAATTGTCGTCGTTGATCTGGACCATCGGCGCGTTGGCGCAGGCGCCCAGGCACTCGACCTCGGTGAGGGTGAACAGGCCGTCGGACGTCGTGTGGCCCTTCTTCAGGCCTTTGGCGTAGCAGGCGGCGAGCACGTCGTCGGAGCCGCGCTACAGGCCGGGCGTGGTGCCGCAGCCCTGGACATGGTGGCGCCCGACCGGGGCCAGGTTGAACATCGTGTAGAACGTGGCGACCTCGTAGGCGCGGATAAAGGGCATGCCGAGTTGCGCTGCGACGAACTCGATCACCGGGATCGGCAGCCAGCCCTGGGTCCCGGTCTCGGCGCCGATCTGGCGCTGGGCGAGATCGAGCAAGGGGATGACCGCGCTCTGCTGCCGGCCCGCGGGATAGCGCGCGACGAACATCCTGGCCTTTTCGGCATGCTCCGCCGTCCATGCGAAGCCGCCCCAGCGCTCGCGGATTTCGGGCGTCGCGGGAAGGCGTGAGGCCTCAGCCATTGGATGTTTCCGTCACCATGCTCTCTGCTTGGCGCGTCCCCTAGCCCCAAGCGGCGGGCGCGACAACATGAAGCTCAAGGATTTGGCCGGGGCGGCATGCGAGGCGGCGCGGGCGGCGACGGGATCAGGCCGCGCGGTGGCCGCCGGACCTCGACCGGGCCGAAATAATAGGACGTGGCGAGGAGACCGGCCGGATGATGCCACAATTTGATATAGACGCCCGGATCCTCCCACGCCCGGATCGCGCCGCGCGCGCGGCGGCGGCAGGCGAAGCGATACCACATGTCGGGATCGTCGCCGATCCTGGCGGCCTCGAACAGCCTGCATCCGCGCGTCGCCTCGATCAGCGCCTCGGGGCTGGAGCGCTCGAATTCCAGCCCGCCGTTGGACCGCAGCACCGCCGCGCCGACGATCGCGCGCAGCGCCTCGACGTCGCTTCGCGCGACCGCGGCGCCGAACGCATCTCGCTCCCGATCGGTGACTCGAGCGTGCGGGGGATTCTGCGCCAGGGCCGGCGCGGCGAGCCCCGCGCAGAGGCCGAGCAGGAGCAAGGGTCGCGCCATCAGAGCGTCTCCAGCGTGGCGCGGGCAAATTCGGAGGCGACGCCGCCGGTATTGGATTCTCCCTCCCGGTCCAGGATCAGGATCTCGCATTCTTCCGGGGCGACCGGACGGTGCTCGACGCCTTTGGGGACGACGAGGAACTCACCCGGGTTCAGGGTGCGCGCAGCGTCGCGGAACTCGATGGTCAGCCGCCCCTTCAGCACCAGGAAGAGCTCGTCTGTTTCGGCGTGGCTGTGCCAGACGAACGCGCCCTTGAGCTTCGACACGCGCACCTCGTTGCCGTTGTAGCGGCCGACGATGCGCGGGTTCCAATGATCGGAGAAACGGGCGAGCTTGTCGGCCAGGTTGATCACGAGCGGGGCGGCTTCGGTCATCGGTTCGGTGTCCTTGGCAGTGGCGGGGGCGGGGGCGGCGGCCGGGGCTCGCCGCATCGCGATCTCGAATGGCTGTCGGCGGGCCAGACTTCGACGCGCGCATAGCCGGCCTGCGGCTTGATGAGCAGGCCATAGCCGCGATCGTCGCAAGGATTGTCCGCGGCCGGGCGGCCCTCGCATCTGAACTCGACGCTGCCGGGCTCCGCTGGAAAGCGCCCGCCGTTCGGTTCGGTTGGATCATGGGCCCGGCAGCCGCGCGTCAGCGCGAACAGCTCGGCCGGGCTCAGGCGCACGAGGCCGCTCCCGCGCGCCTGTGCGGTCAGTCGGTTGGAAATGGATCCCCGCGTGATCCGCAGCAAGCCGGCTTCATCGCCCTGCTCGATCGCCCTGACGATCGATGCGGTCACGCCTTCGGCGGCGGGCGCGGGCGCGGCCTCCGGGGCGCAGCCAGGCGTCGCGGTCAGGGCGGTGGCGGCCAGCGCCAGCCGCCTCACCGCGCGGGCCTCCGTGGCGGCGCGGGCGGAGGCGGCGGCGCCGGAATGCACTCGGGCCGACGCGCCCGCAGCTCATCGAGGCTGAGCCGGATCCGCCCCCCGATTGCCTCCGCGGCCAAAATGAGGTCGCCGGAATCGCACGAGCCCTGGGCCACGCGGCTTTGGCGCTCCGGGCAGGCGAAGCGGATGAACCGGTAGGTCGCCGAGGCGGGTCGCACCGAGGCGATCGTGCATCCTTCTAGCGTGGCCACCAGCTCCCATGCTGGCATGATCGCCTGGAGGCGCATCAGCATGATGTCGCGCCGCGAGATGGTTTCGATGGCGGCCGCGTCCCGCCTGTCGATCGCCGCAAGCAGCGCGCTGAAGGCCGGATCGCTCTCCTCGTAGGCGTCCGCCTGCGCCGCGCCCGCCAGCGCGGCCGCGCCGGCGCAGAGCGCGCCGACCTTCACCGGTCGACTTCCCCGAAGACGATGTCGAGCGCGCCCAAGATGGCGGTGACGTCGGCGAGCATGTGGCCCCGCGACATGAAGTCCATCGCCTGGAGGTGGGAGAAGCCGGTCGGGCGGATCTTGACGCGATAGGGCTTGTTGGAGCCGTCGGCGACCAGATAGACGCCGAACTCGCCCTTCGGGCTCTCGGTCGCGACATAGACCTCGCCGGCGGGGACGTGGAAGCCTTCGGTGTAGAGCTTGAAGTGATGAATCAGCGCTTCCATCGACTGCTTCATCTCGGCGCGCGGCGGCGGCACGACCTTGCGGTCGAGGCTGGCGATCGGGCCGTCGGGCATTTCGTTGAGGCACTGCTTCATGATCCGCACCGATTGGCGGACCTCCTCGACCCTCACCATGAAGCGGTCGTAGCAATCGCCCTTGGTGCCCACCGGAATGTCGAAATCCATGCGGTCGTAGACGTCGTAGGGCTGCGAGCGGCGCAGATCCCAGGGGATGCCGGCGGCGCGGATCATCGGGCCGGAAAAGCCCCAGGCGAGCGCGTCCTCCTTCGAGACCGTGGCGATGTCGACGTTGCGCTGCTTGAAGATGCGGTTGTCGGCGACCAGCGAAATCGCATCCTCGAACAGCCGCGGCAGGCGCGTGTCGAGCCAGTCGGCGATGTCGGTCAGCAGCTTCAGCGGCACGTCCTGATGGACGCCGCCCGGCCGGAACCAGGCCATGTGCATTCGAGCGCCGGATGCGCGCTCAAAGAAATTGAAGCAATCCTCTCGCGCCTCGTACATCCATAGCGCCGGCGTCATCGCGCCGACATCGAGGATGTGACTGGCAAGGTTCAGCATGTGGTTGGAAATGCGCGTCAGCTCGGCGAAGAAGACGCGGAGGTATTGCGCGCGCAGCGGAACTTCGAGCCCCAGCAATTTCTCGATCGCCAGCACGTAGCTGTGCTCCATGCAGAGCGGGGAGCAATAATCGAGGCGGTCGAAATAGGGCAAAGCCTGGAGATAGGTCTTGTATTCGCACAGCTTCTCGGTGCCGCGGTGGAGCAGGCCGACATGCGGGTCGACCCGCTCGATGATCTCGCCGTCGAGCTCGAGAATGAGGCGGAGCACGCCGTGGGCGGCCGGATGCTGGGGGCCGAAATTGATCGTGTAATTGGCGATGTCGCTATGCGCCGGGCTGGTGCCTTCCGCCAGCGCCTCCGCCTCGACCGCGTGCGGGATGATGTCGGCATTTTCAGCCATCAGGCGGCGCCCCTCGGCTTGCCGCGCGCGCGCGGCTTGCGGGCGGGCCTGGCGGCGATCGTGTTGGCAGGCTCCCCGGCTCCGGTCTGGGTCTTGGTCTCGGTGGTCTTGGGCGTCGGCGGCGGCGTGGCCGTCCTGGGCGGGGCGGTCTTGTTGATCTCGGCGGAGCTGAGCGGCGTCGGCGCCCCCGGGGCCTCGCTTTGGGCCTTCTCGTCGCCGGGGATGATATATTCGGCGCCCTCCCAGGGGCTCATGAAATCGAAATCGCGGAAGTCCTGGGCGAGGCTGACCGGCTCGTAGACGACCCGCTTCTCCTCCTCCGAATAGCGCAGCTCGACATAGCCGGTGAGCGGGAAGTCCTTGCGCTGCGGATGGCCGCGAAAGCCGTAATCGGTGAGGATGCGGCGGAGGTCCGGATTACCCTCGAAGACGACGCCGTACATGTCGAATATCTCGCGCTCGAGCCAGCCGGCCACCGGAAAGACATTCGTGACCGTCGGCACGGGCCGTTCCTCGTCGGTCGAGACGCGGATGCGCAGGCGATGGTTCTTGGTCACGGAGAGCAGGTGATAGACCACCTCGAACCGCTCCGCGCGCTCCGGATAGTCGACGCCGGCGATCTCCATCAGCTGCTGATAGTCGAGCTCGTCGCGCAAGGTCCGCAGCACCTCGGCAACGCTTTCGCGGACCACGTCGATCGAGACCTCTTCCACTTCTTCTTTCGCGGAAATGAAGGCGTTGCCGACCGCAGCTCGTACTGAGTCGATGATGCCATCGCGGGGCTGGACCAAAGGCGCGGGGCTGCCCATCAGCGCTCGATCGTGCCGGAGCGGCGGATCTTCCGCTGCAATTGCATGATCCCGTAGAGCAGCGCCTCGGCGGTCGGCGGGCAGCCGGGGACGTAGATGTCGACCGGCACGATGCGGTCGCAGCCGCGCACCACCGAATAGCTGTAATGATAATAGCCGCCGCCATTGGCGCAGCTGCCCATCGAGATCACATAGCGCGGCTCCGACATCTGGTCGTAGACCCGCCTCAGCGCCGGCGCCATCTTGTTGCAGAGCGTCCCGGCGACGATCATCACGTCGCTCTGACGGGGGCTCGCGCGGGGCGCGGCGCCAAATCTTTCAAGATCGTAGCGCGGCATGTTCACATGGATCATCTCGACCGCGCAGCAGGCCAGGCCGAAGGTCATCCACCACAGGCTGCCGGTCCGCGCCCATTGGAAGAGGTCCTCGGTCGTGGTGACCAGAAAGCCCTTGTCGCTGACTTCAGACTGGATCTGATTGAAGACATAGGGGTCGGGCGGGCTGTCGCCGGCGGGCTGCATCGGCCTACCCGCGGCGTCGAGGATCACTCCCATTCGAGCGCGCCTTTCTTCCAGGCGTAGGCGAAGCCCAAAGCCAGCTCGACCAGGAAGATCATCATCGCGATCCACGCCGCCCAGCCGGCGTCGAACACGCTCACCGCCCAGGGGAAGAGATAGGCCGCCTCGATGTCGAAGATGATGAACAGGATCGCGACCAGGTAGAAGCGCACGTCGAACTGGGCGCGGCTGTCCTCGAAGGCGGGGAAGCCGCATTCATATTCGGTGAGCTTGTCCGGATAGGGCTTGTTGGCGCCGGTCAGCCGGGAGACGAGCATGGGCAGCACGACGAAGGCGAAGGAGAGCCCAAGCGCGACCGCGAGGAACAGCAGGATCGGCAGATAATCGGCGGCGACGGACGCCATGGCGGACTCCGGGGACCCAAGGTTGGAGCGGCTTTAGGACCGGTGCAGGTGCGACGCAAGGCTCTGGCGGCGCGGCTTGAACAGCCGGGCGCGCATGCTATCTGCGCCTCCAGGCCGAGAGGGGGATTCCATAGAATGAAGGCGATGGTTTCGAGGCGCGGCTTCGGCCTGTGGATCGCGACGCTCGCATTGGCCGCGCTGCTGCCCTGGTCCGCCCCGGCGGGCGCGCAGCCGGCCGTGGTCGAGGCGGCGATACCGGGCTTCCCGCGTGCGAAGCTCTATCGCCTGGCGGGCGAGGCGCGGCGTCCCGTGGTGGTGATCCTGGCGGGCGCCGAGGGCGGCGACGGCGCCGGGCGCCGGTTCGGGCCGATGCTCGCCCGGCTCGGCTATGCGGCGGTGAGCCTGCCTTATTACTCGCCCAATTGGGGCCGATATGCGCCGCCGCCCGAATATCCCGATCTGCCGGGCAGCTTCATCGACATCAGGGTGGACCAGCTCGCGGAGCTGCGCGACTCGCTGCGGGCGGTGCCCGGGGTCGACGTCGACCGCTTCGGCCTGCTGGCCGGATCCAAGGGCTCGGAATTCGCGCTGATCGCCGCCAGCCGATATCCCTGGATCAAGGCGGTGGTGGCCTATACGCCGTCCGATCTGGTCTGGGAGGGCTGGGGCCTGGAGATGCTGGAGGCCGAAGGCACCCGCTCCTCCTTCTCGTTCGGCGGACGGCCCCTCCCCTTCATGCCCTATCGCGGCTTCGTCGCCGGCTTGCAGGCTGGCCCGGCCGCGGACCTGCGCGCCATTCACGAGAATGGCCGCGCCGATCATCCCGGGCGCGAGGCGGCGGCGCGGATTCCGGTCGAAGCCTATCGCGGCGCGCTCCTGCTGGTCGCCGGGGATCGGGACCGGCTGTGGAACTCGGGCCGCATGGCACGCAACATCGTGGAGGCGCGCCGGGCGGCAGGGCTGGAAACCGAAGCCTTGCTCTATCCCGAGGCAGGGCACGATCTGGGCGGCGATTCCGCGGAGCCCCGCGAGGATCCGCGCGGGGGCGGCAGCCCGGCCGCAAACGCAAGCGCCCGGGCGGACGCCTGGCCCAAAGTCACGGCCTTTCTGGCGCGGACGCTAGCGCCCTAGTCAGCCGGGCGGAGCAGGCGGATCGGGGTGGGCCGCTGCGCCCCTTCCCCCTGGAGCGCGCCGGCGGGGCCGTAGCGCTCCCACTGGGCGTCGGCGACGTAGAGGAAGTCGCTGCCGCGGACGATGCCCAAAGTCGGCTCACCCCAATCGGCATTGTTGCTCTCAAGAACGCGCGCGCCGGCGATGCGGCTGCCGTCGCCGTTCAGCGTCAGCAGCAGGATGCGGCGGGGATTGGTGCCGTTCTGGATCGCGATCAGGCCGCCGCGATAGCCGACCAGGCCGTCAATGCCGTCGAGCATCGTCCCGGCGTCGGATTCGAGCCGGCTGACCTGCCCGTCGGCGAGGCTGACCATGGCGAGGCCGTAGCCGTAATCGGCGACGTAAAGCCGGCGCCCGTCGGCGGCGACGACCAGCCCCTGCGGGCTGCGCAGCCGGCCCGCCGGAACCAGGACCGCGAGCGCGGCATCGCCGGGCCTGGCGCGGTAGATGGCGCCGCTATTGGGGTCGCTCGCATAGACCGTCCCGTCGGCCGCGGCGACGATGTCGGCCGGCGAGCCCGTGCCCTGGACCGGCACCCGGCGCACCGGGCGCAACGTCGCGAGATCGACGGCGATCAGGCCGCGAAAGGCGGTCTCGGGCGCGGGCGTATGCTCGACCACGCCGGAGGCCAGCCAGAGCAGCCGCCGGCGCTCGTCGACGGCGAGGCCGAACAGGCTGCCCGCTTCCACGCCCTCGACCTCGCGCCAGCCCTGGGCGTCGTGGACGAGCAAGGCGCGGCCGACGACGGTGGCGGCGAAAAGCCGGCGTCCCCGCGAGTCCCAGGCAATGCCCTCGACCAGGCGATGCGCGGCGGGCACGGTGGCGAACAGGCGGCTGCGCTGGACCCGGGCGCCGTTGGCGGCGAAGCGCAGCCGCAACGCCTCCATCTCCGCCTCGGGCACGTGCGTGGCGAGCAGGTCGATCGTCGCCTGGCTCGGAGCATAGCCCGAGGCCGCCAATCGCGCGAGCCCGGTCCGGACCGCACTCCCGTCTCCGGCCTGGTGCGCGGCGGCGAGCAGGCGGCGCTGGACCGAGGCACTGTCGGGAAATTGGGCGGCAAGGCCGGCCGGATCCTCCGCATGGGCGGGCCAGACCGGCCCGCCCCGCGCGAGCGGCGCGGCGCATCCGGCGAGCAGGAGGAAGGCCAGCGCGGCGCCGCCGCGGCTCACCCGCGCAGCGCCCCGGCGAGCAGCTTGTGCAGCCGGTTGTGGAGCTGATCGTTGCCGGCGAGGATCTGGCCCGTGTCGAGGCCCGCGCCGCCGCCGCGGAAATCGGTGACGTAGCCGCCCGCCTCGCGCACCAGCACGATGCCGGCGGCGACGTCCCAGAATTGGAGATCCTCCTCCCAGAAGCCGTCGAAGCGCCCCGCCGCCACCCAGGCGAGATCGAGCGCGGCCGAGCCGAAGCGGCGAATGCCCGCGACCTCGGGCGAGACCGCATCGAGGATCTTGTTGAAGCGGCCGATATCGCCATGCGCCTTATAGGGGATGCCGGTCGCGATCAGCGCTTCGGAAAGGTCGCGGCGCGCGGAGACGCGCAGCCGCCTCTCGTTGAGCCAGGCGCCCCTTCCCTTTTCCGCCCAGAAGCTCTCGTCGGTGAGCGGATTGTAGACCAGGCCGTGGCTCAGCTCGCCCCAGCCCCGGCCGCCGGGCTTCGCCTCCTGGACCGCGATCGAGATGGCGAAATGGGGAATGCCGTGGAGAAAGTTCGAGGTGCCGTCGACCGGATCGACGATCCAGCGCGGCTTCATCGGATCGCCCTCGATCGCGCCGCCTTCCTCGAGCAGCAGGCCCCAGTCCGGGCGGGCGTGGCGGAGCTCCTCGACCAGGGTCGCCTCGGCCTGCTTGTCGGCCATGGAGACGAAGTCGGCGGGGCCCTTGCGGCTCACCTGAAGCTGCTCGACCTCGCCGAAGTCGCGCCGCAGGCGCGGCGCCGCCTTGCGCGCGGCCCGGGTCATCACGGTGATCAGGCCGGAATGGGATACCATCTTGGTTCCTTAAGCCCTCTCCCCATTGGGGAGAGGGTTGGGAGAGGGGGATTAATCCGCGCGCCTCACATAGGTCTGCTCGTAGACGTCGACCACGATCCGCGTGCCCGCGCTGATATGCGGCGGGACCATGACGCGCACGCCATTGTCGAGGATGGCGGGCTTGTAGCTGGACGAGGCGGTCTGGCCCTTCACCACGGCGTCGGCCTCGACGATCTCGGCCTCGATCGTGTCGGGGAGCTGCACCGAGATCGGACGCTCGTTATAGAGCTCCATGACCACGTCCATGCCGTCCTGCAGGAAGGCGGCGGCGTCGCCCAGCAGGTCGGCGGGCAGCGTGACCTGCTCGTAATTGTCCTTGTCCATGAAGGTCAGGGCGTCGCCGTCCCTGAACAGGAACTGGAAATCCTTGGTGTCGAGCCGGACCCGTTCCACCGTCTCGGCCGAGCGGAAGCGGACATTGTTCTTGCGGCCGTCGATGAGGTTCTTCATCTCCACCTGCATATACGCCCCGCCTTTGCCCGGCTGGGTGTGCTGGATCTTCACCGCTCGCCAGATGCCGCCTTCATATTCGATGATGTTGCCGGGACGAATGTCCACGCCGCTGATCTTCATGGAGATGCTCGCTGGATTTTGGAGGTCGGCCGGCGCTTTAGCGAGGGGAGCCGCGCCCGGCAAGGAGCGGGTAGGGATTGATCGCCCGACCCCCATGC
>JBKJZJ010000148.1:0-8727 GCA_046715355.1 Allosphingosinicella sp. | reverse complement strand
GCTATAGCCCAGTCCGCCGTCGGCCACAGGCTTGCCCGGCCCGCCTTGCAAGTCGCGGTTCGACACCGTACCCCAACCGATGATCGAACCCGCGCCCAGATCGCCCGTTTTTGCCAGATGCGCTATCAACACTCCGAAGTCGAAGGTCATATCGTGGCCCGCGTCGGCGCGGCCAAAAAGCTCGCCATTCAGGGCCACTTCGAGAGCTCCGTTGAGCTTGGCGCCGGTCCATGCCTCGCCAAGCGCGTCGGGCGTGACCAGCACCGGCGAAAGCGCCGAGGCGGGCTTGGACTGGAGGAAGCCGAAGCCCTTTCCGAGCTCGGCGGGGATGAGATTGCGCAGCGACACGTCGTTGACAAGCCCGATAAGGCGGATGTGGCCGAGCGCCTCTTCTCGCGAGACGCCGCGTGGCACGTCGCCGGTCACGACGACGACTTCCGCCTCGAGGTCGCAGCCCCAGGCCTCGTCGGCGAGCGGAATAAAGCTGCGCGGCGGCAGCATCTCGTCCGAAGCGCCCTGATACATGAGCGGGTCGGTCCAGAAGCTCTCGGGCATCTCGGCGCCCCGAGCCTTGCGAACCAGCTGGACGTGATTGACATAAGCGGAGCCGTCCGCCCACTGGAAGGCGCGCGGCAGCGGCGCCAGCGCCTCGCGCTCGTGGAAGCGGTCGCGCGGAATCGTGCCGTGCTCGAGATCGGTGGCGAGCAGCTCGAGCTGCGGCGCGATCCGCTCCCAATCGTCGAGCGCGGCCTGCAGCGTCGGCGCGAGATGGCCGGCCTCGGCGCACCAGGCGAGGTCGCGGCTCACCACCACCAGCCGGCCGTCGCGGCCTCCTTTGAGCGATCCCAGCTTCATTCGTTTCTCCCACGTCATCCTGACGAAAGTCAGGGATCAAGTCCGGGATGACGGGCGGTGCACTGGCATTTCCCTTCACCCTTGGCTAGTGGCGCCCTACATATCGAACGCGGCGCTGTGGGTTGCCGCCAGGAGTCTCACATGGGCAAGCATGAATCGATCGTCGCGGGCGACGCGGGTTCGGCGGACGCCGCCGAAATCGCCGGCCTGATCGCGCGGGCGAGGCTGGCGCAGGCGCAGATCGAGCATGCGTCGCAGGAACGGGTGGACGAATTGATCCGCGCCATGGTCTGGTCGGTCGCCCGCCCGGGCGTCGCCGAGGAGATCGCCCGCCACACCGTCGAGGAGACCCAGCTCGGCAATTATGACGGCAAATACCTCAAGATCTTCCGCAAGACCCGCGCCGCCCTCATGGACATCGTCGACGACAAGTCGGTCGGCATCATCGAGGACGATCCCGAGCGCAATATCGTCGTTTTCGCCAAGCCGGTGGGCGTGATCGGCGCGCTCTCGCCATCGACCAACCCCGAGGCGACGCCGGTGATCAAGGCGATCAACGCGGTCAAGGGCCGCAACGCGATCGTCATCGCCCCCCACCCTCGCGCCAAGCTCACCAACAAGCTGGTCGTCGACAAGATGCGCGAGGCGCTGGTCAGGATGGGCGCGCCGGCCGACCTCGTCATCGCGATCGAGACGCCCACGCTCGAGAAGACCAACGAATTGATGAAGCAGTGCGACCGCATCCTCGCCACCGGCGGCAGCCCGATGGTGACGGCGGCCTATGCGAGCGGCACGCCCGCATTGGGCGTCGGCGCCGGCAATGCCGTGATCACCGTCGACGAGACCGCCGACCTGGACGACGCCGCCGAGAAGATCCGCATCTCCAAGACGCTCGACATGGCCGCTTCCTGCTCGTCGGACAACAGCGTCCTCCTGGTCGACGCGATCCACGATGAGATGCTCGGCAAGCTGCAGGAGAAGGGCGGCCTGATCCTGAACGACGAGCAGAAGGCGAAGCTGCAGGCCGTGCTCTGGATCGACGGCGCGCTCAACCCCAAGATCGTCGCCCAGCCGCCCGCGACGATCGCCGCGATGGCCGGCTTCGACATTCCGGACGGCACCAAATTCTTCATCGTCCCCGAAACCGGCACCGGCCCGGATTATCCCTTCTCGGGCGAGAAACTGACCGTCACCATGACGCTCTATCGCGTCGCGGACATCGACGAGGCGATCGCGATGACCAACAGGATCCAGGCCTATCAGGGACAGGGCCACAGCTGCGGCATCTATTCGCGTTCGGACGCCAACATCATGAAGCTCGCCGAGGCCACCCGCACCTGCCGGGTGATGGTCAACCAGCCCCAGGCCGCCTCGAACAGCGGCAATTTGTGGAACGGCATGCGCCAGACCTTCTCCTTGGGCTGCGGCTCGTGGGGCGGCACCGGCACCAGCAACAACATCAACTGGCGCGACCTGATCAACGAAACCTGGGTGTCGAAGCCGCTGGCGGTGCCGAAGGAATTGCCGAGCGACGAGGCGCTGTTCGGCGATGTGATCGAGAAGCTGGGCTAGCGCTGACGCAAGTGATTATTCCACGTCATCCTGACGAAAGTCAGGACCCATGAATACGGTGGGAGAGAATCCGCGCAGTCCGTGTTCATGGATGCTGAATCAAGTTCAGCATGACGTTAAGGGCGACTCAATGAGAAAGATCGATCCATGAAGGCCCTCGTCAAAAAAGAGCGCGCGCGCGGTCTCTGGCTGGAGGATGTGGCCGAGCCGGAGCCCGGCATCAACGACGTCAAGATCGCGGTGAAGCGCACCGCGATCTGCGGCACCGATCTCCACATCTACAAATGGGACGAATGGGCGCAGAAGACCATCCCCGTACCCATGGTGGTCGGCCACGAATTCGTCGGCGAGATCGTCGAGGTGGGCGACAACGTCAACGATTACGCGCCCGGCATGATCGTCTCGGGCGAAGGCCATATCGTCTGCGGCCGCTGCCGCAATTGCATGGCAGGCCGCCGCCACCTGTGCGCCTATACGAGCGGCGTCGGGGTCAACCGGCCCGGCGCCTTCGCCGAATATATCGTCATCCCCAACGCCAACGTCTGGCACCATGCCGACGGCATCGATCTCGACATCGCCTCGATCTTCGATCCCTTCGGCAACGCCACGCACACCGCCTTGCAATGGGACCTCGTCGGCGAGGACGTGCTGATCACCGGTGCCGGCCCGATCGGCGCGATGGCCGCCGCGGTCGCGCGCCATGCCGGCGCCCGCCACGTCGTCATCACCGACGTCAACGACTACCGCCTCTCGCTCGCCAGGCAGCTCGGCGCGACCCGCACCGTCAACGTCAGCCAGGAGAAGCTGCCCGACGTCCAGAAGGAGCTGGGCATGACCGAGGGCTTCGACGTCGGCCTGGAAATGTCCGGCAATCCGAGCGCGCTCAGGGACATGATCGACAACATGGCCCATGGCGGCAAGATTTCCCTGCTCGGCATCCCCGAGGGCGAGGTCGCGGTCGACTGGAACAAAATCATCTTCAACATGCTGACCCTGAAGGGCATTTACGGGCGCGAGATTTTCGAGACCTGGTACAAAATGAGCGTGATGATCCAGTCGGGCCTCGACTTGTCCCCCATCGTCACCCACCGCCTCCCCTATACCGACTTCGAGTCCGGCTTCGAGGCGATGCTCCAGGGCGGTACCGGCAAGGTCGTGCTCAACTGGGAATAAGCAATGGGGACGGTGACTCGTAACTGTCCCCGGCAGAAGAGGACCCCAATGTACGGCAAATTCCAGCAGCATCTCGCGGCCGAGATCGACGCGATCCGGGAGGCCGGCTTCTACAAGAAAGAGCGCGTCATCACGACGCCGCAGGGCTCCCACGTCGAGGTCGCGACCGGCGAGGACGTGATCAACCTGTGCGCGAACAATTATCTCGGGCTGGCCCAGGACGCGCGCGTCAAGGCCGCGGCGCAAGAGGGGCTGGAGCGCTGGGGCTACGGCATGGCCTCGGTCCGCTTCATCTGCGGCACGCAGGCGGTCCACAAAGAGCTCGAGGACCAGCTCTCGGAGTGGCTCGAGATGGAGGCCACGATCCTCTATCCCTCCTGCTTCGACGCGAACGGCGGCCTCTACGAGACCCTGCTCGGGCCCGAGGACGCGGTCATCTCCGACGAGCTCAACCACGCTTCGATCATCGACGGCGTCCGCCTCTGCAAGGCCCAGCGCTACCGCTACAGGAATGCCGACATGGCCGATCTGGAGGCGCAGCTGCGGGCGGCCGACGACGCCGGCGCGCGCTTCAAGCTGATCGCCACCGACGGCGTCTTCTCGATGGACGGCTATATCGCCCCGCTCGCAGCGATCTGCGACCTCGCCGAGCGTTACGGCGCGCTCGTCCATGTCGACGACAGCCACGCCACCGGCGTGGTCGGCGCGCACGGCCGCGGCTCGCCCGAACATTGCGGCGTGATGGACCGGATCGACATCGTCACCGGCACGCTCGGCAAGGCGCTGGGCGGCGCCAGCGGCGGCTTCACCAGCGCGAAAAAGGAGATCGTCGAGCTGCTCCGCCAGCGCTCGCGCCCCTACCTCTTCTCCAATAGCGTCGCCCCGGCGATGGTCGCCGGCGCCGCCAAGGCGGTCGAGCTCGCCGCCGCGGGCGACGACCTCCGCGCGCGATTGCGCGACAATATGCGCTTCTTCCGCGACGGCCTCACCGACGCCGGCTTCGAGCTGCTCCCCGGCGAGCACCCGATCATCCCGGTCATGCTCCACGACGCCCGCCGCGCCGCCGCGCTCGCCGACGCGCTGCTGGCGAAAGGCGTCTACGTAATCGCTTTCTCCTACCCCGTCGTCCCCAAGGGCCGCGCCCGCATCCGCACCCAGATCTCGGCGACGCACACGCGAGAGGAGCTGGAGCGGGCGGTGAAGGCGTTTGCCGAAGCGGGCGCCGCCGCTTAAGGGGGCGCGCATGAGCCAGTTCGACCTCACAGACGAGCAGCGCCAGATCCAGGAGATGGCGCGGCAATTCACCGCCGATGCGATCACGCCCCACGCCGCCGAGTGGGACGAGAAGCATATCTTCCCGCGCGACACGATCCGTGCGGCGGCCGAATTGGGCTTCGGCTCGATCTACGTCTCCGAGGAGAGCGGCGGCATCGGCCTGGGCCGGCTGGAAGCGGCGCTGATCATGGAGGCGATGGCTTATGGCTGCCCCTCGACCTCGGCCTTCATCTCGATCCACAATATGGCGAGCTGGATGATCGACCGGTTCGGCGCGCAGGCGGTCAAGGACAAATATCTCCCCTCGATGGTGACGATGGAGAAGATCGGCTCCTATTGCCTGACCGAGCCGGGCTCGGGCTCGGACGCCGCCGCGCTCAAGACCAAGGCGGTCAGGGACGGCGGCGATTATGTCGTCTCGGGCTCCAAGGCGTTCATTTCGGGCGGCGGCGAGAACGAGATCTACGTCTGCATGGTCCGCACCGGCGTCGACGGGCCCAAGGGCATTAGCTGCCTGGTGATCGAAAAGGACATGAAGGGCGTCAGCTTCGGCGCGCAGGAGAAGAAGCTCGGCTGGCATTCGCAGCCCACCGCCCAGGTCAATTTCGACGAGGTCCGCGTGCCCGCCGAAAACTTGGTCGGCGGCGAGGGCGAGGGCTTCCGCATCGCGATGATGGGGCTGGACGGCGGCCGGCTCAACATCGGCGCCTGCAGCCTCGGCGGCGCCCAGCGCTGCCTCGACGAGGCCATCTCCTACACCAAGGAGCGCAAGCAGTTCGGCCAGGCCATCGCCGATTTCCAGAACACCCAATTCACCCTCGCCGACATGGAGACCGAGCTGCAGGCCGCGCGCATGCTGCTCTACGCCGCCGCGGTGAAGGTCACCGAAAACGCCCCCGACAAGACCAAGTTCGCCGCCATGGCCAAGCGCCTCGCCACCGACTCGGGGAGCTCGATCGTCGACCGCGCGCTCCAGCTCCACGGCGGCTACGGCTATCTCCAGGATTATCCGATCGAACGCTTCTGGCGCGACCTCAGGGTCCATTCGATCCTCGAAGGCACCAACCAGGTCATGCGCATGATCGTCGGCCGGGAGCTCACCCGGCAGTGACCCGTTCTTCTTCCGCGAAGCGGACCATCATCTTTTCTTCTCCGCGCCTCCGCGCCTCCGCGCGCACAAAAAACTGGGTTCGCGCGGAGACGCGGAGACGCGGAGAGCCCGCGGGGGCGATTGCGTGACGGACAAAATTCTAGCGACGATTGAGGGCCGCGCGGGCAGGCTCCGCCTGAACCGCCCCGAGGCGCTCCATGCGCTCGATCTCGACATGGTCCGCGAGATGACCGAGGCGCTGCAGGGCTGGCAGCACGATCCTGCCGCCAAGCTCATCCTGATCGATCATGCGCAGGGCCGGGGCTTTTGCGCCGGCGGCGACGTCGTCACCATCGCCCGATCGAGCCAGGGCCATGGCGCCGCGGGGCAGGCCTTCTTCTTCCAGGAATATCGGATGAACCACCTCATGTACACTTACCCCAAGCGCGGGGTGGTGTTCATGGACGGGATCGTGATGGGCGGCGGCGTCGGCATCGCCTGCCCTTGCAAATACCGGATCGCGACCGAGCGGACCCTTTTCGCCATGCCGGAGACCTCGATCGGCCTCTTCCCCGACGTCGGCGGCGGCCGCTACCTCTCCCGCCTGCGCGGGCGCATCGCCCAGTTCCTCGCGCTGACCGGGGCGCGGCTCGATGGGGCGGAGTGCGTCGCGCTCGGCCTCGCCACACACTATATCCCCTCCGACCGGCTGGAGGATGTGAAGCGCCAGTTGATCGAGGTCCCCGAGCATGTCGAAGCCATCCTGCGCGCGGCAAGCGTCGAGCCGCCGCCGGCCCGGATCGCCGGCAATTACGCGCTCATCGACCGCTGCTTCGCCTCCGACCGGCTGGAGGACATCCTTGCCGCTTTGGAGTCGGACGGCTCCGCATGGGCGGTGAAGGAGCTCAAGACCCTGCGCGCAAAATCCCCCACCGCCTGCAAGGTCTCGCTGCGGCTGCTCGTCGAAAGCCCCAGGCAATTCCACTTCCTCGACGAGATGCGGCTCGAATATGGCATCGTCGTCAGGATGTTCCGTCATCCGGATTTCATTGAGGGCGTGCGCGCCCTGCTGATCGACAAGGACAATGCGCCGCGCTGGAACCCCGCGGCGCCCGAGGGCGTAACCGACGCGATGATCGACGGCATCTTCGAACCGCTGCCGCCAGAGGAGGCCTGGACGCCCTTATGACCGACTCCCGCGTCTGGAAGCTCCCTGAAAGCGCCCCCGATCCGGCCGAGCTGGCAGCCGCTTGGACCAAGGTCGTCGAAAACGGCATCGCGGCGATGCGCGCCGGCGCCGGCACCGCGCCAAGCCTCGCCTTCGATCCGACCGCGCCCGCCCGCGCCATGGCCGATTTCACGGTCCAGCTCTGGTCGAACCCGATGGCCGTCCTGCAGGCGAGCCAGGCGGCCGCGTCGGAATGGGCGGAGCTGTGGGGCGCCGCCGCCCGCCGCGCCGCGGGCCAGGACGTCGCGCCGGTGATCGCCCCCGAGCGCGGCGACCGCCGCTTCGGCGACGCCGCCTGGAGCGAGGACCCGGTCTTCGACTATCTCAAGCAGGCCTATCTGCTCGCCAGCAAGCAGGCGACCGACCTGGTCTCGAAGAGCGAGGGCATAGACGAAGCCACCCGCACCCGCGCCGAATTCTTCACCACGGCCTACCTCAACGCCCTCTCCCCCGCCAATTTCGCCTTCACCAATCCCGAGGCGATCCGCCGCGCGATCGACACCGGCTCGATCAGCCTGCTCTCCGGCCTCGCCAATTTGCTCGCCGACGCCGCCACCGACGCGAAGCTGCCGAAGCGCCGCGCCTCGGAGGGCTTCGAATTGGGCAAGGACATCGCCGCAACGCCGGGCAGCGTGATCTATCAGAACGAACTGATGCAGCTCATCCAGTACGCGCCCATGACGGATGAGGCGGTGAAGCGCCCGCTCCTCTACGTGCCGCCGCTGGTGAACAAATATTACCTGCTCGACCTGCAGCCCAAATCCTCCCTGATCCGCTGGCTGGTGGAGCAGGGCCACACGCTGTTCGTCATCTCCTGGGTCAATCCCGGCCCGGAGCTCGCCGACAAGGGCCTCGACGATTATCTCGAGCTGGGCCCCGCCGCCGCCATGGACGCTATCGAGAAGGCGACCGGCGAGCGCGAAGTCGACCTGTTCGGCTTCTGCATGGGCGGCACCCTCGCCGCCATGGCCGCCGCCCGCGCCGAACCGGGCCGGATCGCGTCGCTGAGCACGATCGGCTCGATGTTCGATTTCGCCAATATGGGCCAGTGGGCGACCTTCCGCGAGCCGGCCCAGATCGAGGCGATGGAGCGGCATCTCCAGGCCAAGGGCGTGCTCGCCGCGCACGAATTGCAGGCCCTGTTCTCGGTGGTCCGCGCCAACGATTTGATCTGGTCGTCCGTCGTCAGCCATTATCTGCTCGACAAGGAGGTGCCGCCCTCCGACATCCTCCACTGGTTCGCCGACGGCGCTCACATCCCGCGCGCTTTCCTCCTCGATTGGGTCAACGAGGTGCTGAGGCACAACAAGCTGACAAGTGCCGGCGCGCTCAAGATCGGCGATGTTCCGATCGACCTCGCCGCCGTGCGGGTGCCCTCGATGGTGATCTCGCTGAAGGATGACCACGTCTCCTCCTGGCAGGCGACCTACGACGGGGCGCGGCTGCTGGGCGGCACCCCGCGATTCCTGCTCGGCGGCTCAGGCCATAATGCCGGCGTGATCAATCCGCCGGCGGCGAACAAGCACGGCTATTG
>JBKJZJ010000147.1:0-11985 GCA_046715355.1 Allosphingosinicella sp. | reverse complement strand
ACGCGGCCCTCTACAACAAGGCCGTAGTGACGGCTTTGCCTCCCGAGAAACGAAACTGAAAAGCGCGCTGGCGAGGCGGCAGCGGAGCGGCTAACCCTCCCGGTAAAACACGGGAGACGACGCCATGACGCAGACCATCGCCTTCATCGGCCTGGGCAATATGGGCGGCGGCATGGCCGCGAACCTCGCCAAAGCGGGGCATGAGGTCACCGCCTTCGATCTCAGCGAGGACGCGCTCGTCCGCGCCGAAGCGCGCGGCTCCAGGCGCGCGGCCTCCGCGCAGGAAGCGGTCGCGAACGCCGAAGCCGTCATCACCATGCTCCCCGCCGGCAAGCATGTGCGCGAGGTCTATGAAACCAGCGTGATCGGCAAGGCGCCCGCCGGCTCCATCCTGATCGACTGCTCGACCATCGACGTCGCCACCGCGCGCGAGGAGACCGAAAAGGCCGCCGCCGCCGGCTACCTGATGGTCGACGCCCCGGTCTCGGGCGGCATCGCCGCGGCCGAAGCGGGCAGCCTCACCTTCATGGCCGGCGGCAGCGGCGAGGCCTTCGAACGCGCCCGCCCTTTGCTCGAGCTTATGGGCAAGGCGGTGATCCACGCCGGCGGCCCCGGCGCGGGCCAGGCCGCCAAGATCTGCAACAACATGCTCCTGGGCGCCTCGATGGCCGCCACCTGCGAGACCTTCGTCATGGCGAAGAAGCTCGGCCTCGATCTGCAGACCTTCTTCGACATCTCCTCCAAAGCGTCGGGCCAATGCTGGTCGATGACCAGCTATTGCCCGGTCCCCGGCGTCGGCCCGGAGACCCCCGCCGACCGCGATTATGAAGGCGGCTTCGCGGCCGCGCTCATGCTCAAGGACCTGCGCCTCGCCATGGAGGCCGCCGAAAGCGTCGACGCCTATACGCCGATGGGCGCCGAGGCCGAGGGCCTCTACGCGCGCTTCGCCGAACTGGGCGGCGGCGGCAAGGACTTCTCCGCGATCATCAAGATGATCGACGACAGCTGGGAAGCGCCGGAGCGAATATAGGTTCGCTACGTCATCCTGACGAAAGCATGTCCTGAGCCTGCCGAAGGGTCAGGACCCATGAACACGGAAAGCGGGAGTTCGCACAGTCCGTGTTCATGGATCCCGGATCAAGTCCGGGATGACGAAAGAACGTTTTCGACGGCCCGCTTCCACCCTGCCAGCCGCGCTTCCCGCACGTCCTCCCCCATGTCCGGCGCGAACCGGCGCACCGCGCCGCGCATCGCCGCCGCCTCCCCGAGCGAGCCGAACAGGCCCGCCCCCACGCCCGCCAGCATCGCCGCGCCCAAAGCGGTGGTCTCGACGAAGTCGGGCCGTTCGACCTCGAGGCCGAGCATGTCGGCCAGATCCTGCGCCAGCCAGTCGTTGGCGCTCATCCCGCCGTCGACCTTGAGGCTCTGCCAGGCGGCGCCGTCGGCGGCGAAGGCGGCCATCAGATCGTGGGTCTGGTGCGCCTGCGCCTCGAGCGCCGCGCGGACGATATGCGCGCGCCCGGTGGCGAAGCTGAGGCCCGAGATCGCCGCCCGCGCGTCCGGCGCCCAATAAGGCGCGCCGAGCCCGGCCAGAGCCGGCACCAGATAGGCGCCGCCGGTATTGGCGACGGAGCGCGCCAGCTCTTCGCTCTCCGCCGCGGTGACCAGCAGGCCGAGCGCGTCCCTCAGCCACTGGATCAGGCTGCCGGCGACGAACACCGAGCCCTCCAGCGCATAGGCGCGCGCACCGCTCAATTGCCAGGCCACGGTGGTCAGCAGCCGGTTGCGCGACACCGGCGCCGCCTCGCCCGTATGCGTGAGCACGAAGGCCCCGGTGCCGTAGGTCGCCTTGGTCTCGCCGGGCGTGAGGCAGGCCTGGCCGATCGCCGCCGCCTGCTGGTCGCCGGCCATGCCGGTGATCGCGATCGCCCCGCCGAGCAGCTCGGGCAGCGTCTCGCCGTACCGCCCGGCGCAATCGACGATCTCGGGAAGCGCCCCGGCGGGTACGCCGAACAGGCCGAGCAGCGCCTCGTCCCAGCGTCCTTCATGGATGTCCATCAGCGCGGTGCGCGAGGCGTTGGTGGCGTCCGAGACGTGCAGGCCCCCGGTCAGCTTGAACACCAGCCAGCTTTCCACCGTGCCGACGCACATATCCGCGCCCGCCTCGCGCAAGGCGGGCCAGTTCGCCATCGCCCAGGCGATCTTGCTCCCCGAAAAATAGGGATCGAGCAGCAGCCCGGTCTTCGCCTGCAGCGCCGCTTCCTCGCCCTGCTCCTTCAACGCGGCGCACAGGTCCGCGGTCCGCCGGTCCTGCCAGACGATCGCGCGGCCCAGCGGCTCCCCGCTCCGCCGCGACCAGAAGCAGATGGTCTCGCGCTGGTTGGTGATGCCGATCCCGGCGATGGCCTGCGCCCCGCCTGCTTTCTCGACCATCGCCTGGGCGCAGGCGAGGCTGCTCTCCCAAATCTCGCCCGCATCATGCTCGACCCACCCCGGCCGCGGATAATACTGGGCAAGCTCCGCCTGCTCGACCCCCACGCGCGCCCCGTCCGCGGCGAACAGCATCGCCCGCGTGCTCGTCGTGCCCGCATCGATCACGAGGATGGTTTCGCCAGCCATGTCGCGCCTCCCCTTCCGTCATTGCGAGGAGCGCAGCGACGAAGCAATCCAGAAATGAACTGGATTGCTTCGCTCCGCTCGCAATGACGATAAGGGAGGCAAATGGACTGCTTCGACCTCCTCGTCGTCGGCGGCGGCATCAACGGGGCCGCGATCGCGCGCGACGCCGCCGGGCGCGGGCTCGGCGTGCTGCTGGTGGAGAAGGACGATCTCGCCAGCCATACCAGCTCGGCCTCGTCCAAGCTGATCCACGGCGGCCTCAGATATCTCGAACAATATGAGTTCAAGCTGGTTCGCGAATCGCTGCACGAGCGCGAAATCCTCCTCGCCACCGCCCCCCATATCGTCCGCCCGCTGCGCTTCGTCCTCCCCGACCCGCCCGGCGGGCGCCCCTGGTGGATGATCCGGCTGGGGCTGCTCCTCTACGATCTCCTCGCCCGGCGCGGCGGACTGCCGCGCTCGAAGGGCCTCGGCAAAGGCGGCAACATCTTCCGCGCTCCCCTGAAGCCGGGGAGCTTCCGGCTCGGCACCTATTGGGACGCCTGGGCCGACGACGCCCGCCTGGTCGTGCTCAACGCGCTCGACGCCCACGAGCGCGGCGCAAGGATCGCCACCCGCACCGAATTCGTCTCCGCCCGCCGCGACGGCGATCTATGGACCGCGACTTTGTCGGGCGGCCGCACGGTCTCGGCGAAGATGATCGTCAACGCCGCCGGCCCCTGGGTCGCCGAGACCCTCAACCGCCGTCTCGGCGTCGAGGCCGAGAGCAAGGTGCGCCTGATCAAGGGCAGCCACATCCTTGTCCCCCGCCTCTGGGAGGGCGATCACGCATACATCCTCCAGCAGGGGGACGGGCGCGTCGTCTTCGCGCTTCCTTATGGCGAGCGCAGCCTGATCGGCACCACCGACGTGCCGGTCGCCAGGCCCGAGGACGCGGTCGTCACCGAGGAGGAGGTCGCCTATCTCTGCTCCGCCGCCAATGCCTATTTCGCGCGCCAGATCGCGCTCGCGGACGTGATCTGGTCCTATTCCGGCGTCCGCGCGCTCTACGACGACGGCGCGCCGGACGCCAAGGACGTCACCCGCGACTATCGCCTCGAGCTCGACGACGCGCCGGGCCCGAAACTGCTCTCGGTGTTCGGCGGCAAGATCACCACCGCCCGCCTTCTCGCCCTCGAAGCGCTCGACCTGCTGGGGGTGAAGGGCTTCAAGTTCACCGCGACCTCCCCGCTTCCCGGCGGCGCCATCGACGCCGCCTTCAACGCCTCGCTGGCCGAACTCGCCCGCTGGATGCCCGAACCCCTCGTGCTGCGCCTCGCCCGCACCTACGGCACGCGGCTGGAGCGAGTGTTGGACGGGGCCGGCTCGATGAAGGACCTCGGCCGCCACTTCGGCGCCGGCCTCCACGAGCGCGAGGTCCGCTACCTCGTCGACACCGAATTCGCCCGCACCGCGGAGGACATACTCTGGCGCCGCACCAAGCTCGGCCTGGAGATGACCCGGCAGGAGCAGAAGGCGCTGGCGACGTGGATGCGCTGACGGCGCGCGGCGATTCAGAGCGCCTGGCCGGCTTGGCGGTAGTTGTACGGTAGCCCTGTTAACCTGCGTTTACCACGATTCGGCCTAGTGCAACCGCTCCAAACGGAAACCGAGCATGCACATGCCGACGAACAACCGGGCCCTGCTGGCGACCTACAGCGCGCCCGCGCATCAGCAGGCGGTCGACGCTGCCCAGGCCCGGATTCGGGCCGATCTCGAGGCGGGCAAGCGCAGCCTGTTCAAGCCGCCGCCGCCGAATCCGGGCCGGTCCGACTCCGTGCTCGAGCAGCGCGTCGCGGAGGAGCTGGAGCTGGTGATCCGCCAACTGGAGCAACTCGGCGACATCCTCGCCGCCGATCCGATCCTGCTCCATCGCCACGCGGTGCAATTGCAGGCGATAGACCTCATGCAGCAACTGCTCGGTCATCTCGGCCGCGTCGTCGCCGCGCGCGACAAGGCGATGGCGGTCGACCGCATCACGCTCTCCGAGCTCAAGGCGAGGCTGAAGCGCAAAGCGCTGCGCGCGATCGGCGATTGAGCGGGCGAGCACGCTTGGGGGCTAGCTAAGCCCTTAAGGTTACTTATCCTCAATCTCTTCGCATGGTGTATCAGGCATGGTGATGAAGGCGCTCGTCGACCCCACCAACGCGCTCGGCCGTGGCCTGGCTGCGATCCGAAGCCAGTTCAAGGTGCCTCAGTCTTTCCCCAAAGACGTCCTCGATGCGGCCGATGTCGCGGCCGCGCGCGCTCCCATGGAGCACGTCGATCGAACAAGCTGGCCTTTCGTCACGCTTGACCCGGCATCGTCGACCGACCTCGACCAGGCGTTCACGATCGATCGGAGCGGCGGCGACCTGCTGCTGCATTACGCCATCGCGGATGTGGCCTGGTACGTCGATGACGGCGACGTGATCGATGCCGAGGCATGGCGGCGGGGCGCGACCCAATATTTGCCCGACGGCAAGGCTGGTCTGTATCCCCCGGTGTTGAGCGAGGGGGTTGCCAGCCTGTTGCCGGAAGGACCCCGGCCCGCGGTGATATTCACGGTGCGAGTCGCCGCCGACGGCGCGGTGCGTCTCGACGGCGCCGAGCGGGCGATGGTCCGCAGCACCGCCAAGCTGGCCTATGACAGCGTCCGCGATGGCGACCTGCCGGCGGACTTCGCCGAGCTGGCGAACCGCATCCAGGCGGCGGAGGAGCGGCGCGGGGCATCGCGGGTGGATCCGCCCGAGCAGGAGGTCGCCGCCCTTGCGGAGGGAGGTTTCGAGCTGGTTTTTCGACCGCGACTGGAGTCCGAGGCTCGCAATGCTTCCCTCTCCCTGGCCACCAACCTGGCCATCGGCGATGCGCTGCAGGCAAACCATACCGGCCTGTTCCGCGTCATGGCGGAGCCGGACGAACGGGCGGTCAAGCGGCTGCGCCACACGGCGCGCGCATTGGGCCTGGAGTGGCCCGCCGCCGCCACGCTCGATCAGTTCGAGCGCATTCTCGACTCCGCGGATGCCCGGCAGGCCGCATTCATGCTGGCGGTCCGGCGTGCCGGCCGAGGTGCGTCCTACGTCCCTTATCGAGAGGGCGTCGTGCCCTGGCATGCGGCCATGGCGGCGACCTACGCGCATGCGACCGCCCCGCTGCGCCGCCTCGCCGACCGCTACGTCGTGCGCGCCGCTTTGGCCATCGCCAATGGACAGACGGTGCCGGACGTCGTGGCCGAGGCTTTTTTTAGGTTGCCCGAGGTCATGGAGCGTTCGGACGCGCTCGGCGGACAAGTCGAACGTGCCGTTGTCGATCTTGCCGAAGCGGTGATGCTGCAGGGCCGCGAGGGACAGGTGTTTCCCGGAATCGTCACCGACGTCGACGATCGCGGCGTGCGCATCCAGCTTCGCGACCTGCCCGTCGCCGCACGGGTGAGCGCGCGGAGCGTCGAACCCGGCGACGAACTGCGCCTCAAGCTCACGGCCGCTGACCCGGACCAGCGGGTGGTGACCTTCAAGCGCGTGGCCTGAGCCGCCCGTCGCGCGCTTGATCGTCCGCGATGGGTCGCTGCCGGCCGGTCCGCAATGGGCGGAAAACCGACGTTGACGGGCATACGCCTATGGGACACGAGTTTTGCCGTGACGAAACCCAATCCCGCACAGGTCGTCGGCGGCTTGCTGCTCTGCGCGGTGGTTGGCTTGCTCTCGGCGGAGCTTTTGAATGCGCTGGCCGCGCAGCCCTGTCCGGCGGGCCCGAACTGCTATCCGTGGGGGGCGGAGGGGCCGGCGGCCGGCATCTGGAGCTACGAAAGCAAGGCGAACTACCTGATCAGAGGCTTCGCGCAATTGGCCCTGATCGCCGGCGCCGGGCTGTTCCTGATCTGGAAGGCCGGACGGGAAAAGGCGCTTTCAAGGCTCGAGCGGACAGGATCGCTTGCCGCGCTGGGAATGGCTGCGCTGCTGTCGTTCGTGTAGGCCCAGGACCAGGCTCGGGCTGGAAATGACCACGCGGGAGCGCAAGGCGCTGGCCGCCTGGCCGCGCCAGGAATGGGCGCTGGGGACTATTGCGGCATCTGAACGATCGCATTCATCGCGATTCGCTTCCCAAATCCTGGGCAACGGTATTGCTTCCTATTGCGCCCCCATTCTTCTAAACTCCTTTAATCTGAACGTCGTGAAGCAGCCGCAGCGGGGCCGCCGGCTTCGGGAGAGGATGCACGATGCGGCAACGCTACATGCGTATAAGCGGCACGGTCCCGGTCGATAGGGAGACGCTGAACGCGGACTTCTGGAGCGTCCCCGGCCATCGCGGCGACGTGATCGCGAGGAGCGTGACCGCGGCCGGGCCGCAATCGGCGCAGCCCCCTGAGCGGCCGGCCTTCGCGGTCGAGCCGAATCCTGTATTCGCCCCGTTTACCGCCGGCAATATCGTCGTCTATCGCATCGGTCCGATCGGCGGCGGCGCGCTCAACAGAGAGGCGACAGCCGTCTTCATCGATGAATATACGGCTGCGGGCGTCTTTGTGCAGACGATCGCTTTGCCGACAACGGATTCGGGAATCCACCAGACCCTGACGGCTTCCGGGACGTTAGGGTCAGATGGCCTGCTCACTCGCAGTACCGATGGCCATCACCTGCTCCTTACCGGCTATGATGCCGCGGTCGGCACGCCCGATGTCACCGCGGCGGCGGGCGTCGACCGCGTGGTCGGCCGGATCGCCGCCGATGGAACGGTCGATACGTCAACAGCGCTTTCCGACTTCCCCACCTTTGCCACCCTGCACGGCGTGGCCAGCACCGACGGAGCGGATTTCTGGGTCAGCAGCAACGGTCGTGGGTTAAGCTATACGACCATTGGCTCGACCACCGCGACGCACCTCACGACGGTCACAGGCGTGCGCGGTGTCGAGATCTTCGACGGCCAGCTCTACGTGAGCGCCTTTGACAGCCTCTCCTCGGTCGGGATCGGCCTACCGACCACGACTGGGCAGACGCTGACCGAGCTTATGCCGGACAACGCCTTCGCCAGGTTCTTCCAGTTCTTCTTCGCCGATCTCACCGCGTCGGTCGCCGGCCTCGACACTGTCTACGTTTCCGACGACGTCAGCGGCTTGCTCAAATATTCCCTCGTCGCCGGGACCTGGACGCTGAACGGCACAGTCGGGGCGGGCGCCGACGACTATTTCGGCCTTACCGGGAGTGTGAGCGGCACCACCGTCACGCTTTACGCTTCGCGGCTCAATGGCTCGAGCGCGGACCAGATCGTCAGCCTGATCGACACCGGCGGCTATAACGCCGCGTTCAGTATCACGACGCCGACCGTCCTCGCCACCGCCTCGGCCAACACCGCCTTTCGCGGCATCGCCTTCGCGCCGACGCCGGGCGAGACCCAGACGGTCGTCTTCAAGCCGACGTCCGTGGTTCAATATGAAGGCAATAGCGGCACCACGGTCTACACCTTCACCGTCACCCGCACCGGCGGAACGATCGGGCAGCTCGATTTCTCCGGCACGCTCGCGCTCGGCACGACCGACGCCGCGGACTATGTCGGCGGTGTTGCGCCGACCGTGTTCAACGGCTCGATCCTCGCCGGCCAGGCCAGCGCGACGGTGACGGTCAATATCCAGGGCGACCTGACCATCGAGAGCGGCGAGAGCTTCACGCTCACCCTCACCAACGTCAGCAACGGCGCGGCGGGGGTTGCCGAGGTGATCGGCGTCAATAAGGTGGCGACCGGCAATATCACCGATGACGAGGCACCGGGCTCGCTCTCGATCAACGACGTCTCGATCATCGAGGGCAATAGCGGCACCTCGCTCCTCACCTTCACCGTCACCCGCAGCGGCATCGGTGGAGCGGTCACCGCCGACTGGACGATCAGCGCTCCGGGCGGCGCCGGCAACGCCAATGCGGCCGATTTCGTCGCCGGGTCGGTCTTCGCGGGCCAGGTCGCTTTCGCCGACGGCGAGTCCACGAAGACGATCAGCATCGGCGTCCAGGGCGATGTCGCTTTCGAGGCCGACGAGGCCTTCACCGTCACTCTATCCAACGCCACCGGCGGCGCGGGCATCGGCGACGGCACCGGCGTCGGCACCATCGTCAACGACGATTTCACGAGCGCGGGGACGACGGTCACGATCGATTTCAATCCGCTGTTGACCGCCTCCGGCAAGGGATATCTGCATCCGGGTCATTATTTCGAACACGGCCTGCATTTCTCGACCAATGGCTCGGCCTTCGTGCGCATGGACCAGGGCCCCTTCGGGCCCGCGCTTGCCGACGGTTACAACGGCAGTTACGCGACCAGCCCGATTCTCTATATCCGCCCCATGACCTCGGATCCGTTCGGCATCGTTTCGATCGATCTCGACGGGCTCTACGACTACAGCTTCAGCGGCGTGGCGGTCACGTTCAATTTCACGGCCATGACGGTCGACGGCCAGACTCGGACGGCCAGCTTCACGACCGATGCGGCCGTCGGCCTGCAGACCTTCAGCTTCCCGCCCGACTTCGTCGGTCTCACGGAGTTGCGCTGGACGATGAACGCGGGCTGGCCCGTCGGCGTCTTCGACAATGTGGTGATCAATGCGACGGAGACGCACAGCTTTGTCGGAACGGACCATTGGGACGTCATGGCCGGCACGGATGCGGACGATGTGTTCCTGCTCGGCGGCGAGGGGGCGTACCTTTACGGCCACGGCGACGTCGTGCACGGGCGTGGCGGCAATGACCTGTTTTATTTCGGCGAATCCTTTCTCGACGACCACGTGAATGGCGGCGAAGGCGAGGATCGCCTGCTGCTGCAGGGCAATTACCACTACCCCGCCTTCCTCGGCCCGAGGTTGACCGGTGTCGAGACCGTGGTTCTCATGTCGGGGTCCGATACGAGCTACGGCGACGTCGCGGGAAATTCCTACGTCTATGATCTTGACTTCCGGGGCGCCGTCGTCGCCGGCCAGCTGTTGCGCGTCGACGGCTCGGCGCTGAGGGCGGGAGAGACATTCACGTTCGATAGCGAGGTGCAGGACGGCCGCTTCGCGCTGACCGGCGGGGGCGGCGACGATGTGCTGACCGCCGGGTGGGGCAGCGACAGTCTGGACGGGGGCGCAGGCAACGACCTCCTCGACGGCAACAGGGGGGCCGATGCCATGGCCGGCGGCGCCGGCGACGACGTCTTCAAGGTCGACAATATGGGCGATACGATCCTGGAGACTGTCGGCCAGGGCAAGGACCGCGTCTTCGCCAGCGCCAGCTACACGCTGACGGCGGGCGCGGAGGTCGAGATGCTGACCACCGCCTCCAATTTCGGCTCGGCGGCGATCAACCTGACCGGCAATGCGCTTGTCCAGGGGATTTACGGCAATGCGGGCCCCAACCAGCTGAGCGGCGGGGGCGGCGCAGACAGCCTGGCCGGCTTCGAGGGCAACGATTGGTATTTTATCACCGATGGCCGCGAAGTGGTGTTCGAGAGCGCCGGCGAGGGCAACGACCGGATCTTCACGAGCGTCGATTATCGGCTTCGGGCGGGCGCGTCGGTGGAAGTGATCACCACCAATCTGCACGTTGGCACGGCGGCGATCGACATCACCGGCAACGAGCTGGCCAACACCATCTACGGCAATGACGGCGACAACAGGCTGGATGGCGACTACGGCGCGGACACGCTGGTCGGCCGGGCGGGAAATGACTGGTTCTTCGTCGATAATGCAGGCGACGTCGTGCAGGAGGACAGTGGCGGCGGCGCGGACCGCGTCTTCGCCAGCGTGAGCTATGCGCTGACCGCGGGCGCGGACGTCGAGATGCTGACCACCGACTCCAATTCCGGCATGGCGGCGATCAACCTCACCGGCAACGCGCTGGGGCAGGGGATTTACGGCAATGCCGGAGCCAACCAGCTCACCGGCGGCGGCGGCGCGGACAGCCTGGTCGGCTTCGGTGGCGACGACTGGTATTTCATCGTCGATGGCCGCGAGCGCGTGTTCGAGAGTGTAAGCGGCGGCAACGACCGGGTGTTCGCGAGCGTGAGCTACACGCTCACGGCCGGCGCCGAGGTGGAGCTTCTCGCCACCGCCTTCCCTGCCGGCACGGCGGCGATCAACCTCACCGGCAATGAGCTTGCCAACACCATCCACGGCAATGCCGGCGCCAACCGGCTTGAAGGCGCCGCGGGCAACGACGCGCTCATCGGCAATGAAGGCGACGACATTCTTGACGGCGGCACCGGCAACGACATTCTCGACGGCGGCACAGGCAACGACATTCTCCGTGGCGGGATGGGCGACGACTGGCACTTCGTCGATAGTGCCGGTGACATGTTGATCGAAGCAGTTGGCGAGGGAACGCTGGACCGGGTGTTCGCGAGGGTGAGCTACACGCTCACGGCCGGCGCCGAGGTGGAGCTGATGACCACCGACCACAATTCCGGCACGGCGGCGATCAACCTCACCGGCAACGAGCTGGCCAACATCATCCACGGCAATGATGGCGACAACAAGCTGGATGGCGGCGCCGGCGCGGACACGCTGGTCGGCCGGGCGGGCAATGACCAGTTCTTCGTCGACAATGCCGGAGATTACATCTTCGAAGCGGCGGGCGAGGGCAATGACCGGTTGTTCGCGAGCGCGAGCTACACGCTCGCGGCCGGCGCCGAGGTCGAGCTGATGACCACCGGCCTCCATGCCGGCACGGCGGCGATCAACCTGACCGGCAACGAGCTCGCCAACACCATCTACGGCAATGACGGCAACAATATCCTCGACGGCAAGGGCGGCAGCGACTCGCTGGTCGGCCTCGCCGGCGCGGACACGTTCGCCTTCACCACCGCGTTGGGCGCGGGCAATGTCGATCAGGTGTTCGGGTTCACCAATGCGGTCGACAGGATCGCGCTGGGCAATGCGATCTTTGGCGCGGGCATCGGCGCGCCCGGTGCGTTCAACGCCAATGCGTTCTACGCCGGCACCGCCGCTCACGACGCCGACGACCGGATCATCTACAACAGCGCGACCGGCCAGCTCTTCTTCGATGCCGACGGCTCAGGCGCCGGCGCCGCGGTGCAGTTCGCGACCTTGAGCCCCGGCCTGGCGCTGACCGCCGGCGACTTTGCCGTGATCTGACGTAGTTCAGGTTCGCGGGGCGCGAACGAGCCCGGATCGGCTAACCTGTCGGCGCCGCCTGCACCGGCGCCCCCAATTCCAGCCGCATCGCCCTGAGATCGAGCGTGTAGCTTTCGAATGCCCTGAGCACGTCCGAGCCGAGCACACCGACGAAGCGCGGCGCCGGGCCGTCCTCGGCCGGCAGCGCGATCTCCAGCCGCGGCAGCCGCAAGGCGCGCCCGGCCAGCGCCAGCGGCGCG
>JBKJZJ010000146.1:0-12202 GCA_046715355.1 Allosphingosinicella sp. | reverse complement strand
CCGGTCGCCTTGAGGTCGAAGAAGCCGCCGAACCCGCCCAGGACCGCGTCCGCCCCGGCGCGCGCCGTCGCTTTGGCGAGCGGAGCAATTGCTTTCACCAGCGCATTCCCCGCCGCGATATCGACGCCCGCCCGCCTGTAGGTATAGCGTTCATCTTCATTCATGGCGCCGCCTAACCATGAACCCGCTTGGATTTCCACGGCCAACTCGCCAAAAGACGCGCGTGACGCCGCTCCGCCGCCCGCTCGCCTTGCTGATTCCGGTCGTCGCCCTCATCCTGGCGGTCGGGGGCGGCATCCTCTACGCCCAGCTCGAGGGTTCCGACCGCGGCATCGCGCCGGTCGACAGCATGTCCAATCTCGAAATCAGCGGAGTCCAGGTCGACGTCAGCGCTGCCAATGCCGAGGCGGCGCGCTCGGAAGGCTGGCGCCGCGCCCAGCTGCTCGGCTGGCGGATGCTCTGGGCGCGCACCCACAATCGCCCCCAGGCCGAAGCGCCCGATCTGCCCGAATCCACGCTGAGCGGGATCGTCTCGGGGATCGTCATCGAGCAGGAGCAGATCGGGCCGCGCCGCTATATCGCGCGGCTGGGCGTGCTCTTCGACCGCGCCCGCACCGCCCAGTTGCTCGGCGTCTCCGGCTTCACCGCGCGGTCGGCGCCGATGCTGCTGATCCCGGTCATGACCTCGGGCTCGACCGCCTACAGCTTCGAATATCGCAACGGCTGGCAGCGCGCCTGGGCGATGTTCCGCACCTCCGGCAGCCCGATCGACTATGTCCGCACCGCCGGCCGCGGCATGGATCCGATGCTGCTCAACCTCTCCCAGACCCACCGGCGGGGGCGCGGCTGGTGGCGGATGCTGCTCGACCAATATGGCGCGGCCGACATCCTCGTCGCCGAGGTCGAGGTCCGGCGGCTCTATCCAGGCGGCCCGGCGGTCGGCATCTTCACCGCGCGTTACGGGCCCGACGCAGTCTTCCTCGGCCGCTTCACGCTGCGCGTCGCCAACAGCTCGGGGCTCCAGGCCATGCTGGACGAAGGCGTGCGGCGGATGGACCTGCTCTTCCGCCAGGCCTTCGACCAGGGCCTGCTCAGGCCCGATCCCAGCCTGGTGATCCTCGCGCCGGCGCCGCCGCCCGCGCCCGAGGAGACGGCGGAGGACCCGCTCGCCGAAGAGACCGAGGAGACGCCGACGACGCCGGTGCCGACCGCGCCGAGCCAGACCTTCAACCTCCAGGTCGCGACCCCCAATGCCGGCGCGGTCCAGCAGGCCGAGCTCACGGTGAGCCGGGCAAGCGGCGTCACCTCGGCGATCACGATCAGCCTCGCGCCCGGCGGCACCTCGGTGATGCGGGTGACCTTCGCCGGCGATGCCGCCGCCTTCCAGGCCGCCTTGCGCGCCCAAGGCTGGGCGGTCAGCGTGGTCAACGGCAATACGCTGAGGATCTCGCGCTGAGCGGCCCCGCAGACCAGATCGCGCTCCCCCTGGCCTGGCCGGTGGCGGACCGGGACGGGGATTTCCTGCTTTCCGACGCCAATCGCGCAGCCTTCGAGCACCTCACCCGCTGGTCGCTCTGGCCGGTCATGGCGACCCTGATCACCGGCCCGCGCAAATCGGGGCGCAGCCTGCTCGGCCGCATCTTCGTGCGCAAGACCGGCGGCCGGCTGTTCGACAATGCCGAGAGCCACGAGGAGGAGGCGCTGTTCCATGCCTGGAACGACGCCCAGGCCCGGCGCCGGCCGCTGCTCATCATCGGCGACACGCCGCCGCCGGCCTGGAAGATCGCCCTGCCGGACCTGCGTTCGCGGCTCGCCGCCACGCCCCAGGTCGAGATCGGGCCGCCCGACGACGCCTTGCTCGGGCAGCTCATCCTCAAGCTGCTCGGCGACTGCGGCATCGCCGCGCCGCCCGAGCTCGCCGACTATCTGGTGCCGCGCATCGAACGCTCCTATATCGCGGTGATCATGATCGTGGATATCCTCGACCGGGTGATGCTCTCCCATCACCGCCGGATGACCGTCCCGCTCGCCAAGCGGGCGCTCGACGAGGCCGGGCTGATCTTCCGCGCCCGGAGCGCCCGCTGATGGCCCAGCCAGCCGCCGCCAACGATCCCGATCCCCGCGCCGCCACCCCCGCCGAGGCGCCGGGCGCGCGCTATTTCAACCGCGAGCTCTCCTGGCTGGCCTTCAACCGGCGGGTGCTCGAGGAAGCCTGCAACACCGCCCACCCCCTGCTCGAGCGGCTGCGCTTCCTCTCCATTTCGGGGAACAATATCGACGAATTCTTCATGGTCCGCGTCGCGGGCCTCAAGGGCCAGCAGCTGGCGGGCGTCGAGGAGATGTCCGCGGACGGGCTCAATCCGGGCCAGCAGCTCGCCGCCATCGCCCGCGAGGCCGACGCGCTCACCGCCAGCCAGCAGCGCGTCTGGACCGACCTGCGCGGCGCCTTGCGCGAGGCGGACATGGTCGTGCTCGGCAATGACGAGATCAGCGATGCCGAGTCTGAATGGCTGGAACGCCATTTCGACGACCATATTTCGCGCGTGCTCACCCCGCAGGCGATCGATCCGGCCCATCCCTTCCCGTTCATTCCGAACAAGGGCTTTTCGCTGATCTTCGACCTCAGGCGCATCTCGGACGGCGAGCCGATCCGCGAATTGCTGATGGTGCCGGCGACCTTGCCCCGCTTCACCCGCCTGCCCGGCGAGGCGGCGCGCTACGTGCCGATCGAGACCGTCATCCGCCGCCAGATCGCCAAGCTCTTCCCGGGCTACAGGATATTGGGCGGCGGCGCCTTCCGCATCATCCGCGACAGCGACATCGAGATCGAGGAGGAGGCCGAGGATCTGGTGCGCTTCTTCCGCTCCGCGCTGAAGCGGCGGCGGCGGGGCAGGGTGATCCGGCTCGAGCTCGAGGCCGACATACCCGACGAGCTCGAGGCGCTGGTCCGCGAGGGCATCGACGCCTCCGACGCGCTGGTCTTCGAATCGACCGGCTTCCTCGGCATCGCCGACCTCGCCTTGCTGGTCGAGGAGGACCGGCCCGATCTCAAATTCCCGCCCTACAGCCCACGCTTTCCCGAGCGGATCCGCGAATATGACGGCGATTGCTTCGCCGCGATCAGCGCCAAGGACATCGTCGTCCACCACCCTTATGAGAGCTTCGACGTCGTCCTCGCCTTCCTGAGGCAGGCGGCCGAGGATCCCGGCGTGGTCGCGATCAAGCAGACGCTCTACCGCGCCGGCAAGCAGAGCGCCGTCATCAACGCTTTGATCGCCGCCGCCGAGGCCGGCAAGTCGGTGACCGCAGTGGTCGAATTGAAGGCCCGCTTCGACGAGGAGCAGAATCTGATGTGGGCGGACGCGCTCGAGCGCGCCGGCGTCCAGGTCGTCTACGGCTTCATCGAGTGGAAGACCCACGCCAAGATGTCGATGGTGGTGCGCCGGGAGGAAGGCGGCGGCTACCGCACCTACTGCCACCTCGGCACCGGCAATTACCACCCGGTCACCGCCCGCATCTACACCGATCTGAGCTTCTTCACCGCGGATCCCAGGGTCGGCAGCGACGTCGCCGACATCTTCAACTACATCACCGGCTATATCGAGCCGCGCGCGCTCGAGCTGATCACCATGTCGCCCAAGAATTTGCGTCCGCAGATCGAGGCGATGATCGACGCCGAGATCGCCAATGTCCGCGCCGGCAAGCCCGGCGCGGTCTGGGCCAAGTTGAACTCGCTGGTCGATCCGGCGGTCATCGACAAGCTCTACGAGGCGAGCCAGGCCGGCGTCGACGTCGACCTCGTCATCCGCGGCATATGCTGCCTCAGGCCCGGCGTGCCGGGGCTCAGCGAGAATATCAGCGTCAAGTCGATCGTCGGCCGCTTCCTCGAGCACAGCCGGATCTGGTGCTTCGGCAACGGCGACGCGCTGCCCAACAGCGAGGCGAAGGTCTACATCTCCTCGGCCGACTGGATGCCCCGCAATTTCGACCGCCGCGTCGAATATGCGCTGCCCATCGACAACGACACCGTCCACGCCCAGATTCTCGATCAGGTGATGGTCGCCAACATCATCGACAACGAGCAGAGCTGGCACCTCAACGCCGACGGCAGCTATACGCGCTTCGCCTTGCTGCCCGAGGAGACGCCGTTCAACCTCCACCATTATTTCATGACCAACCCGTCACTGTCGGGTCGCGGCGCCGCTTTGCAGTCGAGCGAGGCGACGCCCAAGAAGCTCACAATCCCGCGCGGCCGGGCCTGAATGCCGGCCCCGATGTTCGCGGAGAAGCCGGTCGCGATCATCGATATCGGCTCCAATTCGGTCCGCCTAGTCGTCTATTCGGGCGCGACCCGCATCCCGTCGGTGATCTTCAACGAGAAGGTGCTGGCGGGGCTTGGGCGCGGCGTCGGCGAAACCGGCGCGATCGCTCCCGAAGCCGAGGCGCGGGCGCTCGCCGCTTTGGCGCGCTTCCGCCTGCTGGTCCGCCAGATGAAGGTGGTGCGCACCCGCACCGTCGCCACCGCTGCGGTGCGCGAGGCCTCGAATGGCGCCGCTTTCCTCGAGCGCGTGAAGGCGCTCGGCCTCGATCCGCGCATCCTGTCGGGAGACGAGGAGGGCAAAAGGGCGGGGCAGGGCGTGCTCTCGGCGATCCCCGAAGCGGACGGCATCGTCGGCGACCTGGGCGGCGGCAGCCTGGAGCTGGTCGAAATCGCCGGCGGCCGGGTGCTGCGCAGCGCCTCGCTGCCGCTCGGCGTGCTCCGCCTCGACGCGCTGGCAGCGAAGGGCCATTTCGCCAAGAGGGTGGCAAAGGCGGTCGCGGCGGCGGGCTTCGAGGGCGCCTGCCGCGGACGGCCATTCTACCTGGTCGGGGGAAGCTGGCGCGCGCTGGCGCGGCTCGACATGGCGCTGATCGAGCATCCGCTCCCCGTCACCCACCAATATGACATGCCTGTCGGCCGCCCCCGCGAGCTGCGCGAGGTGCTGAACGGCGACAGGGCCGCGATTCCGGACCTGGGCTCGGTCTCGATCTCGCGCTTTCCGACTTTGCCCAACGCCAATCTGCTGCTCGACGCACTGGCCGGCGCGCTCGGTCCGGGCGGACTCATCGTTTCCAGCTTCGGCATCCGCGAGGGTCTGCTCTACGACGAATTGCCACGCGTCGAACGCCGGCTCGATCCGCTGATCTTCGCGGCGCGCGAGGCCGGAGCGGGGCTCGGCCGCTTCGCCCAGCATGGCGACCTGCTCGATCAATGGATCGCGCCCGCGTTCGACGACGATCCGCGCTGTGCCCGGCTGCGCCTCGCCGCCTGCCTGCTCGGCGACATCGCCTGGGCGGCCCATCCCGATTTCCGCGCCGAGCGCGGCATAGACATGGCGCTGCACGGCAATTGGGTGGCGATCGACGCGCCCGGACGGGTGAGGCTCGCCCAGGCCTTGTTCTGCAATTTCGGCGGCGGCCGCGAGCTGCCCTATCCGGCGATCGCCGCGCTTGCCACGCCCGCCGAGCTGAAGCGCGCCACCGCCTGGGGCTATGCGATGCGGCTCGGGCAAAGGCTCAGCGGCGGCGTCGCCGCCGGACTCCAGCACAGCCGCCTCAGCCGCGACGGCGACGCGCTGCGGCTCGAGGTCGATTCCGCGCAGGCGCCGCTGGTTGGCGAGATCGTGGAGCGCCGGCTGAAGAGCCTCGCCACCGCGCTGGGGCTGAAGGCGGTTCTTTGAGACCGCTAACCGCAGGCGAAGCGGTCGACCTTGCCGTCGGCGTCGATGTGGATGTTGAGCCGCTCGGGGCTGTAATCCATCGTCACCACGTCGCCCGGCCGGATCGGGCGCACCCGCCGAGCGCCGGTCAGCCGCCGCGCTTCGGCGAGCAAGGCGGCCGTGGCCGGGCGGCCGACAAGGGCGCGCGCCGCGGCGGCGTTGCAGGCATCGGTGCCGGGCTCCGGCGCGCCTTCAGCCGGCGTCGTCGCGCAGGCGGGCAGGCCCAGCGCCAAAGCGGCGATCAGGATCTTCATTGTCACTCTCCAATGCGGTGCGGGTCATGATCAGCTTGCCGCCCCGGATCGCGAAGGCGAGCCGGCCCTCGACCAGATCGAGCGCGTCGCGGCCGAATTCCTCGAACCGCCAGCCCTCCAGGATCGCCAGCCCCTCGCGGCGCCCCGCCGCCAGCATTTCCAGCTCCTCCGACTTGGCGACCAGCCGCGGCGCGACATTGCTCTCGCGCGCCCTGATCTTGAGCAGCAGCTTCAGCAGGTCCGCGACGAGAGCGCCCTCCTTGCCGAGCCCGGGTCCGCGATCCTCGCGCGCCGGCAACTCGGACGGGGCGAGCGGCTCGGCATAAGCGAGCGCCTCCATCATCCTGGCGCCGATGTCGTTGCCCCTCCAGGCCGCGGAGAGGCCGCGCACCTGGCCCAGCGCCTCCTGGTTCGCCGGCGGATGGACGGCGACGTCGGCCATGGTCTCGTCCTTCATGATTCGCCCGCGCGGCAGGTTCTTGGAGCGCGCCTCGATCTCGCGCCAGGCGGCGAGCGCCTTCAGCCGGCCGAGCGCGTCGGGGCGGCGCGACTGGATCTTGACCCGTTTCCAGGCGAGCGCCGGATCGTTGATGTAATTGGCCGGGTCGGCGATCCGCTCCATCTCCTGGTCGAGCCAGCCGCCGCGCCCGGTCCGCTTCAGCCGCTCGAGCATCTTGGGGAAGAGCTCGGCGAGATGGGTGACGTCGCCGATCGCATAGTCGATCTGGCGCTTGTCGAGCGGGCGGCGCGCCCAATCGGTGAAGCGCGCGCCCTTGTCGAGGGTCCGTCCCAACAGGCTCTCGACGAGATTCTGATAACCGACCTGCTCGCCGAGCCCGAGCGCCATCGCCGCGATCTGGGTGTCGAACAAGGGATGGGGAGTGCCGCCGGTCAGGTTGAAGACGATCTCGATATCCTGGCCGCCGGCGTGGAAGATCTTGAGCACATGCTCGTTGTTGACGAGCAGGTTGAGGAGCGGCGTGAGGTCGATCCCTTCGGCCTTGGGGTCGACCGCGGCCGCCTCCTCGCTATTGGCCAGCTGGAACAGGCACAGGTCCGGCCAGTAGGTGTTCTCGCGCATGAACTCGGTGTCGACGGCGACGAAGGGCGAGCGGGCCAGCCGTTCGCAGAGGGATTCGAGCGTCGCCGTATCGGTAATCAACGGGTGGATGAGCATGGCGCGCCTATAAGCGCCGCGCGACCATGGTCAAAGCGGCTGATGGCCGGGCGAGCAAAAAACGGCGAGAGGCTCAGAGCAGTCCGGGCAATTCGGCGACGCAGCGATCCGCTTCGCGGCCCATGCGCACGGCGAAGTCGGCGAAATCGCCGACGCGCGATTCCCGCTGGATTCGTTCGCGCGCCTCGCGGAGCTGGCTCCGGACTTCGACCTCCGGTATGCCGAGCTCCGCCCCGACCGCCACGGCCCGGATCGCCAGCTGCCGCGCCGCCGCATCCCTTTGTTCGGAAGATTGCCGCATGCGATCCGCCTCGGCGCCGGTCTTGGTGCCGCCCATCACTCGGTAGAGCGTCGCGACGGAATCGAAGGTCACCGCGCAGTCGATGATACGGGTAAGTTGCTGCCGCGTCGCGGGGCGGCGCGCCGGGGCGGCGTCGCCGGAGCCGGCCGACTGTCCGTTCGAGGCGCCGGCATTGCCGTCCTTGTCCTGGCCGCCCGAGCAAGCGGCCGCGGCCAGGAGCATCGCCGATACGGCCATCCACGATCGTGCCTTCATTTCCGCCCCCGCTCGAAACCCATGCCGAGCCGGCGACCATCGCGGCAAATGCGGGTCAAGGCAATGGGGTGACGAAGCGGCGGCGAGGCGCTAGAGAGCGCATCCCGATGCAGCCGACCGCCGCGCCGGCCGTTCAACCTCGACCAGAAGCCGCCAACGCCCATGACCATGCACGCCTATCGCACCCACAATTGCGGCCAGCTCCGTGAGAGCGATGTCGGGACGCGGGTCAAGCTGTCGGGTTGGGTGCACAGGAAGCGCGACCATGGCGGCGTGCTGTTCGTCGATCTTCGCGACCATCATGGGCTCACCCAGATCGTCGCCCGCGCCGGCAGCGAGCCGCTCGCCATGCTCGAGCATCTGCGCGCCGAATCGGTGGTGACGATCGACGGCGAGGTGGTGTCGCGCGGCCCCGAGGCGACCAATGCGAACCTGCCGACCGGCGCGATCGAAGTGGTCGCCGACACAGTCGTGGTCCAGTCGGCCGCCGAGGAACTGCCGCTGCCGGTCGCGGGCGAGGCGGATTACCCGGAGGATATCCGCCTGCGCTACCGCTATCTCGACCTCAGGCGCGAGCGGCTGCACGCCAACATCCTGCTGCGCTCCAACGTGATCAGCTCGATCCGCCAGCGGATGATCGAGCAGGGCTTCACCGAGTTCCAGACGCCCATACTCACCGCGTCGAGCCCGGAAGGCGCGCGCGACTATCTGGTGCCGAGCCGCGTCCATCCCGGTAAATTCTATGCGCTCCCGCAGGCGCCGCAGATGTTCAAGCAGTTGATCATGGTCGCGGGCTTCGACCGCTATTTTCAGATCGCGCCCTGCTTCCGCGACGAGGACGCCCGCGCCGACCGCTCGCCCGGCGAATTCTATCAGCTCGATTTCGAAATGAGCTTCGTCACGCAAGACGATGTTTTCGAAGCGATCGAGCCGGTGCTCGCCGGCGTCTTCGAGGAGTTCGCGAACGGCAAGAGCGTGACCCCCGCCGGCCAGTTCCCGCGCATTCCCTATAAGGAGGCGCTGCTCAAATACGGCTCCGACAAGCCCGATCTCAGGAATCCGCTGCTGATCGCGGACGTCTCCGATCATTTCCGCGGCTCGGGCTTCGGCCGTTTCGCTTCGATGGTCGAGGCGGGCGACGTGGTGCGTGCGGTTCCGGCGCCGGGCACCGCCGAAAGGTCGCGCAAATTCTTCGACGAGATGAATGCCTGGGCGCAGTCGGAAGGCTTTCCGGGCCTGGGCTACGCGACCCGCAAGGACGGCGTGTTCGGCGGGCCGATCGCCAACAATCACGGCCAGGACGGGATGGAGAAGCTCGCCGACGCGCTCGGCCTGGGGCCGAATGACGGCCTCTTCTTCGCCGCCGGCAAGGAAGCGGCCGCGGCCAGGCTCGCCGGCCTCGCCCGCACGCGCGTCGCCGAGCAGCTCGAGCTGATCGATCGGGACCGCTTCGATTTCTGCTGGATCGTCGATTTTCCGATGTACGAATATGACGAGGAATCGAAGAAGGTCGACTTCAGCCACAACCCCTTCTCGATGCCGCAGGGCGGGCTCGAGGCGCTCGAGCGGAAGGACCCGCTCGATATCCTCGCCTTCCAGTACGACATCGTCTGCAACGGCGTCGAATTGTCGAGCGGAGCGATCCGCAACCACCGGCCCGACATCATGTACAAGGCGTTCGAGATCGCAGGATATAGCCAGGCCGACGTCGACACCAACTTCGCCGGCATGATCAACGCCTTCAAATATGGCGCGCCGCCGCATGGCGGCTCAGCGCCCGGCATCGACCGCATCGTCATGCTGCTCGCCGGCGAGCCCAATATCCGCGAAGTGGTCCTCTTCCCGATGAACCAGCGCGCCGAGGATCTGATGATGAACGCGCCCGGCGAGGTGTCGGCCCGGCAGCTGCGCGAACTCCACATCCGCCTCGTGCCCCCTTCCGGGACAGCCGCGAAGGATCCCGCCAAGGTCGTGGCGCCCGAGTAAGCCGGCTGCTAGATCGCGGGCATGGCGATCAAGCTCAAGGACTATGAGTCGGGGGCGAAATATCCCGGCGACTATGAGGCGGACCTCGCCGCGCTGCAGGAGCGGCTTTCCCATCTGTTCGTGGCCAATCTGGTCCACAAGCGCTCGGCGATCATCGTCTGCGAGGGCTGGGACGCGGCCGGGAAGGGCGGTGCGATCCAGCGCCTCACCGCCGATTGCGATCCGCGCGCCTATCAGGTCTGGCCGATCGCCGCGCCCACCGACGAGGAAAAGGCACATCATTATCTGTGGCGCTTCTGGACGCGGATGCCGGGCGCCGGCGAGGTCGCGATCTTCGACCGCTCCTGGTACGGCCGCGTCCTCGTCGAGCGCGTCGAGGGCTTCGCCGACAAGGCCGAATGGCGCCGCGCCTATGACGAGATCAACGAGCTGGAATCGCAGCTCGCCGCCGCCGGCACGCTGATCGTCAAGCTCTTCTTTCACGTCACGCGGGAGGAGCAGGCGGAGCGCCTCAAGGCGCGGCTCGACCATCCCTGGAAGCGCTGGAAGGTCAATGCCGAAGACATCCGCAACCGCGCCCGCCGCGACGACTATCTCGAGGCGATCGAGGAGATGTTCGCCGAGACCGACAGAAACTGGGCACCGTGGACGGCGATCGACGGCAACAACAAGAAATCGGCGCGTATCGCCGCCCTGACCCGCGTTGCCGACACGCTGGCCGCATCGCTCCCCAAGGGTCCGCCCAAGCCCGATGCCGAGCTGGAGGCGATGAAGAAGGCGCTGGATTGAACGGCTCTCAGCCTTCCAGGCCGATGACCACCTTGCCGCGGGCATGCCCCTCCGCCAGGTAGCGGATCGCCGCCGGCACCTCGCTCAGCCTGTAGCGCCGGTCGATCACCGGACGCAGCCTGCCTTCGGCGATCAGCGCGCCCAGCCGGTCGAGATCGTCGAGGTTCAGCTTCGACACGCACATGACGACCTTGCGACCGGAAAGGCGCGAGGCAAGAGAGGCCAGCAGCGTGCGGATCATCCAGCGCCCGAGGCGGCGTCCGTTCTTCCCGCCACCTCCCACGCCGACGATGCGCCCGCCCGGCCAGAGGATGCGCTTCAACGCGCGGTAGCCATGGTTGCCGATGAGGTCGAGAATCAGATCGTAGCGATCGCCGTCGCGGACGATGTCTGTCTTCGCATAGTCGATCACCCGATCGGCCCCGAGACCGCGTACCAGCTCGGCGGCGGCCGCGCTGCTCACCGCGGTCACCTGTGCGCCCTCCAGCCTGGCGAGCTGCACGGCGAAGGTGCCGACGCCCCCGCCGGCGCCGTTGATCAGCACGCGCTGCCCCGCCCGGAGCCGGCCGCAGTCGCGCAGCGCCTGCAGCGCCGTGAGGCCAGCGATCGGAACCGCCGCCGCCTCCTCGAACGGGACGGACGGCGGCTTGGCGGTGAAGGCGCCTTCGGAGCCGCAGAGATAATCGGCGAAGGCACCCTGCGAGGCGCCGAACACGGCGTCGCCGGGGCGCAGGCGCGCCACTTTCGCGCCGACCGACTCGACGACGCCCGCCACGTCGCGGCCGGGCCGCATCCACTTGCCCTGTTTCAACCCCGAGGAGAGACGGATGAGGCGCGGCGTTCCCCTCAGCATGTGCCAATCGAGCGGATTGACCGAGGCGGCGTGCACCTTGATCAGCACCTGGCCTTCGCCGGGGGACGGTTTCTCGATCTCCTCGCAGCGAAGCTGGTCAACCGAGCCGAAGCGCTCATAGACAATCGCTTTCATGCTAGTGCTCCGCCGAGAGAGAACGTCATGTCCCCTTTTCCTCTGTCCTGGGCAAGAGTATTATATTTATAATACACCTGCGGACATCACCGCCGGCATCAAAACCATGATCGTGCGTTGCATTCAGCCCGGATAATCGATCGCCACTACCTCATAGTCCATCTCGCCGCCGGGCAGCGCGACCCGGCGGACGTCGCCCACCGCGGCGCCGCGGACGGCGCGGGCGATCGGCGAATGGAAGCTGATCCGGCCCGCCGAAGCGTCGGCCTCGTCCTCGCCGACCAGAGTGAGGATGCGCTTATTGTCCTCCTCGTCGGCCAAAGTGACGGTGGCGCCGAACCAGATGCGGCTCTTGTCGGGCTGGCGCGCCGGATCGGTGACCTTCGCCTGCTTCATCCGCCGGGAGAGGAAGTTGATCCGCCGGTCGACCTCGCGCAGCCGCCGCCGGCCATATTGGTAATCGGCATTTTCGGAGCGGTCGCCGTTCGCCGCCGCCCAGGCGATCGTCTCCAGCAGCTTCGGCCGCTCGCCGGCGAAGAGGGCCTCATATTCCTCGCGCAGCTTGCGGTAGCCCGCGGGGGTGATGAAGTTGGGGCGGTCGCTCACTGCCCCATCTGGCGCGGCCGCGGGGGGAAAATACAACCACCCCCAAGCATAGGCGACGCGCACCGCCGGGGTAATATAAACAAAAGA
>JBKJZJ010000145.1:0-10880 GCA_046715355.1 Allosphingosinicella sp. | reverse complement strand
CATCATCCGGTATTAGCAGTCGTTTCCAACTGTTATCCCGAACCCAAGGGCAGATTCCCACGCGTTACGCACCCGTGCGCCACTAGACGCGCCAACCGAAGTCAGCGGTCTCGTTCGACTTGCATGTGTTAGGCATGCCGCCAGCGTTCGTTCTGAGCCAGAATCAAACTCTCAAGTTTATGACCGACCCAGGCGCCTCCGAGGGAAAACCCGAAAGCAATTAGGGCCGGCTTTCAAGGAGCCGTTCCTGCACTTCACATATACTGTGGATATGTAACGAGACATGTAGAACCGATCGCTGAGGCAAGCCTCGCACGACCAGTCCATGGAACGGCTTATGCTTTACCGATCCTCCAGCGCCTTGAAGCCGCTGGTGACCGGAGCCGCCGCCCACATGTCCCTTCATCTAAACCGACAATGTCAAAGAGCCGACGCGTTTCCCTTCCCGGTGTGAGCCGGGAGACCGGTGGTCGGTTAAGAGAGACGCAACGAGGCCAGGCAGGTTGCCCTGCCCCGTCGGTGAAGGGGGCATATATGTAGGACTCGCCCGGGCGTCAACCGCCTTTTTCCGAAAACCTTCCCTGCGCTTCACCCCGGCGCGCGGCGGCTATCCTCAACGCGGGCTTAACCCCTTTGCGCTAGAGCCGCGCAAGATGGAAGCCCAAGTTCAGCAGCCGGCCGGCGCGGCCGACGATTCCGCCGCGTCCGGGCGGAGCGAACCGGCCTTCGCCCAGCAGGTGAAGGCGGGCGTGATCTGGCGTTCGGGCAGCCAGCTGCTCGGCCAGCTCATCGCCTGGACCTCGACCTTCCTCGTCATCCGCATGCTGGAGCCGGCCGATTACGGCCTGGTCGCGATGACAGTCGTGGTGCTGACCTTCCTCGCCTTGTTCAACGGCTGGGGCTTCGCGAGCTCGCTGGTCCGCGACGACACGACCGACAAGCACAAGATCGGCCAGGCCTTCGCCATGCTGATCCTGATGAACGGCGCCCTTGCCGGGGTGCAGCTGCTCGCGGCGCCCTACGCGGCCCAATATTTCCATCAGCCGATGGTCGCCGATCTGCTGCGGGTCCAGGCTCTGTTCTTTCTCGCCAATCCGTTCATCGCACTGGGCCACGCGCTGCTCGTCCGCCGGCTCGATTTCAAGCGCCAGTCGCGGATCGACCTCGCCGCCGCCGCGATCAGCGCGGTGACGGCGCTCAGCTGCGCTTATGCGGGGCTCGGCGTGTGGACGCTGGTGGCGGCGCCGGGCGCCTTGTGGTTCTCGCGCGCCGCCGGCTATGTGATCGCGGCGAGATTGTGGGAGATCAGGCCGCGCTTCCGCTTCGCGGGCGCGGGCACCATGCTGCGCTACGGCATGGCGATGGTGGCGGTGCAATTCTGCTGGTTCGTGCAGAGCCAGTCTGACGTCTTCATCGGCGGCCGCTCGCTCGACGTGCATTTGCTCGGCATCTACACGACCGCGCTCTTCCTCACCCAGATCCTCGCCGCCAAGTTCGTGCCGCCGCTGAACGAGGTCGCCTTCGCCGCTTATTCGCGGATCCAGGCGCGGCCGGACATGATCCAGTCGGCCTTCCTGAAGTCGGTGCGGCTGATCATGCTGGTCGCCATGCCCTTCTATTTCGGGCTGGCGGTCACCGCCGGGCCGCTGGTGACGACCTTCCTCGGGGCCAAATGGGGCGAGACGGCGCACCTCGTCCCTCTGCTCTGCGCGGCGATGACGCTGATGACGCTGCAGATCCTGTTCGCGCCGGCGACCAACGCGCTCGGCCGGCCGGGCATGGCGGTCAGGACCGGCCTGGTCGGCGCGGTTCTGCTCCCCGCCGGCTTCGCCTTGGGCATCAACTGGGGCCCCGAGGGGCTGGCCTGGGCCTGGCTCGGCGGCATGGGCGCCCTGCTCGCGGTCACCGTCGAAATGTCGCGCCCGGTGCTCGGGATCAGCCGGCGCGCGCTTCTCGCCGCCGTCGCGCCCGGCCTCGCCGCAGGCGCGGCGATGGCGGCGGTCGTCGCCGGGCTCGACGCGCTGCTGCCCGACATCGGCACCGGCAAGCGGCTGGCGTTGCTCGTGGCCGCCGGGGCCGCGGCCTATGCGGGCTTCCTGATCGCCTTCGCGCGGCCGATCGTCGAGGAGGTGGCCGGCCTGTTCCGCCGGAGCGGGAATGGGGACAGTTACTGAGCGGGAATGGGGACAGTTACTGGTAACTGTCCCCTAAGTGCTCTGAATGTAGCTCAGCATCGCGGCGGCCTCCGCCTCGATCTTGTCCATGCGGAATTTGACCAGGTCGCCGATCGAGACGAGCCCGATCAGCGCCTCTCCTTCGACCACGGGCAGATGGCGGATGCGGCGCCTGGTCATCAGCGAAAGAGCGCTCATGATCTCGGTTCCGGGCGTCACCGTGATCGCCGGCGCGGTCATGATCCGCTCCACCGTCCAGTCGAGCACGGCGGCGCCGTCGCTCCTCAGGCAATAGATGACGTCGCGCTCGGACATGATGCCGGCGACGACGCCCGCTTTCACCACCGGCACCGCGCCGATCTTGCGCTCCGCGAGCAGGGCGACGGCGTCGCGCACCGGCGTGTCGCATTCGACGGTCAAGACCTCGCTTCCCTTGTTCACGAGGATCGCGGCGATGGTCATGTGCCTCTCCCTTCGCTTGGTAACGCGACTCGGGGCTTGATGATCCCATGACCCGGGGCCAAAGGGAAGCCATGCCCCGGCACGACCCCGTCCACGACAGGCGCAAGCAGGATTTCGAGCGCGCGGCGGCCGCCTGGGCGCGCTACAAGCGGACCATGCGCTGGATGGCGCTGGCCGCGGTCGTCGCGGTGCTGGTCTCGCTCATCTATTTGAAGAGCTTCGGCGATCCGGTGCCGATCCACATGCTGATCGCGACCATCGCCGGGGTCGGCCTGATGGTGCTGGTGGGGACCGGGCTGATGGGCCTGGTCTTCCTTTCCAACCGCACCGGCCATGACGACGAGGCCGGTCGCCCGCCGGACGACGACGGATGAGCGAAGGCCGGGGCGAGGCGATCCTGCGGGTGGTGCCGGGGCCCTCCGACATCAATGCCAACGGCCATATCTTCGGCGGTTGGGTGCTCTCGCAGATGGACATCGCGGCCGGCATCGTCGCCTCGCGCGAGGCGGACGGCCCGGTGGCGACGGTGGCGATCGACGCGATGGAGTTCATCGCCCCGATCCTTTTGCGGGACCTGGTCTCGGTCTATGCGCGGGTCGAGCGGATCGGCCGCACCTCGATCGCGATCCGGATCGAGGTCGTCGCCAGCCGCGATCGCGGCAAGCGCGAGGTCAAGGTCACCGAAGGCCTGTTCACCTTCGTCGCCCTCGACTCCGCCCACCAGCCCCGGCCGCTCAAGCGCGACTAGGATCGGCGCTCACTGGGTCGTGTAGGAACCCTGGGTCCAGGCACCGGACCCATCGCTGCACCACTCGGTGATGGTGTCCTCGAACGTGCAATAGACCCGGATGTGGGCGGCGCCGCCGGCCTGCCAGACCATCGCCGAGACGTTCGTCCCGGGCGCGCTGAACGCGCCGCTGGTCCAGCCCCCGCCGTCGGCGCACCGCTCGGTCACCGTGTAGCCGTCGGTCGAATAGACCCGAATGTGAAGTTGTCCGCCGGAATCGATCCAGTTGAGTGAGGCAGTGCCGACCGGGAAACTGGTATTCGAAGCCATGAAGTCCTCCCCTGCTTGAGCCGCACAGTCGACTCGACCGTCGTTTGAACAGAGTCAGACAGGCCGAGGTGGATGGCAACGACATTTTTCAGTCGAATAGAGGCATGAAATGGATGGCGCTGGCCGCGCTCGTCGCCGTCCTGGTCTCGCTCATCTACTTGAAGAGCTTCATGGAATATCAGAGTCATCCCGGCGAATGCCGGGACCCATGAACCCGGGGCTGGAAGAGGAGCGCTGAAGTCTGCGCATTTCCGCAATCGCCGGTGGTCATGGGTCCCGGCCTTCGGCGTCCTCGCAAAGTAGTACTATGCGGGGTGCCCCTTCGCCGGGATGACTCCTTAGGGTGCTCTTCACCCCTGCGTATAGGCGCCCTTGTACCAGCCGCCGCCGCCCGTATCCCAGCACCATTCCGTGGTATTGTCCTCGAAGGTGCAATAGACGCGGATCGAGGGGCCGCCATTCTGCTGCCAGGTGGTCGCCGATACGCCATCGCCCTCCTGGGCGAAGCCGCCCGTGGTCCATGCGCCTTGATCGTAGCAGCGCTCGGTCACATTATAGCCGTCCGACTGATAGACCCGGAGGTGAACGCCATTATTGTCCGTCCAGCTGACCGCGGCGGTGTTGATCGTGTTTGCCATATTCCCCTCCCCTGGATCTTGTGGCGCCGAGCAATCGACTCGCCCACGTCCCAACAGAATGGACGCGCCGCCGACTCTTGCAAGCCGTTTTTCATTGGGCTTGCTTGATGACGCGCCCATTGCGGGCCGGTTTCAGTTTCGCGATCTCGTGCGATTGCGGGCCGGCGGGCGTGGCGGGGGTTCGCGCCTAATTCGATAGTCGAGCGTCACGCTGCCATTGGCCGGGATGGTGACCGCCCACATCGGCCAGCCGAACCGCCGCCCGAGCCGCTGCCCGAACCGAAATTCCTCCGGATCGCGATAGAGGATCGCCTGGTAGGAGACGGGCACGGCGCGGTCGTTGGTGACGGTCAGGCGATAATGCCACCAGCGAGTTTCCTCCCTTACCAGGGCGATCTGGCTGTTGACGCCGGGCGCCTGGCCGAGCTCGATCTCGACCTCCTCGCCGACCGCGTGATCGCGCACCGAGCCCTCGCCGAGCAGCATCGGCCGGCCGGCCTGCTCGCCGAACAAGACCAGCATCCCCGCCGGCAGCGGCAGCCCGAGCCCGTCCTCGGTTCGGTTGCGCGCGGTCAGCACCAGGTGCGCCGGCGCGGCCGATTGCGTCGCCATCGAGTCCGCGTTCCGATAGACACCCTGCCGATAGACCATGGCGATGCGGACGTCCGGCCGGTTCATCAGCGCGACCTGCTTCTGGCTGTTCGCGGCCACCGTCACCGGCTCGGGGATGCGGTAGAGCTTGAGGTCGCCGAGATCTTCCTGGCTGGCGCTGATCGCCGTGACCGGCGATACGGACGTCAGGTTCTGGGACGGGATCCGGCTGCCGGTGACGACGATGTCCTCGCCGCCGCCGCCGGCGAAGCCGCGCCTGCGGGCCATCTGCCGGAACTGATCGAGCGGGATGTCGCTGGTCGTCGCCATCGGCCAGCATTGCAGGTTGACCGGTCCGCCCTCGCGCGGCTGCACCTCGGCCTCCTCGCGGTTGACCCGGCCCGCCACCGCCTGGGTGTCGGCGTTGACGAAGCTGGTCTCGTCGGTGCTCGCCAGGGTCAGCCAGGCGAACAGCTCGACGCTGGTACCGTCGGCCGAGAGCTGGGCGACGTAATTGGCCTGCCAGTCGAAGCCGCCGGCGAGATAGGAGAGGGTGACGGTGGCGGTGACGGGGGCGGCGGAGCGGGTCCGCACCGACAGCGTCGGCCGCGCCGAAAGGCCGGGCGGGATGCTGTCATAGACCAGGCCCTCGGGAAGGCCGGTGCAGCGCAGCGCCTCGACCCCGGCCGGCGTCTGCAGGACGATGCCGCCACTCGCCGAGCTGCGGATCACCGCCTCGGTCTCGGTGACGGCGCCGGTGGCGTGCGAGGTGCGGCGGATCGCGACGCGCCGGCCGAGCGAGCGGTCGAGCAAGGTGGCCGGCGAGAGCAGATAGGCGTCGCGGTTGCGTTCGACGATTCCGTCGGGAAAGCCGGTGACGATCGCGCTTTGCGGGAGGATGCCGCCCGCCACGCCCTCGAACCGCACGTCGGATTCGCCCGCGGGCAGGGTGATCGAGCGGGTCTCGCTGACCAAAGCGTAGCCGTTCAGCCAGCCGAGATTGGGCGGCTGGTCAGGCGGGCGCTGGGGATTGCGATAGATGGTGACCGCGACCCGCTCCGGCCCGGCCGAGGTCACGACCGTCTGCGCGGCGGCGGGCGGGCTCGCCAAAGCGAGCAGCAGGGCGAGGAAAAGCAAGGCTCTCATCGGCTCAGCCGGTAGCGCAAGCTCGCGCTGCCGTTTGCGGGGACGGTGATCCGCCACAAGGCCATGCCGTTGCGCCTCGAGAGCGAGGCTGGCGAGTCGACCCGCAAGCCCTGCGCGTCGATCTCCGCTTCGAAGACCGCCGGCGAAGGCCGGTCGTTGGTGACGACGATCTCATAATCGGCGTCGGTGGCGGTGCGGGCGAGCGGCGTGTGGGCGACGCGGACGCCGGGCGCCGCGCCGAGGGCGATCTCGACGTCCTCGCCGACGGCGTGGTCGCGGAGCACGGCTTCGCCGACCAGGAAGGGCGCGCCCGCCCGGGCGTCGAACAGCATCAGCCGGCCCGCGGGCAGCGGCAGGCCGAGCCCCTCCTCGGTGCGGTTGCGGGTGACGAGCAGCCGCTGCGCCGCAAAGCCGTAAGGCGAGGCGTTGCCGGAGAAGCGCGCGCGATAGAGCGTGCGGACCCGGACGCCGCCGCGCCGCAGCAGCGCGACCTGCTTCTGGCTGTTCGCGGCGACCGTGACCGGCTCGGGGATGCGGTAGAGCTTGAGGTCGCCAAGCTCCTCCTGCTGCGCCTGCAGGACCGGCGCGACCCGCGCGGGAGGCGGCGCCGCCAATGCCATCATCGGCATCGGCGCGCTGTCATACATGACCGCGCCATCCATCTCGATGTCCTCCGCTCCCTCCATGCGCGCATATTCCTCGAGCGGGATATCGCTGGTCGTCGCCTGGGGCCAGCAGGCGATGACGAGCGGTCCGCCTTCGGAGGGCTGCGCCCGGACATTCTGACGATTCAGCCGGCCGGCCACCGCCTGGGTGTCGGCATTGAGGAAGCTGGTCTCGTCGGTGCTCGCCAGAGTGAGCCAGGCGAACAGGTCGATCCGCGATCCGTCCTCGGACAAGGTGGCGACGTAATCGGCCTGCCAGTCGAAGCCGCTTGCCAGATAGGACAGGGTGACGGTGGCGGCGACCGGCCGCGCCGAGCGCGCGCGCACCGACAAAGTCGGGCGCGCCGACAGGCCCTCGGGCACGCCCGCATGGACCAAAGTCTCGGGCAGGCCGGTGCAGCGCAGCGATTCGAAGCCGCCCTCGGTCTCGACGATCACCGCGCCGCCGGCGCCGGAACGGACGATCGCAACCTGCTCGCGCACCTGCCCGGTCGCGCGCGAAGTCCGCCTGAGGTGGACGCGCCGGCCGAGCGAGCGGTCGAGCAAGGTCGCGGGCGAGAGCAGATAGGCGTCGCGGTTGCGCTCGACGATGCCGTCCGGAAAACCGGTGACGATCGCGCTTTGCGGCAGGATGCCGCCGGCGACGCCTTCGAAGCGCAGCTCCGTTTCGCCCGCGGGCAAGGTCACTTGCCGCGTCTCGCTGATCAGCGCGAAGCCGTTCAGCCATCGCAGATTGGGCCTCTGCTCGGGCGGCCGCTGGGGATTGCGATATAGCGTGACCTCAACCCGCGCCGGACCGGCCGAGGTCTCGATCGTCTGCGCGGCCGCCGGCAGCGGCGCGAGGCACAGAAAGAGAGCGGCGAGGCGGCGCATCGGCTCAGTCATCGAGCCGGCGCAGGCGATAGCGCAGGCTCGCGCTGCCGTTCGCGGGGACGGTAACCGCCCAGGCCGGCAGGCCGTTGCGCCGCGCGAGCTCGACATTGCGGGCGCGCAGGTTCCCGGGCAGCGTGCGGAAGGTCGCTTCGAAGCGGACGGGATAGGATTGATCGTTGCTGACGGTGAGCAGATATTCTCTCCGCCGTCCCGGCACCGCGCTGACGCGACTGATGACGCCGGGGGCTTCGCCGATGTCGATCTCGACCTCCTCGCCGACCGCATGGTCGCGGACCTCTCCCTCCCCGATCAGCAGCGAACGGCCGCCCTCATCGCGGAAAAGCTGCACTCGGCCGCCGGGCAGAGCGACGCCGAGCTGCTCCTCCGGGCGGTTGCGGGTGAGGAGAAAGATATGCGAGACATCCGCATCCTCTTCCCCGGGATAGACGGTGCGCCGATGCACGATCTCGACCGGCACGCCGCTGCGCTCGAGAAAGGCGACCTGCTTCAGGCTATGGGCGGCGACGGTGACCGGCTCCGGGATCCGGTAGAGCTTGAGGTCGCCCAGATTCTCCTGGCGGGCCATCATCTCGGGGAGGCTGTTGATCATATCCTCGGTGCGGGTCGTGCCCTGCAGCCTGATGTCAGCCGAGTTGATGACGGTCACCGGCGAGCCCAACATGAAGGTCTCTTCATCGCCGCGGCGGGCGAGCTCCTCGAGCGGAATGTCGCTGGTCGTCGCCTGGGGCCAGCAGCGGAGCCGAATCGTCCGCTGCACCGGCCCAACCTGCTGGACGCGGTCGCGATTGAGCCGGCCGGCGATCGCCTGCGTGTCGGCATTGACGAAGCTGGTCTCGTCCCCCGAAGCGAGCACCAGCCAGGCGAACAGATCGACATGGGCGCCGTCGGGCGACAGCCTCGCGACATAATTGGCCTGCCAGTCGAAGCCGCTCGCCAGGTAGGAGAGCGTGACCGTGGCGGCGACCGGCCCGCTGGAACGCGTCCTCACCGACAGGGTCGGCCGCGCCGCCAGGCCCTGCGGGACACCGTCATAGACCGGCATTTCGGGAAGGCCGGTGCAGCGCAGCGCTTCATAGCCCGCCGCCGTCTGCAGCACGACCGCGCCGTCGGCGCCGGTCCGGATGACCGCGTCCTGTTCGGTCACGGCTCCATTTGCGCGCGATGTCCGGCGCAGATGGACACGGCGCCCGAGCGAGCGATCAAGCAGGCTCTCGGGCGAGAGCAGATAGGCGTCGCGATTGCGCTCGACGACGCCGTCGGGCAGGCCGGTGATGATCGCGCTCTGCGGCACGATGCCGCCCGCCACCCCCTCGAAGCGAAGCTCCGTCTCGCCGGCGGGAAGCGTGACCTGCCGCGTTTCGCTAAGCAGCGCGAAGCCGTTCAGCCAATTCGGGTCCACGGCATCGCCGACCGCGCGCTGCGGATCGCGGTAGAGCGTCACCGCGACCCGGTCCGGCCCGGCCGAGGTCACGATCGTCTGCGCCCCGGCCGGCGCGGCGGCCAGCACGAGGAGCAGGATCGGAATCCGGGCGCGCTGCCGGCGCATCGGCCCGCCTCAGTAGCGCGTGTCGAAGGTCGCGGTGACCACCGCCTCGCCATTGGCCGGGACGGGCACGCGCCAGAGCGCGTCGTCGGCCGAACGGCGCTCGCTCGGCATGCTCTCCTCGACGATGCGGGTATCGCCCCACAGGCCCGATTGCATGAGATCGACGGTGACCGCGTTCGGGCGGGCGTTGGTGAGCGTGTAGCGCATGGTCGTGCGCCAGCGCGTGCCGTTGATCCGCTCGCGCCGCTCGACCACCGGCTTCACCTTGACGTCGAACGCCTGGCCGGTGACGAGGCCGAGCTCGGAGCCCATCGGCGTATGGCCGATCCCGCTTTCGCCGACGAATTGCGGATTGCCGCGGGCATCTCGCTGATAGACGCGGACGGTGCCCGCAGGCAGTGCGTCGCCCAGGCCCTGGTTGCGCGAGGAGGAGAAGCGCAGCACGGTGTTGGCGCTTTGCGGCTGCTCCGAGGTGCCGAGCCAGGCGTTGCGATATTCATAGGCGCGCGCCGCCGGCGTGTTGTGGACGTCGAGGAAGCTGACCTGCTTGGTCTGGCGGTTGGCGATCGTCGTCCGCTCGGGGAGCGGATAGAGGTAGAAGTCGCCGAGCCGCTCGCGGCCCGCGCTTTCGGTGCCGGCCTCGCGCAGCGCCTCGGCCTGCTGGCGGCGATAATTGTTCTGCGCCCCCGGGCCGACCGCGCCGGCGACGAGCAATGTGTCGGCGTTCACATAAGGCGTGCCGCTATTGTTGGTGAGCGTGATCCAGCCCTGGACGTCCATCCGCCCGTTGGTCTCGTCGAACAGGGCGACATAATCCGCCGACCAGCCGAGGCCGGGCGTCAAATAGGTGAGCGTGACCGGGCGGCGGCCGGCGGCCTGGGCCTGGACGGTGACTGAAAGCGTCGGCCGGGCGCGCAGATTCTCAGGGACGCGATCGAAGATGACGCGGACCGGCAGGCCGTCGTCGCGCAGCACCTCGATGCGCGGGCCGATCTGGAGGACGACGCCGCCATTGGCGGCGAGCACGCGGGCCCGCTCGCGCGTCTCGGCGCCGGTGGCGGGGTTGGTGCGCACCAGGGTGATCGTCTCGCCGACCGCTTTCTGCATCAGCGCCTGCGGGGAAAGCAGGTCGAAATCGAAGTTCTGCTCGACGATGCCGACGTCGTTGCCGGTCAGGGTCACCGTCTCGGGGCGGATCTGGGCGGACACGTCGGGGAATTCCTGGCGCGAGCGGCCCTGCGGGATGGCGAGCTGGCGCCGATCCTGCACCAGAGCGAGGTCGTTATTGTAGATGGTGACGGCGACCTCGCCCTGCGCGCTTACCGATGGGGGCGGAATCTCCACCGAGACCTGGGCGAGCGCCGGCGCGGCGATGAACGTCGAAAGCAGCAGCAATGCGCGCATGAGAAGTCCCCTCTTGTTATGGGAGGGAGCGTCACACAGGCCGGCTGTCTGGTCAATGAACGAAATGATACTTTGTTACATTGACGTCAGACGCACTCCGTTCCCCGGCGAAAGGGCACCCATCAAAGTACTACTTTGATGGGACCCAAAGCCGGGGCCCAGTCCTTCTTCCATGCCGCTGGACCCCGGCCTTCGCCGGGGAACAGGAGGGAGCCGTCAGGCCGCCGGCGCGATATCCTCGTCTTCGCGTGGCCGGCGGGGACGGCGGGCGCGCGCGGGGCGGGCCGGCTCCTCCTCGTTGAC
>JBKJZJ010000144.1:0-5782 GCA_046715355.1 Allosphingosinicella sp. | reverse complement strand
TGGTGCAGCGGCGCGTGCCGTCGCGCAGGCGCTTGACCTGGACGATCAGGTCGACCGAATCGGCGATCTGGCGCGAGATCGCTTCCTTCGGCACCTTGATGTCCGACATCATCACCATGTTCTCCATGCGCGCGAGGCATTCGCGCGGGGAGTTTGAGTGCAAAGTCGCCATCGAGCCGTCATGGCCGGTGTTCATCGCGGCGAGCAGGTCGAAGCATTCGCTGCCGCGAATCTCGCCCAGGATGATGCGGTCGGGGCGCATGCGCAGCGCGTTGATGACGAGGTCGCGGATGGTGATCGCGCCCTGGCCCTCGAGGTTGGGCGGGCGGGTCTCGAGCGGCAGCCAGTGCGGCTGCTGCAGCCTAAGCTCGGCCGCGTCCTCGATCGTGATCACGCGCTCGCCCGGGTCGATCAGCTTCGACAGGGCATTGAGCATGGTTGTCTTGCCCGAGCCGGTGCCCCCTGAGATGATCACGTTCATCCGACTCGCGCCGGCGATCTTGAGCACGGTCGCCATCTTCTCGTTCAACGAGCCCCAGCCGCGCATCATGTCGATGGTGATCGGCTTTTCGGAGAATTTACGAATCGAGATGGCGGTGCCGCGCAGCGAGAGCGGCGGGATGATGACGTTGACGCGGCTGCCGTCCTGGAGGCGGGCGTCGGCGAGCGGCGTGGTCTGATCGACGCGGCGGCCGACCTTGTTGACGATCCGCTGGGCGATCTGGAGCAGGTGCTCCTCGTCGCGGAACTGGATCTGGGCGAGCTCGAGCTTGCCCCCCTTTTCGATATAGGTCTGCTGCGGCCCGTTCACCATGATGTCGCTGATGTCGGGGTCGTTGAGGAGTTCCTCGAGCGGGCCCAGGCCGAGCAATTCGTCGACCAGCACCTTTTCCAGCGCGAACTGCTCGCGCCGGTTGAGGTTGATCTTCAGCTCGGCGAGCACTTCGCCGATAATGGGACGGAATTCCTCGGCGAGCTCGTCCTTGGAGAGGGTGGCCGCGGCCTCCGGGTCGACGCGCTCAAGCAGGCGCGGCAGCACCTGCTCCTTGATGCGGTGAATCGAGGCCTCGAAGCCTTCGTTCTTGGATTGGCCCTGCTCGCCCGACTGCGCTTGTCGGTCCGCGAGGCGAGCCATGGCCTCGGCATGGCCCGCGGGCATCGGCGTGGTGACCGCGTCCTCGACCTCGAGCGCTTCGGGCTCGATCGGCGGGAATTGGGCGCCGCCTTCGGGCTGTTTGGACTGGGCCGGGCCGGCGGGACCCTTCATCGGCTGCGCCGTGCCGAAGCTCGGCCGGCCGCCGCCGCCGCCGCCGCCGTTCACGCCATTGCGTCGTCCAAATGCACTCATCGCTTCGCCAACCCCGCAAAGGTCTTTCTTCGGGCTCTCCCGGATCGCAGTGGTGAATAGGCTGGAAACTTTGACAATTGCCTAACCGGAACGGCATCTCTTCCAGGTGAGCGCCCCGACAGCCCGAAGCGCCCTCATCCTCGCCCTGGGCGGTTTCGTGTCCCTGTCGATCGGCGATGCGGTGGTGAAGAGCATGGCCGGCGCCTGGCCCGGGACGGCGGTGGCGGCGTTGCGCTACAGCTTCGGCGCGCTGGCGCTGGCCGCGATCGTCGCGGCGGTGCACGGCCGCCAAGGCTTCCGCGTGCCGCTGCCGCGCTTGCAATTCGGGCGCGGCGCGGCGGTGGCGCTGGCGACGATCTGCTTCTTCATGGGGGTGATGGCGATGCCGCTCGCCGACGCCACCGCGATCCAGTTCACCAGCCCGATGCTGACCGGTCTGCTGTCCGTGCTGGTGCTCGGCGAGCGGGCGCCGCGGGCGGTCTGGGCCGCGACCGCGCTGGCCTTTGCCGGCGTGCTGATCGTGCTTCGCCCCAATATCCTCGCTCTCGGCCCGGCGGCGCTGTGGCCGCTCGGGGCGGCGTTCGGCATGGCCTGGCTGATGATCTTCAACCGCAAGGCCGCGGGCCTCGCGCCCGCTTTGGCGATGCAGCTGCTGCTGGCGATGGTGGCGGCGCCCCTGCTGGTGGCGGCGGCTTCGCTGCTGCACCTGAGCGGCGCGCCGCAATTCCGCATTCCCGCGCCGGACGCGGTCGTCGTCCTGAAATGCGGCGCGGTCGCGGTCTTCGCGACGTTCGGGCATTTGCTCATTTATGCGGCGACGGTACGCGCCTCGGCGGCGGTGGTGGCGCCGATGACCTATGTCCAGCTGGTCGTCGCCATGGCGCTGGGCTGGGCCTGGTTCGGCAACGCGCCGGACCTGCCGACGCTCGGCGGCGCGGCGCTGATCGTCGGCGCCGGGCTATTGCTCTGGCGCTCGCAGGCGCCCAGCGACGTGCCGGAGCCGCAATGATCATCCCCGGTACAGCTTTCGGGGCGCAGACCGGGTCGAGGGAAAGTGAAGCAGATGGCGATTTCGACCCTGATGACGCTGGCGGCGGCGGTCCTGTCCGGTGCGGGCCAGCCCGACGCGGCCCTGCCGGACTGGCTTGCCGGCGACTGGATATGCCGCGAGGAGATGTTGGCCGGCGGCCCGCTTGTGCGAAGCGAGACCTGGGCGCGCGACGACTGGAGCGGCCTCACCGGAGTGGCGCGCGGCGGCCTGGCGCGCGCCGGCAGCACATTGTCCGAGCTCTCGCTCGCGCGGATCATCGACCTGGGCGAGGGGCTGACCATGTCCTATTCCGCCGGCAGCGGCCCGGTGCTGGAGTTCCGGACAGTCGAGACCGGCGACGGCGTGATCGTGTTCGAGACCGGGGACGACCGCGCGCCCCAGCGCATCGCCTATCGGCGCGGCCCGTTCACCCTCACTGTCACCCATTCCCGCCGGGACGGCGGCGAGGCGCAATCCTGGCGATACGCGCGAGCCGGAATTCACACTGGCATGCCCGACTGCTGAACGCGGGCGTCAGCCCTCCGCGCCCGCGCTCTCCGCGAGCACGGTGAGGCCCTTTTCACTGACCTCGGCGAAGCCGCCCTTGACGGCGATCCGCTCGGGCTCGCCCGGGAAGGCGCGGTAGACGGCGAGCTCGCCGTCGCGCAGCGTCGACATATAGGGCGCGTGGCCTTCCATGACGCCGAAATCGCCCTCGCTGCCGGGGACGACGACCATGTGGACCTCCTCCGAGCGGATCAGCTTTTCGGGGGTCACGAGTTCGAAATGAAGGGGCATGCGATCAGCCTTGTCTGGACAGGAGAATGACGGTGGTGCCGGGGGTGGCGCGGTCGGAATCGAGCTCGCCGCCCGCGTCGACGCCGAGCATGATCAGGCTGCGCCGCGGGCTGCCTTCGATCCAGAAATTGTACATCGGCGTGCCGTCGCCGAGTCGGCTCGCACGGCCGCCCAGATAGCCGCTCGACCGCGCCCGCGACCTCACCTGATCGGCGAGCCGCCCGTTGTCCGGCCCGCCGAACCAGACGGTGCAAAGCCGCGCCGCGGCCTCGCCGCCGGCGGAAATCACGATCTTGTCCGGACCGGTCCCCCGGGTGACGCGCGGGTTGGGACCGGCCGGCGTCTGGCGCGGCTGCGTCGGCGTATAGCCGGCCGCGGCGACCTGAGCGGGATCGGAAAGCGACAGCGTGCCGTTCATGGCTGCCGGGCAGAGCTCGAAGACGGCGCGCTCGACCTCGGCCCGATGGTCGTCGGCGGGCGCCTGAACGGCGAGGGCGAGAGCGGCAATGGCGATCAGCATGACGCGCTTCCTATCGGACCCGTTCGACCACGATCATCTGCGGCGATGCCGGCCCCGCGGCTGCCTGATACCAGGCGCGCAGCCGGCCGCCCGGACGGCGCAGCGCGGGCGCAGCTTCGAAATCCTGCTCGAAGGCGGCGGCGCCGCCCTCGCGCGTCGCGGCGCGCCAGTCATTGTCGAGCCGCACCAGGTTGGCGAATTCGGCGTCGATCCCCTCGGCATTGGCGGGATTGGTGACGATCGTGCAGCGCTTCGCGCGGGCATCATAGAACATCCAGACCTCGCCGCCCGGCGCGTCGAGCACGGCGAGGCGGACATGGTCGCCCAGGGTGTCGATGAAGGCGCGCAGGTCCGCGGGCATTGACCTTGGCTGGTGCAGGCCCGCGCCGCCCATCGAGATATCCATGTTGAGGCCCGCCGACGGCCGTTCGGTCGCCGCGAAATAGCAGCCCATCAGCCAGGCCTGGCCGACCGCGTCGCGCACCGACGAAGGCGCGCGCACGCCGGGCGCGATCTGCGCGGCGGCCGGCGCCGCCGTCATCGGCAGCGCGAGGACGGCGAGGAGGAGGGCGGCGCGCTGCATCTCAGGCGTCTTCGGCCAGCTTGTTGGCCTTGGCGACCGCTTCCTCGATGCCGCCGACCATGTAGAAGGCGCTTTCGGGAAGATGGTCATATTCGCCCTCGACCACCGCCTTGAACGAGCGGACCGTATCCTCGAGCTGCACGAACTTGCCGGGGATGCCGGTGAACACCTCGGCGACGTGGAAGGGCTGGGACAGGAAGCGCTGCAGCTTGCGGGCGCGGTTGACAGTGAGCTTATCCTCTTCCGAGAGCTCGTCCATGCCGAGGATGGCGATGATGTCCTGCAAGCTCTTGTAGCGCTGCAGCGGCTCCTGGACGCGGCGGGCGGTCTCGTAATGCTCCTGGCCGACGGTGCGCGCGGTGAGCACGCGCGAGGTGGAGTCGAGCGGGTCGACCGCCGGGTAGATGCCGAGCTCCGAAATGGCGCGCGACAGCACGGTGGTGGCGTCGAGATGGGCGAAGCTGGTGGCGGGCGCCGGATCGGTGAGGTCGTCGGCGGGGACGTAGATCGCCTGCACCGAGGTGATCGAGCCCTTGTTGGTCGAGGTGATCCGCTCCTGCAGCGCGCCCATGTCGGTGGCGAGCGTCGGCTGATAGCCCACCGCCGAGGGGATGCGACCCAGCAGCGCCGACACTTCCGAGCCCGCCTGGGTGAAGCGGAAGATGTTGTCGACGAAGAAGAGCACGTCCTGGCCCTCCTGGTCGCGGAAATATTCCGCGATGGTGAGGCCGGAGAGGGCGACGCGGGCGCGGGCCCCCGGCGGCTCGTTCATCTGGCCGAAGACGAGCGCGACCTTGGAGCCTTCGGGCGTCGGATTGCCGTCGGCATCCTTGGCGATGACGCCGGCGTCGAGGAATTCGTGATAGAGGTCGTTGCCCTCGCGGGTGCGCTCGCCGACGCCGGCGAACACCGAGGTGCCGCCATGGCCCTTGGCGATGTTGTTGATCAGCTCCTGGATCAGCACCGTCTTGCCGACGCCGGCGCCGCCGAACAGGCCGATCTTGCCGCCCTTTGCATAAGGCGCGAGCAGGTCGATCACCTTGATGCCGGTGACCAGGATCGAGGTCTCGGTCGACTGGTCGGTGAAGAGCGGGGCTTCGGCGTGGATTGGAGCGGTCTCGCTGTGCCCGATCGGGCCGCGCTCGTCGATCGGCTCGCCGATCACGTTCATGATCCGGCCCAAGGTCATCGGGCCGACCGGCATGCGGATCTGCGAGCCGGTGTCGGTCACCTCCTGGCCGCGGGTCAGCCCTTCGGTCGCGTCCATGGCGATCGTGCGCACGGTCGATTCGCCGAGATGCTGGGCGACCTCGAGGACGAGGCGGTTGTCGCCGTTCATGGTCTCGAGCGCCGACAGGATCGCCGGCAGCTCGCCGTCGAAGCTGACGTCGACGACGGCGCCGATCACCTGGCTGATGCGGCCGACGATGTTGGTGCCGGCATTCGCGGCGGTCTTGGTCTTGGTGGCGGTCGCCATCATTTTTCCTTCTCGTGCCCCGGCGC
>JBKJZJ010000143.1:0-10689 GCA_046715355.1 Allosphingosinicella sp. | reverse complement strand
TCCACATCCTGCTCGGCCAGATTCTGATGGGGCTCGTACTGTTCCGGCTGATCTGGGGCCTGATAGGCGGTTCTACCGCGCGCTTCGCCGGCTTCGTGCGCGGGCCGCGCGCGGTCGCGCGCTACCTGCGCGGCCGCGGCGGCCCGGTCCTCGGGCACAATCCGCTCGGCGGCTGGAGCGTCCTGCTCATGCTGCTCGTGCTCCTCACCCAGATCGGGCTCGGCCTGTTCGCCATCGACGAGGACGCGCTCTACGAGGGGCCGCTGTCGCACCTCGTCAGCTACGAGACCGCGCGCATTCTCGCCCATCGCCACGAGACCTTCTTCTACGTCCTCCTCGCCCTGATCGCCGTCCATGTCGCGGCGATCCTTTATTATCGGCTCGTCCGCCGCGACGATCTGGTCACGCCGATGGTGACCGGCCGCCGGGAGGCGGGCGAGAATGAGGCGGCCCTGGTGCCGGCGCCGCCGTGGCGCTTCCTGGTCGCGGCCGCGCTTGCCGCCGGCGCGACGCTGGCGATCACGCGCTTGCTGTAAGCTCCCGTTCATTTTCGCCGTGCTCTACTGTCCTAGCGGGCTAAGACACGGGGTGGAAATGGGCTGCGATTTCATCGTCATGGACCGGCAATTGGAGGCGCCGCGCGGGCCGACGCCGGCCGGCAAGCTGGTCCTGTGCCGGCTGCAATCGGGCAGCTCCGCGATCGGCGCGCCGGCGCCTTCGCTCAAGATCGTGCTCGAGGGCGACGAGCGCTACGAGATTGACGGCCGCACCATCCACGTCCGGCCGGGCCAGTTCCTCTATCTCGATGCTGGCAGCGAATGCATCGGCACCAACCGCGGCGCGATGACCGGGCTGTGCCTGCTGCTGCCGCACGATCCCGACGCCGTGACCGGCGCGGCGGGGGCCGAGAGCCACGATCCGGTGCTCGGCCGCTCGCTCATCTTGTCGACCAATGCGAGCGCGATGGGGCGGGCGCTCCACGATTATGGCTGCCGGATCGCGCGAGAGCCCGGGCTCGGCGCGCAGCTCGCCGACGAACTGGTGGCGCGGGTCGAAAATGCGATCGCCGAGCCGCTGGCGCTGAGCCGCGCGGCGATCGACGGCCTGAAGGCGGCCAAGCCCTCGACCCGACGCGAGCTCTACCGGCGGCTGGAGCGCGCGCGCGGCTTCCTCCACGACCATGATGACCGGGGCGTAACCCTGGCTCAGATGGCCTCGGTCGCCGGCCTCTCGCAATTCCATCTCGCCCGCTATTTCAAGTCCGCCTTCGGCCGCGCGCCGATCGCCTATCATCGCGAATTGAGGCTCGCCCGCGCCGCCGGACTGCTCGAAAGCGGCCGTTCGGTGGCCGACGCCGCCGAGGCGACCGGCTATTCGGACCAGGTCGCCCTGAGCCACGCCTTCCGCCGCCATTATGGCGCGCCGCCCCATAAGTGGACGCGTCAGCGGCGGGCGAACGCGTCCTAGCCCGAGCTGGCGCGGGTCAGCGCATCGATTTGCTCATCTCCGCGAGGCCGCTCCCGGCGGATTTCCGCGCCTTTGCCTTCAGCCTGGCTTTGGGCTTGGCCTCGGGGGGCGGCGTGGCGGCGGGCTTCTTCCCGTCGAGGAAATTGTAAAGCAAGGCGCGGCAGCCCGCGCTCATGTCGCGGGTCACCGGCATGAAGCGGTAATTCTCGAAGGCGGCGGGGTCGGTCAGCGCCTTGATCACCGGGGCGTAGGCGCGGACCTGCGCCTCGTCGTCGAGGTCCAGCCAATTGTCCATGCAGGGCGCCATCGCCTTCCAATTGGCGAGGACGTTCGCATAGACATTGTCCCAGGTCGGCGGCAGCGCGCCGATGCCCGCGTCGGCCGGCAGGATGCGCACGTACATATAGGTGTTGATCATCGTGTTGAGACCGTCCGTCGGCAGCACCGGATTGCCCCCCGGCACCGGCACGAACGCCTCGATCTCGCCCTCGCCGACCTGGATCGGGAAGCTGGCGATGCCGCCCGCGCCGGTCGCGATCTGGGTCTTGGCCTGGATCGACCCGCCGTCGGCGCTCATCTGGCACAAGGTGATCGGAACGCCCGCGCCCGCTGGCGCGCCGCGCTGGTAGAGCTGCAGCCGCGCCGTCGCCGCCTCGCCGGCGTCGAGATAGAGATTGGGGACGAGCGGGATGGCGCGCAGCGGCGCCTCATCCAGCAGCACCGTGCCGGTCTTTGCCTGCACCACCTGGATATTGGCCTTTGCCGCGGCCTTGGCGTCGGCGGCGGCGACCGCCAGGGTCACAATGCCCGATCCGGCCTCGTACGCCTCGCGGCAATAGTCCTTGTAGGTCAAAGTGCCGAGCTTGGCGACGACGCGCTTCGGGTTGGCGGGGTCGACCGCCCGGACGTGCAAATCGCCCCAATCCTGCTTCTTAAGGTCGAGCCCGGTCTCCGGCATCGAATTGCCGAGATCGAGCGTCACGCTCTTCTCGCCCAGCCGCGCGAAGGCGGTGCCGACGCAGGGCGGATTTGCGGGCCTTGCCGGCGGCCATTGGGTGGCGAGCAGGGCGCGGTCGCCGGGCTCGTGCTCGGGCTCGCTATTTCGCCACAGGCCGATCGCGCCGACCAGCTTGGAGCGCGCCGGATTGGGCTGGAAGCCGCCGCTTTCGAGCTTGGCCATCAGCTGCTCGGCGACCGCGGTCTGCAGCGGCACGTCGGTGGCGAGCGCGGGGGTGTCGTAATAGATTGTGCGGTAGACGGTCCAGCGCACGGTGAGCCCGAGCACGTCGTCCTGCTTCAGCGCCTCCTTGAGCTTGCGCAGCGCCGCCGAATCGTAATCGTCGACGATCAGGCCCCGATCCTTGCGGAACGAGGTCTGCCAGATCACCGAGGCGAAACCGGCGATATAATAGACCGGGTTGCGGCCGAGGTTGATGTAGCGGTCGTTGACCCGGCTGTTGCGCGGCGCGACGATCCTGCAGCCGCCGTCGATGCCGAAGCTCATCGTGTCGAAGAACAGCTGCGAGGAGTAGGAGCCGTAAGGTTCGAGGTCGACCAGCATGCCGGTGAAGCGCGCGGGCGAGCCGACGAACGGGTCCTTGGCGTCCGGCCCCCCGCCGGTATCGACGCCCGAAATGCAGGAATCGACGATCAGGGAATCGGGCGCGGAGGGATCGGGAAAGGCCTCGTCGTAGAAGATCGAGCGGTGGGTGCCGTGCGGGTTCCAGACCCGGCTGGGGCCGTTCGGAGGATTGGCGTTGGGATTTACGTCGGCGATCGCCTGCTGGCGGAAGGCGGCGACCTTGGCCTGGATGGTGGGCGCGTCGGGATAGACGGTCTGCGCCGTGTCCTCGTCATAAGCGGGCGCGTTGTTGTTGGTGACGATCGGGTCCCAGGCGATGTTGCCGCGGAACAGGATGCGGGGCGTTTCGAGGATGCTCATGCCTTGGCTCCCCCTTTGGTCGGCGTATAGAGGAAGGCGGGGCCGGCGACCGAGACGCCGTCGGCCAGCGGCGCGCGCAGGGCGACCTGGGTCGCGAGGCGCAGATCGAACATGGCGCGCACGGCATTGCCGAGCGCGCCTTTGGTCCCGGTCACCGCCTGCTGGAGCGCGTCGACCATCCGCGTATAGGCGGCGTTGCACGCGGCCTGCGCCGCCCGCGCGGCCGGCGGGTCCTTCGAGAAATCGTGGGTGCAGGGATCGTCGATCGCCGGGAAGACGTCCTTCCATATGACGCCGAGCTTCGCCGGGCCCCATTGATAGCCGGGCGGCTTGGGGATCTTGGTCAGCACCCGGTCGTGAAAGATCTCGCCGAAGCGGTAATAATGGGCGAGCTCCTGCTGGAAATCGAGCGGCTGGTCCTTGGCGCCCTCGCCTTCGGAGACGATCTCGTCGATCGCGCGGTGCGCGTCGGCATAATTGTCGACCGCGAACAATTGGCCGGTGAAGAACTGGTGGTCGGTGATCTGGTTGCGGCCCTTCTTCCAGACGCCGGGGGGCAGGGTGGCGAGGAAATCGTCGAGGCGCTTGTAGAATTGCCCGATCGTCCCAGTCGCCGGCACGCCGGGGGCGGCCTTGAGCACCGGAAATTTCGGGATCTTCTCGGGCTGCTCGATATCCATGCCCTGCTTCATCCCCTCCTTCGAGAGGCGGTAGAGGTGGATGACGAGCGCGTCCTTGCCGACCGGGCCGATATCGCCGGGCAGGGGCCCCGGGTATTTGGGCGGGACCAGCTTCACGGTCCCGCCGAGCGCGTTCATGATGTTGCAGGCCAGGCACATGTGGATCATTTCCTGCATCAGCACGGACTTGATCAGATTGGCCGCCGCCACGTTCTTCCCCGGCGGGATCGAGAACATCGCGTAGAGATAGGGCGGCAGGGTGCCGAACTCGAGGCCGATCGCCGTCTCGAGCATCGACCAGGCATCCTCGACCGTCTTGAGAGGCTTCAATTCAAGGCGGATCATCGCGACTCCCCCTATTTGCCGGATCGGGCATCAATGCATGATTTCAGGCGGTTTGGAAGTCCAGATACTAGGTAATATTATGGACGCAAATAATCGCCGTTGCAGCACCGCCTTTTCCGGCTAGTGTCGTCCCGCCGATAAGGAAGGGGAGTCGAACGATGCCGTCCCGGATATTTTCTTCATCGCCGCCATTCGCCCTTGCCTTCGCGCTCGCAGGCTGCACCGCCAGCGCCGCGCCCGCCGACCAGTCCGGCGGCAACAGCGCCGGGCCGGTCTACCAGACCTATGGCGTGCACAATCCGCCGAGCGGCAGCCCCTGCGTGCCGCCAAGCTGCGTCTACCGGCGCACCCGCGGCCAGCCGGCCGACCCGCAATATCCGCCCTTCTGGCAGTCGCGCTGGACGATGTACCGGGTCTACAACAATTATCAGCGCCACATGCCGCCTTATGACGGCCGCCCGCCGGCGCCGCTCAGGCCCGGCCGCGACTATGAAGTCTCGTTCGGCGCCACTTATTACGATTCGACCTGGCGCGGCCGCCCGGGCCAGGGCACCGGCGCGATGATGGAGCATTATGAGCGGCGCTGCCTGCCGATCTTCCCGATCCCGAACAATTTCACCTGCTCGTTCATCTCGCTCGGCAACACCGCCTATTTCGTCACCTACGAGCAGGACCGGCCCGCCGGCATGCCGCCGGTCTGCCTGTTCTCGCCCTTGAACCATCCACCGCGGCGCGACTTCATCAAGCATCTGCCATATGCCTTGAGCGACAGCCGCCAGCTCGGGGCCGGCGCGCAGGGTTATTCCTTCTGGGTTTCGGGCACGACCGGGCGGCCGGTCCAGGTCGGCGCCAGCCCGGACCGGACGCAGAGCCAGGCGATCATGTTCGGCTATGCCTTCGCGCCGCGCAACGGGCGGATGGAGCCGTCGAGCTTCTATTTCTCGGGCTATCCGCTGGCGCCGGCCAACGCGCCCGTGGTCAGCCAGAACTACACCGATTGGGCGCCGACCCGGCCCGATCCGCGGCGGACCTGGGACCAGGTCGCCGGACTCGATCCGCGGAGCCTGCCGGCCTGCCAATTGTTCGATCCGCCGCCCAATACGCCGATGCTCGGCGCGACTCCGGCGCGGGCGCCGACCTGGGCCCATATCGGCCGCTGGCGCCCCCGCGGCGGGTCTCGGCGCTAGAAGCCGGCGCTCAGGGTTGCGCGTAGCAGGCGGCCAGGGGCGGGGAAGCCGACCGCGTCCTGGTGGTTGCTGTCGGTCAGGTTCCTGAGCGCGGCGTCGAGGACGAGCGCGGGACCGAGGCGGTAGCGCAGGCCGAGATCGGCCTCGGCGTGGCCGCGCGCGGTGACGAGGCCGGTCGGGATCGAGCTGTCGTTGAAGCGCGAATTGGCGCGGATCGCGGCGTTGAGCTCGAGCCGGTCCGACGCGCGCCAGACCGCCCGCAGCGAGCCCTGCCAGCGCGGGCGGCCGCGTAGCGGCGTCGCGGAATCGAGGTTGAGCCAGGCGAGCGCGCCGGCGAGCGTCACGCCCGGCCGCAACCTCCACCGCGCCTCGAGCTCGGCGCCGCGGGCGCGGACCCGGTCGCGGTTGACGATGGCGAAGAGCAGGGGATCGAAATCGATCAGGTCGCGGAAGCGATTGTCGAACAGGGTGAGGCGGATCAGGTCGCCGCCGCCGCGGCTCCATTCGATCCCCGCCTCGATGTTGCGGCTGCGCTCGGAGCGCAGGCCGGGATTGCCGATCAGGGGATGGCCGAGCGCGTAGAAGCTCGGCAGCTTATACCCCTCGCCGATGCGGGCGAAGACGGCCGGCCCGGCGGGGTGCGGCTGGACGGAGATCGCCGCGCGCCCGGTCCAGGCGTGGGGGCCATGAGCGACGTCGTCATAGCGGCCGGCCAGGGTGATCGCGACCGGCTCGATCGGCCGCCAGGCGGCCTCCGCGAAAACGCTTCGCGTGGTCCTGACGAGGTCGAAGGCGACGGGCAGGGGGAAGCCGAGATCGATCATCCCGTCGCTGCGCCCGGATGCGCGCAAGTAGGCGGCGCCCAGGATCGCGGTCAGCGGCCCCCGGCCGAAGCCCGCCTCGCCGATCGCCTCGACGCGGCGGAAACGGGCGTCGGCGGTCAGCGCCGGGACGCCGTCGAGCGCGCCTGGCGCGATGGCGGGAGTCGCGCTGTCGTCGTGCTGCTCGGACCAGGAGAGGGTGAAGGCCGGACGGACGGCGGCGCCGCGCGCGCGGCGCAGCGACAGGGCGCCCGCGCGCAGCTCGTAATCGCCAGTCTCCCGGTCGCGGCTGGCCGCGAACAGCGGGCCCCCGCTATCTTCCGGGAAGGCGGCGCGCCCGGCATGCGCGTAGAGGCCGAGCCCGCGCAGCTCGAAACCGCCGATGCGCTGATCGATCCTGGCCAGGGCCTGGCGCCGTTCGAGGTCGGAACCGAGGTCGAGGCCGCCGCTGTCATACCAACTGGCCGAGACGAGCAGGCCGCCGTCCCGCCAGCCATGATTGACGCCCAGGCCCAGCCCAAGATCGCCTTCGCTTCCCAGGCTCGCGCGCGCCGCGGCTCCGGTCTCGCCGCGGACGGGCGCGCGCAGGCGGATATTGACCACGCCCGACAAGGCGTCGGCGCCGTGCACCGCGGAGACCGCGCCGCGCGCGACCTCGATCCGCTCGACCAGCAGCGGATCTATGCCAAAGAAATCGAAGGCGCCGCCGCGGCTGTTGGTCGGGTTGTTGAGGCGGATGCCGTCGATCAGCACCATGGTGAAATTGGGCTCGCCGCCGCGGATCGACAGGAAGCTGCCGCCGCCAATGCCGCCGGTCGAGACTGCGCGCACGCCGGCGACGTCGTCGAGCGTATCGAGCAGCGAGCCGGGCTGCAGCCGCGCTATTTCGTCCGCATCGACGGTGCTGATCCCCGCCACGAGTTCCTCGGCGGTGCGCGAGGCGGTGACGACGATCGCGGCGCGATCGTCCGGGGGCGGGAGCGCGGGAGCTGAAGCGAGGGCTTGTGCCAAGGCCAGCAGCATCTATTCTTGCTCCGCGAAGAACCGAAAAGGCCGGAATGGCGACGAATATTTCCTCTATTTCACTGTTCAGGGCCGGCTCCGCAATCATTCTGTTGCTTGGCCTGATCCTGATTCCGTTTTTCTTGTTCGGCGCGGCGATCGAAGCGCGCACCGAGGCGCTGGCCGCGGCCGCGCAGGGGGCGATCGCGCTGAGCGGGGCGGGCCTGCTCGCGCTCGACATCGTCCTGCCGGTGCCGTCGAGCCTGCTCGCCACCGCGATCGGCGCCGCGCTGGGGCCCTGGCTCGGCACCCTGGTCAATGCGCTCGGCCTCACCTTGGGCTGCGCGGCCGGGCTTGCGCTCGGCCGTTCGGGCTCGCCGCTGGCGCGCCGAATCCTGGGACAAGCGATGGATCGGCGTTTCGCGGCGGCCTCGGCGCGGCACGGCATCGTCCTGATCCTGGCCTGCCGGGCGGTGCCGGTGCTCGGCGAGGCCTCGATCCTCGCCGCGGGCGCCGCGCGGGCGCCGTTCGGCCCCGCGCTTGCCGCCGCCGCGGCCGCGAACGTCATGATCGGCGCCGTCTACGCCTTTGCCGGCAGCGCGTCGCCCGCCGTGGCGGTCGGGCTGGCGATCGGGTTGCCGGTCGCGGCGGGCGTCGGCGCGTGGCTTTGGCTCAGACGCCCGGCAGGACCTGCGCGGCTTCGCCCCAGCCCTGGAGCAGCCGCGAGGACGCCCGCTCGAGCAGAAGCCCGGCATCCCCGACGCTGAAACGCGCACCCGATTTCATTTCGTCCAGCTCCTCCCAGTTGATCGGCGCCGCCACCGGGGCGCCTTCGCGGGCGCGCGCCGAATAGGGCATGATCGCGGTCGCGCCGCGCTGGTTGCGCAGATAGTCGATGAAGATCCGGCCCGTCCGCTTGGCCTTGGCGAGGGCGGCGGTGAAGCGCTCCGGCTCGGCCTCGGCCAGCGCGAGCGCGAAACGGTACGCGAAATCCTTCACCTCGGGCCATTTCGCGCGCGGGGTCAGCGGCACGATCACATGCACGCCCTTGCCGCCGGTGAGCATCGGGAAGGTGGTGAGGCCCATGTCGGCGAGGTGGGTCTTGATGTCCTTCGCCGCTTTCTTGACCAACGCGAAGTCGAGCCCTTCGTCGGGGTCGAGGTCGAAGACGATCCGGTCGGGCTTCTCGACGTCGGCGACCTTCGATCCCCAGCCGTGAAACTCGATCGTCCCCATCTGCACGCTGGCGAGGAGTCCGGCCTTGTCCTCGAAATAGAGGTAATCCTCATTGTGCCCGTCCTTCTCGCGGATCGGGACGTGGAGGACGTGCGGCCCGAACGTGCCGCTGTCATGTTTCTGGAAGAAGCACTTCTTCGCCCGGCCCTGCGGGCAGCGGACCAGGCTGATCGGGCGGTTGGCGCTCCACACCATCATGATCTCTCCGACCGCGCGATAATAAGCGGCGAGGTCGCCCTTGGTGACCTTGGCGTCGGGGAAGATGACCCGGTCGGGGTTGCTGATCCGGACATCGTCCGCGGCGGGCTCGGGCGTTGCTTGCGGCATTTCCGCCACCACCTCCTTGGCCTCCTTGTCGCCGCGCAGCCCCAGGAAGCTGGCGTGGCGCACGACATTGTCGGCGGTGAACTCGGCGAAGGCAATCTCCGCGACCAGCTCCGGCTTCACCCAGCGCGCGCCGCGCGATTCGGGGCGGGGGACGGGGGCGGGAGCCTCGTCCGCCGCGAGCGCGTCGAGGCGGGCGCGCAGCTCGTGCTGGACCGCCTGCGAGAAGCCGGTGCCGACCTTGCCGGCGTAGCGCAGGGTGCCGCCCTCGTTGAGGCCGAGCAGCAGCGCCCGGAAGCCGCGGCCTTTCTTGTCGCTCTCGGTCCAACCGATGATCACGAATTCCTGGCGGCGCGTGCATTTGACCTTTAACCAGTTCTTGGTCCGCGCGTGGCGGTAGGGCGCGTCGGCCTTCTTGGAGATGATCCCCTCCTGGCCGGCCTCGCACATCGCCTCGAACAGCTGCTCGCCCTTGCCCAAGATGTGGTCGGCATAGAGGATGAAGGGAGGCACGCCTTCGCCGAGCAACGCGGCGAGGTGCTGCTTGCGCTCGATATTGGGCAGCTTTTCCAGTCTCTCGCCGCCGATCTCGAGCGCGTCGAACAGGAACAGGCTGAGCCCGCGCCCGCCCTCCGAAATCGCCTGCTGGAGCGCGGAGAAGCCGGTCTTGCCCTTGTCGTCCAGCGCGACGATCTCACCGTCGAGCAGCGCGCTGCCGGCCTGGATCGTGCCCGCGGCTTCAGCGATCTCCGGGAATTTGCCGGTCCAGTCGAGCCCGGTTCTTGTGTAGATTTTCGCGGCGCCCCCGGCGAGCGCGAGCAGGCAGCGATAGCCGTCATATTTCATCTCGTGCAGCCAGGCGGCGCCGTCCGGGACGGCATCGACGAGGGTCGCTTTCTGGGGTTCCTTGAACTTGGGAAATGTTGCTCCCCGGCGAAGGGGCACCCCGCAAAGTACTACTTTGCGGGGACCCCGAAGGCCGGGGCCCAGTCCGGCGGTCGTCCTGGACCCCGGCTTTCGCCCGGGAACGGAGCCCTTCTTCCCGGCCGCGATCTCGTCCATCGTGCGGCCGGTCTTCACCGACGTCAGGAACGTATCGATGAGGCCCGTCGGGCTGCCGGCATGTTCGTCCTCGATCTTCCTAAGCAGCCAGTTCTCGCCCCGCTCCCTGCCGCGCGGCTTCAGGCGGATCAGGATCCATTCGCCCTTCATCCGCTCGCCTTCGAGGGTGAAGTGGAGATGCCCTTCCGCAAGCGTCTTGACCGGGTCCTTGCCGGGATGCGGGGTCCAAATGCCGCGGTCCCAGAGCATCACCGTGCCGCCGCCATATTGGCCCTTGGGGATCGTGCCCTCGAAGGTCGCGTAGGACAGGGGATGATCCTCGGTGCGCACCGCGAGGCGCTTGTCGGCCGGGTCGAGGCTCGGCCCGCGCGTCACCGCCCAGCTCTTCAGCGTGCCCTCGAGCTCGAGCCGCAGATCGTAATGGAGGCGGGTGGCGTCGTGCTTCTGGACCATGAAGGTCAGCGCCTTTCCCCGGCGCGCCGCGACCTTCCCCGCCGGCTCGGCGGTCCTCGCGAAATCGCGCTTCTTGTTGTAGGTCGCGAGCGGGTCCGTTTGTTTAGCCACGATTCAAGCTTCCGTTCGTCCCGAGCGAAGTCGAGGGGCGCCCGTGATGAGTCTGTGCC
>JBKJZJ010000142.1:0-5750 GCA_046715355.1 Allosphingosinicella sp. | reverse complement strand
GGCAAGCCGAGCTCGTCCGGGGGACGAGCGGGCCCAAGTCTTGCTAGAGATGATAGAGCATTTGTGAGCGAGCTTGTGGTGGGCCTCGCCGCGCGCGGAGATGGCGTGACGGAGAGCGGCCGCTTCGTCGCCATGACGGCGCCGGGCGACCGGGTGGCGGCGGACGGCACAGTCACGCCCGGCCCGCACCACCAGGCATCGCCCTGCCGCCACTTCCCCGACTGCGGCGGCTGCCAGCTCCAGCATGTCGACGACGCCGCTTATGCGGACTATCTCAGGGACCGGATCGCCTCCGCCCTCCAGGCGCAAGGCGTCGCGGTCCCGGAAATCCTGGAGGCGCATCTGTCGCCGCCGCGCAGCCGCCGCCGCGCGGCGCTGAAGGCGCAGGGCGGCGCGATCGGCTTCAACGCTAAGGCCAGCCACCGCATCGTCGACATGCGCGAATGCCATGTGCTGCGGCCCGAATTGTTCGCTCTGGTCGCGCCGCTCCGGCGCCTGCTGAAGGGGCGGGCGGCGGCGGAGATGACGCTGGCCGATCAGGGCGTCGACCTGCTGCTCGAGGGCGTGAGCGCGCAGGGTCTGGAGGCGGCCGAGGCGATGATGGCCTTTGCCCGGGCCAACAATCTCGCCCGCCTCGCTCTCGACGACGGCGATGGGCCGCAGACGCTGTGGGAGCCCGAGCCGGTCACGGTCACCCTCTCCGGCATTCCCGTCGCGCTGCCGATCGGCGCCTTCCTCCAGGCGACCGCGGAAGGCGAGGCGGCGCTGGTCGCCGCGATGCGCGAGGCGGTCGCCGGGGCGGAGCTCGTCGCCGATCTCTTCGCCGGGCTGGGCACCTTCGCGCTGGCTCTATCGGGCAGGGTCTACGCCGCCGAAGGCGCGCGGGACGCGGTGCTGGCGCTGAAGGGCGCGGGGGCGGGCAGGGGCGTCTTCGCCGAGCATCGCGACCTCTTCCGCCACCCGCTCGATGCCGCCGAATTGAACCGCTTCGAGGCGGTGATCCTCGATCCGCCGCGCGCCGGGGCGAAGGAGCAGGCGCCGCATCTGGCCGCGTCCCTTGTGCCACGGCTCGCCTACATATCCTGCAATCCCTCGACCTTCGCGCGCGACGCCAGGCTGCTGACCGAAGGCGGCTACCGGCTCGACTGGGTGAAGCCGGTCGGCCAGTTCCGATGGTCGACCCATGTGGAACTGGCCGCCGCTTTCCGCCGCGATTAGCGCGTGCCCCGCACCGGCGCGTTGAGCGGGCCGGCCGGCCGCTCGCCGCGCGCGACCGCGAGCGCGGTCAGCGGGGTCGGCGAGTCGGCGACGATGTGCACTACCGTCCTCACATGCGTCGTGCCGAACAGGTTACGGGCCATCTCATAAGGCAGCCGCACGCAGCCGTGCGAAGCCGGATAGCCCGGGATCTGGCCCGCATGCAGCGCGATCCCGCCCATGGTGAGCCGCTGCATGAACGGCATGGGGGCGTTGTTGTAGAGGTTGGAGAAATGCGTGCGGCGCTTCTCCATGATCGGATAACGGCCGGTCGGGGTGCGGTGGCCCGCCATGCCCGTCGATACGGTGGTGACGCCGATCAGGGTGTTGGCGCGATAGATGTACGCCCGCTGCTGCGGAATGCTCACCACGATCTCGACACTGCCCGCCGTCGCCAGCTCCGGCCGCCAGACGAACTCGCCGGCATTCAGCCGGGCGGCGTCGGCCGCCAGCTGCGTCTGGGCCCCCGCGGCCCGCTGGATCCGCGCGATGTCCTCGGAGGAGGGAATCGTCGGCATGATCAGCAAAGACGCCACCGGCTGCACGGAGTCGGCGGGGGTCGCCGCCGAACGCTGCATGGCCGACGACGCAGCCGGAATGGCGGCCAGGGTCAAGGCAACGACGCCGGCGCGCACCAAGTAGGATTTCCCGAACTTCATCTCTCATCTCCCCGAGACGCGGGAGGCTCACCGTCCGAGATGGCGGGGCGCCCGTTCGTCTTGGGGAGAGAAATATCGTTTCGGCGGCGCAGCGCTTGTGCGTCGCGTCGAAGGCCGTAAACTCGTCGTCCAACATGCGCGCCAGCGACGAAATGACGCGCTGGAACGACGAAATGTGCGGGTCAATGGCCGTGCAGCGCCCGCGCCGCGGCGTGGACGATCAGGCCGATCAGGCAGATCGAGGCGAGGCTGAAGACGAGGAAGCGCCAGCGTACGACGTTTGTCGTCGCCTGGATGAGGCTGTGCACGATTCGAAAGCCGACATAGCCCCAGGCCAGCCAGACGTTGATCCAGACATCGCCGCCGCCCTGCAACGCCAGCACGATGGCGATGGCGTAGAACAAGGTCGGCTGCTCCATCAGATGGTTGTAATTGTGCGCCTTCCACTGGACCTGATCCTCGACCACGCCGTCCAGCTGCGCGCCGCGGGTGCCGACCCGGCCTTTCAGACTGATGCCCTTGCGGCGCATTGCCGGGAAGCGCGTCGCATACATCCACAGCATCATCGCCATCGTCCAGGCAGCGAGCGCGACGACGGGCGCGAGAATCTGGCTGTGCATGAGTCGGCCTCCCCCTTGAAGCGGCGGAAATGTGCGCCCGATCAGGAGGCTGGTAAAGCCGTCAGTCGAACATCTTGGCGAACGCCCGCTTGGCGCGGGTCTTCCAGTGGCCGCGATGATAGGCGTCGGACGCGAGCAGCGGCAGCACCGAGGTGGCTTCGGCGTAGACCATCTGCTCCAACGCGGTGCTGACCTTGCCCCAGCTCGCCGCTTCCTGCAGCGTAGAGGAGGAGCAGGCGCCGTCGCGCACGTCGGCGACGGTGATCTGCACCGCATATTTGTGGACCTCGACATCCTCGTGGCCGAGAATCTCGGCGCAGACGACCGTATCCTGCGTGAAGTTCTTGGGCACGCCGCCGCCGATCATCAGGAGGCCGGTCGTCCCCGCCCTGATCTTGATGTCGGTGAGCTCGCGGAAATCGGCGATCGCGTCGAGCACCAGATAGGGCTTGCCCGCCTTCATCGCGTCGACCTGGTGCTTGACCAGGCCGAAGCCGGCCGAGCTGTCGACGAAGGCCGGGCAGAAGATCGGCACGTCATGCTCGTAAGCGAGCTTGACCAGGCTGTTCTCCTTCTTGCCGTGCTCGACCAGATATCTGCCCATTTCCCGGATGAACGCGCGCGAGGAATAGGCTTTCGGCTCGAGGCTGTCGGCGATCGCGCCGATCGTGTGGTCGCAATCCTGGAGCTGCTCCTCGTCGATATAGGTGTCGTAGATGCGGTCGATGTAGAGCGAGCGCAAAGTGTCGTCGTCGGGGATTTCCAGCGCCTGATAGTGTTTGTGGCCGAGCCCCTCGAAGAAATCCATGTCGACGATCGTGGCCCCCGTGGCGACGATCGCGTCGACCATGTTGTTGGCGACGAGCTCGGCATAGAGATCCATGCAGCCGCCCGCCGAGGTCGAGCCCGCGATCACAAGGATGATCGAACAGTGCTTGTCCTCGAGCATCTGGTTGTAGAGGTCCGCCGCCCGGCCCAGGTCGCGCGAGGTGAAGCTCATCTTCTTCATCGCATCGACGATCGGGCGCGCGTCGAAGCTCTTGATGTCGATATGCTCTACCTCGGTGGAGAGCAGCTCCGCCTTGCGGGTGTCGTTGATGGGGGTTTCGGTCGCCACGGGAATCTCCATAAGTCCGTTCGGGCTGAGCTTGTCGAAGCCCTCCCTTTCTAAAAGTAAGGAACGCCCTTCGACAGGCTCAGGGCGAACGGTGTGTGTGGCCGATTACAGCGTGACGACGTTCGACGGCAGCGCGCGTTCCGGCATCGGCTCGCCGTAGAGCGTCGCCATCGGCTCGTCCTCGGCAAGCGCCTTGAGGTCCGAGCCGAAGCCGTTGAAGCCGGTGCGCATCGCGCAGCCATAGGCGCCGAGCATGCCGATCTCGACATAGTCGCCGGCCTCGGTGTCCGCGGGCAGCATGAACGGCCCCGCCATATGGTCGAGATCGTCGCAGGTCGGCCCGTAGAGGCTGAACGCCATGTCGCGCGCGTCCGACGGCTGCTCGCGCAGCAGCCTCACCGGGAAGCGCCAGCCGATATGGGCGGCGTCGAACAAAGCCCCATAAGCGCCGTCGTTGATGTAGAGCGTATCGCCCCGGCGCTTCTCGACGCGGACCAGGAGGCTCGCATATTCGGCGCAGAGCGCGCGGCCGGGCTCGCACCACAACTCCGACGAATAGGAGACGGGCAGATCCTCGAAGGCGCGGTGGATGATTTCGAAATAGGTTTCGAGCGGCGGCGGCTCCATGCCCGGATAAGTGGAGGGAAAGCCGCCGCCGACATCGACAATGTCGACGGTGACCGCCGCCTCGACGATCGCCGCGCGGACCCGCTCCATCGCTTCGGAATAGGCCGCCGGCGTCATCGCCTGGCTGCCGACGTGGAAGCAGATGCCGAGCGCGTCGGCGGCCTGGCGCGTGGCCATCAGCAGCGCCTTCATCTCGGTGGGCTCGGCGCCGAACTTGGCGGCGAGGCTGAGCCTGGCATGATCGGACGAGACGCGGATGCGGACCAGCAGGTTGAGGTCGGTCGCGGCGACGCCTTCGGTGGCGGTCGCGCGGACGATCTTCTCAAGCTCCTCCTCGGTATCGAGCGAGAAGGTGCGGACATTGTGGCTGAAATAGGCTTCGGCGATCGCCTCCTCCGCCTTCACGGGGTGCATGAAGCAAAGCACTGCCTCGGGCAGGGTTTCGGCGACCAGCCGCACCTCGGCGATCGACGCGACGTCGTAATGCGTCACGCCTTCCTCCCACAGGATCCGGAGCAGGTCCGGCGAGGGATTGGCCTTGACCGCGTAGAGCGAGCGGCCCGGAAACTTCTCGGCGAAGAAGCGGGCGGCGCGCCTGGCGGCGTGCGGACGAATGAGCGTGACCGGCTGAACCGGCCTAAGGAGCGAAGCTAGCCCCAGCGCGCTATGATGGATGTGCAACTCAAGGGACCTCCAGGGAGATAGTTGACGACAAGGCAGCCTTGCGGTTTGGAAGTCCCCCATGGGGCTGCGGCGCGGGATATATGTTCGTTAGCCGCTTGTGTAAAGACTTATGCCTTCCCACTGAATTCTTGAGGTTTGCGTGACGGAGAGACGACCAACGGCGAAGGGTGTCGCGGCTGCAGCGGAGCGCATCGCCGATCAGGTCACACGGACGCCCCTGCTGCCGCTCGATTGGGCGGGCCGGCGGGTCTGGATCAAGGCCGAATGCCTGCAGCAGGGCGGCAGCTTCAAATTGCGCGGCGCCAGCAACCGGCTGGCCTTGCTGAGCGAGGCCGAGCGCGCGCGGGGCGTCGTCGCCTTCTCCTCGGGCAACCATGCGCAAGGCGTGGCGCTGGCGGCGCGGCGGCTGGGCATGAAGGCGGCGATCGTGATGCCGGCCGACGCGCCGGCGGTGAAGATCGAGGCGACGCGCGCGGCGGGCGCCGAGATCCTCTTCTACGACCGCGCTACCGAGAGCCGCGAGGAGATCGGCGCGCGGCTGGCGGCGGAGCGCGGCGCCACGCTCGTGCCCTCGTTCGACGATGTCGACGTGATCGAAGGGCAGGGCAGCGTCGGCGTCGAAATCGCCGAGCAACTGGGCCGCGCGCCGCCGATGGTGATCGTGCCCTGCGGGGGCGGCGGCCTGTCGGGCGGCATCGCTCTGGCGTTGCCCGAGAGCCGGGTGATCGCGGTCGAGCCCGAAGGCTGGGACGACATGGCCCGCTCGCTCGCGCTCGGCCATATCGT
>JBKJZJ010000141.1:0-12280 GCA_046715355.1 Allosphingosinicella sp. | reverse complement strand
ACATTGACCCGCGCCACCGGCGTGCTGAGCTCGCACCAGGCGATCTCGTCGGCCCGGTAGAGCAGTTCGAAGCCCAGCACTTCCTGGTACCAGGCGATGCTCGCATCGAGGCTGGTCACGCCGCATGAGCAGGTCAGCCCGCCATCATAGTCGATCCCCATCATCTCCTCCCCCGAATCGCCGATAAGTTCTATTTTTATATCGCATATACTTTTCGGCGATGGTAGCAAGAGGGCATGATCGCCGACGCCGAGCTTCGCATCCTCATCTCCGGCCGCTGGCTGGTGCCGCTGATGGCGCATGTCGCCGCCGCCGAGGGCTCGCGCTTCGCGGCGATGCTCGCCGGCCTCGGCCTTTCCCGCAGCGCGCTCGCGGCCAGCCTCGATCAGCTGCAACGGGCGGGCTGGCTCGCCCGCAATCCGGGCCACGGCCACCCGCTTCGCCCCGAATATATCCTCACCCCCGCCGGCGCGCCGGTCGCCGCTTTCTGCATGAAGGTGATGGCGGAGCGCGAGCGGCTCGGCCTCGCGCCCGGCCAGCTGCCGCGCTGGTCGCTGCCGCTGATCGCCCGCCTCGACCGCGAGCGCGCCCGCTTCTCGGCGCTGCGGAATGCGCTCAAGCCGGTGACGCCGCGCGCGCTGTCGCTGACGCTCAAGCAGATGCTGTCGGTCGACCTCGTCGACCGGTCGCTGGAAGCCGAATTCCCGCCGACCGCGATTTACGGCCTCACCGGCCGGGGCCGGGCGCTCGCGGCCGCGATGCGCTAGGCGCCGCCCGCCCGCAGCGAAGAAGACACATCGAGATCGCGCCAACCGGATCGCCGGATCGGGTCGCCCGAACCGGGTCGCCGGACCGGATCGCCGAACCCAATCGCCCGAACCGGATCACCGGACCGGGTCGCCCGAACCGGATCGCCAGACCGGTCGCCCGAACCGAATCGACCGAACCGGGTCGCCCGAACCGGATCGCCGAACCCAATCGCCCGAACCGGGTCGCCCGAACCGGATCGCCAGACCGGTCGTCCGAACCGAATCGACCGAACCGCGTCGACCGAACCGGGTCGCCCGAACCGGGTCGCCCGAACCGGATCGCCAGACCGGTCGCCCGAACCGAATCGCCTGACCGGATCGCCGGACCGAATCGCCCGGAGCGGGTCGCCCGAACCGGGTCGCCAGCACCGGATCGCCGAACCGGGGAACGGGGATCGGCTTGCAGGTTCGCCGAAGCGCGTCCGCGTCATTCCCTTATAAGGGACATCCCTTATAAGGGAACCGGTGGAATCCGCTCCGCTGGTGGGAAGGAGCGCGCCGGCTCTCCCGATCCTCGCGGCCTGCCCGCGAGGCTGCCTTCGTGCCAGGGAGGGGGCGGGTGCGCTTCGCTTGTGGGACGGAGCGCCGGCTCCCGATCCTCGCAGCCTCCCCCGCGAGGCTGCATTCGTGCCGCGGAGGGGCGGCGCTTGCCGGCTGGCGTCACGCCTCGCCGTGGCCCAGCGCCAGATAATCCTCGCTGCGCATCTCGATCAGCCGCGAGGCGGTGCGTTCGAATTCGAAGGCGCCGTCGCCGGCGAGGTACAGGTCCCCCGGCTCGGCGTCGGCGGCGGCGAGCAGCTTCACCTTATGCTCGTAGAGCGCGTCGATCAGGGTGACGAAGCGGGCCGCCTCGTTGCGGTTCTCGGGGCCCAGGCGCGGGATGCCGACCAGGATGATTGTGTGGTAGCGCCGCGCGATCGCCAGATAGTCGCTCGCGCCCCGCGCCTCGCCGCACAGCCGCCTGAACGAGAACACGGCGACGCCCTTGAGGCTCTTGGGCACGTGCAGCGCGCGGCCGCCGGGCAGCGCCAGATCCTCGGCCGGCACCCGGGCGCGGTCCTCGACCGGATAGTCGGTGAGGCGGAAGAAAGCCTCCGACAGCGCCCTGGTCGCCTCGGTCCCGTTGGGCACGTACCAGGTCGGCATGCCGCCCAGCCGCTCCAGCCTATAATCGGTCGGGCCGTTCAGCGGCACCACCTCCAGCTCGCGCTCGATCAGGGCGATGAAGGGCAGGAAGAGCTCGCGGTTGAGCCCGCCGAGATAGAGATGCTGAGGCGGCCGGTTCGAGGTGGCGATCACGGTAACGCCCGCCTCGAGCAGCTGCGAGAAGAGCCGCGAGAGGATCATCGCGTCGGCGCTGTTGTTGATCACCATCTCGTCGAAGCAGAGCAGTTTCGTCTCCGCCGCGATCGCTTTGGCGACGGGCGGGATCGGGTCGCCCTCCTCCCTGGCCCGCTCGGCGCGCAGCCGCTCGTGCACTTCGAGCATGAATTCGTGGAAATGGACGCGGCGCTTGGGCGCGTAGGGGATGGTTTCGTAAGCCAGGTCCATCAGCATCGATTTGCCGCGCCCGACCCCGCCCCACAAATAGGCGCCCCCCGGCGGCGGCGCGATCCGCCCGGCGAGGCGCCAGATCAGCGAGCCGCGATTGCTCGTCTCCGCCAGCTTGTCGGAAAGCGCGTCGAGCACCGCCACCGCCGCCCGCTGGTCCGGATCGGGCCGAAGCTCGCCGGCCGCGACCAGAGCGGCGTAGCGCTCGGCGACCCCGGTCACGGCTTGCGGCTGAACTTGCGCAGCATGCCCGAGAAGGACGCGACCAGCTCGCCCTCCTGCACGACCTTGCCTTGAAGGAAGATCAGCCGCCCGGTCTCGCGCAGCAATTCGACCTCCGCGTCGAGCGGCACCCCGATCCTGCCCGGGCTCAGGAAGCGCGTGTTGAGATCGAGCGTCACCGCGCGCCCGACGTCCGCGCCCGCCAGCCGCCCGCCGGCGAACAAAGCCATGTCGATAAAGGTCAGGATCGCCCCGCCATGGACCATGTCGCCGAGGTTCGAATGGCGCTCCTCGGGGAACATCCGGCAGGCGGCGCGCCCGGGCCCGGCGGCGCGCACGAGAAGCTTGCCGATCACCCCGGTGAAGCGATCGTCGGTCTTCGCCTCCCATGTCCACCAGCCGGGATTGTCGGCATCGGGCTTGTGATCGATCAGCGGGTGGACGTCCATCGGAGCGCAGTGCCGGGAAAGGCGCTGGCTTTCAAGATTGAGCAAGCCTGCCGCGCTCGTCCTCCTGCCTCGCCACACTCGAGCGGGGCGGCTACCGACTGTTCCCGATTTCCGCTAGGCTGCGGCGATGGATCGTGGCACCGACCCGCGCGCCGAAAAGGAACGGCTGCTGGCCGCGCTCGAGCGGCTTCATCGGCGGGCGATGGGAATCAGCATGCCGGCCTACGGCCGCGCCCGGCTGTCGCCGCTCCCCTTCGCCTCGATCTGGGCCGGCGCCTATATCCTCGTCGCCGCCGCCCTGCTCGGCCTCGAATCCGACGGCGCCCGAAGCGATCCGCGCTTCGTCGGCCTCGTGGGCTGGGGGCTGGTCTATTCCACCGCGGTCATGTTCTTCGCCCGGCTGGCGACCCTGCGCTCGTTCGACATCGTCCGCCGCGACATCCTTCCCTTCGCGACTCCGGCTTACGTCGCGGCGGTGGCCGACGATCTCGAGCGCCGCGATAGCGCGCTGATGCGCTGGGTCGTCCCGCTGCTCGTCGCAATCCTCGCAGCGCTCGCGAGCACGATGGCGGCGGCCTATGAAAGCCCGCCGATCGCCGGCGACCGCTCCGGGCCGGTGCGGCACTTCTGGAGCTTCATCGGCCTCTATCTCAGCTTCATGGCCGCCCGCGGGGTCCTGGTCGGCCGCTTCTACGAGCCCTTCGCCCGGCGGCTCGATCTCGCCCGGGAGACATTCTACGTCCTGGGCGCGGCGGAAACGCCTCTGGTCAAGGGAGCCGGCGGCCTCGCCCGCCAGATGGTCATCCTGTGGGCGATGATCTTCCTCGCAATCCTCTCGATCATGCTGCTCGGCGCCGAGTTCGTCCGCCCCTACGGGTTTCAGGGCCGCTCGCCCTTTCTCTGGTTCGTGGTTCCGATCGCGGGCTTCGCGTCGGTGGGTTACGGCAGCCTCCTCTATTTGCGAAGCGAGGCGGCGATCCGCGAGACGCTGGGCCGCTTCGCCACCGCGCAGGCCGAGGCCCTCCAGCGCCTCGCCAACGCCCGGCTCGACCCGGCCGCGGGCCGGTTGCCCGAGGATTCCGACGAAGCGGAGCAGCTGAGCGCATGGCACGACCGGATCCTCGCCGGAGCGCGCTACGGCAACCTTCTTGGAACTGTGCTGAGCTATACTCTGCCTTTCGTCATGCCGCTGCTGGGCCTCATCGGCGCGCTCGTCGGCAGGAAGTAGGATCGCGCCTCCCTGCGGCCCGAGCCGCCTCGGACTCTCCGCGCCTCTGCGTCTCTGCGCGAACCCGGCCTTTTCTTGCAATGTAGGATTCCTTCTGGTCCATCCTCGCAGATGCAACAGACCGCAAATCCCGCATCTCCCGCACGGGGCGCCGCCATCGCCGCTCTTCTCGACTTCGACCCGGTTCCCGTCCGGCGCCGCCGCGACGGCTGGACGCCCGAACGGCAGCGGCGCTACGTCGCCGCCTTGTTCGAGACCGGCCATGGCGGCAAGGCGGCCCGCGCCGTCGGCATGACCGAGCAAGGCGCGGCAAAGCTGCGCCGGCGCCCGGACGCCGCCTCCTTCGCCCGCGCCTGCGAGGCAGCCTATCGCGCCGCGCGGCGGCGCTGGGCGCCGGCGCGGCTCGCCTCAACGAGCCGAAGGTTCGCCGAAAGGTTCGACTTTTCTTCGCTCCAGGGAAGCTGAACCTTTGAACCTTTCGAAACTTCCGCGCGACCGCAGAGACGGCGATCGGATACTGTCGGGCGCGTCAGATCGCCCTCTCCAGCAGCAATTTCTTCGTCTCGGCGATCGCCTTGGCCGGGTTCAAACCCTTGGGGCAGGCGTTGGCGCAGTTCATGATCGTGTGGCAGCGGTAGAGACGGAACGGGTCCTCGAGCTCGTCGAGCCGCTCGCCGGCATATTCGTCGCGGCTGTCGGCGAGCCAGCGATAGGCCTGCAGGAGGATGGCCGGGCCAAGGAACTTGTCCGAATTCCACCAATAGCTCGGGCAGGAGGTCGAGCAGCAGGCGCACAATATGCATTCGTAGAGGCCGTCCAGCTTCGCCCTGTCGTCGGGCGATTGCAGCCGCTCGGCGCCGGACGGAATCGGCGTCTTGGTCTTCAGCCAGGGCTCGATCGAGGCATATTGGGCGTAGAAATGGGTGAAATCGGGAACCAGGTCCTTGATCACGTCCATGTGCGGCAGCGGCGTGATCCGGACCTCGCCCTTCAGATCCTCGATCGCGGTGGTGCAGGCGAGGCCGTTCTTCCCGCCCATGTTCATCGAGCAGGAGCCGCAAATCCCCTCGCGGCAGGAGCGGCGGAAGGTGAGCGTCGGATCCTGCTCCGACTTGATCTTGATGAGCGCGTCGAGGACCATCGGGCCGCAAGCGTCGAGATCGATTTCATAAGTGTCGTAGCGCGGATTCTGGCCGGCCTCGGGGTCGTAGCGATAGACCTTGAACTTGCGGCTGCGCTTCGCCTGTGCGGGCGCGGGATGGGCGGTGCCCTTCCTGATCCGGCTGTTCTTCGGAAGCCTGAATTCGGCCATGCGCTTCTTCCCCTTGCGACCCGGATAGCTTCAGGCGGCGCGCCTGTCGAGAAGCTGCGCGGCGATGTCGTAGGTGCGCTGGTTGTCGACGTCGATCGCATGGGCGCCGTCGGCGAGCACCACCGCCGAGGCGCGGACCTTGAAGCGCCGGCCGAGCCGCTTCATCGCCTTGGCGAGCGAGACCAGCCCGAAGCGCAGGAGGAGGAGGTTGAGGAAGCCGACGGAGCGCGCGATCCGCATCGGATTCTTGGCGAACTGGCCGCCTTCGCGAAAGGTCTCGGCGAGCCCCAGGCCGCGCCGGGAGAGGCCGTAGAGGTTGCAGTTGGAGAATTCGCCGTCGCGGAATTTGTAGAAGCGGCGCTGCCCCTGCGGGTGGGCGGCGAGCACGTCCTCTTTGCGGGCGAGCGCGACCACCACGTCGTCGCCGCCCGCCAGCCGGCCCATGACCTGGCGCACCGCTTTGGGCGTCAGCAGAACATTGTCCGCGGTGGTGATCACCACGGGCCCGTCCGGTCCCATGGCGGCGGCATAGACGGAATCGGCGATATTGTCCGCCGCCGCGACGAACGAAGCGGGCAGGCCCGAGGCCATGACGATCGGGCGCAAGCTGTCGTCGGCGCCGGGCTCGACCGAGATGCGGATCGACCCGATCCCCTCGACCTCGCCCAAAGCGGCGAGCACGTGGGCAAGCAGCGGCCGCCCGCCGATCGGCACCAGGCATTTATGGGTGACGCCCGCGTCGGCCGCGAGCGGATCGAGCCGGCCGCCGCGCTGCGCGGCAAGGACGACGACTGTGAAGCCAAGCTCAGCCATTGAGCAGGCCGTGGCGCACAAGGCCCTCGTAGAGGATGGTCTCGATCAGCTCGGCCTGGCTCCAGCCGGCGCGCTTCGCCGAACGGCCGAACACCTTCTGCGACCAGAGGTTGGCCTGCAGGTTGACCTCGAGGAAGTCGCAGCGGCCGGTCTCGACGTCGAGCCGGAACTCGAAGCGCCCATAATCGAAGGGCCGGAACTCCTCGGCCATGGTCCGGGTCATCTCGGCGATCTTCGGCACCCAGGCGGGATCCTCGAAATCGACCAGCTGATATTTGTGGCCCCGTTCGACCAGGTCGCGCTTCTCGTAATAGGTGCGAAGGTGGGTCGGATCAGCCTGCTCGAACAGCATCATCGGCATCACAATCGGCACGCCGTCGATGGTGACCACCGGAACCTCGACGTCGCTGCCGTTGAGGAAGGGTTCGACGATCGCGTCATGGCCTTCGCTCTGGATCGAGGCGACCGCCGCCTCGACGCCCGCCCAGTCATGCGCGTCCTGCACCCCCCAGCTCGCCGAGGAGGCGTTGGGCTTGATCACCAGCCGCTCGCCGTCCGGGCAGCGATCCTGCTCGACGGGCGCGCCTTTGCGGTAGATCGTCCAGGGCGCGGTCGGGACGGCGCGCGCGGCGGACGCCATCTTCGAGAAATGCTTGTCGTCGGCGAGCCCGCGCAGGATCGGGCTGGCGCCGAGATAGGGCAGGCCGAGCCGCGTGCACAGCAAGGGCAGCATCATCTCGCTGTTGAGGAAGCCGCCGCGGTTGAGCAGCGGGAAGACGAAATCGACCTCCGGCCTCTCGAACAGGGCCTCGTAATCGTCCTCGAGCACCAGGTTGAGGCCGATCTCCTCGAGCATGTCGCGCGTCTCGACGTGGTAGAGGGCGTGATTGCCGTCGTCGGGATGCAGCCCGCCCGCCCATTTGGCGTGCTTGGCGATGAACATGATGCGAAGCCGCTCCTTGGCGTCCGCCGGAATGGAGCGGGGGAGAATGCGGCTGCTCACTGGAAATCGCGACCTTCCGATACGAGAATCGCCGGGCAGCCCTGTTCCCCTGCCGCGCCAGCCGATATGGGGGCGCGTTAGTCGCCTAAGGAGGGCCGCGCAAGATTCATGACCCTGTGCGTAGAGAAACCCGATGCCGCCCGGCTGATGACCGAGGGCTGCGACGACCGGATCGTGCTCAGGCCCGAGACCGGGCTCAACCGTTATTATAGCGCGCCTTATCCGCGCGAGCTGATCGCCTACGCCTCCTCGACCGCCAACGACATCTCGGCCGCCGCCTTCGCGCGCGCCGAAGAGGTGCTGGCCGAGACCGGCGCGGCGCCCGGGGCCGGCCTTTACCGGGAGCGGCTCGAAAAGCTGCGGGCACGGATCCGGGCCGCTTACGATATCGGCGACGGCGTGGAGGTGGTGTTCGCGCCCTCGGGCACCGATCTGGAATATGTCGCGCTGGCGCTGGTCGCGGCGCGCGCCCCGGGCGGGACCAACGCGATCCTGCTCGGCGCGGACGAGGTCGGCACGGGCTGCATCCATTCGGCGCACGGCCGCTATTTCGCCAACGAGACCGCGCTCTGCACGGCGGTCAGCCCCGGCGCGCCGGTGCCGGGGCTCGGCGCGACCGTGATCGACCTGCTCGACGTGCCGGTGCGCGATTCCAGCGGCCGGGTGCGGCCCTCGGCCGAGATCGCCGCGCGGATGGACGAATCGATCGCCGCCGCGCGCGCCGCCAGCCGGCACAGCCTCGTCCATATCGTCCACGGCTCGAAGACCGGGCTGATCCTGCCCTCGCTCGCCGGGGTCGACGCCCTGTGCGAGCGCCATGGCGATGCCGCGACCTTGGTCGTCGACGCCTGCCAGGCGCGGATCACCAGCGCCGCGGTCAACGACTATCTCGCGCGCGGGGCGATCGTCTTCGTCACCGGCTCCAAATTCATGGGCGGCCCGCCGTTCAGCGGCTTCGCATTGGTTCCCGCGGCCCTGGCGCGGCGCGCGCCGCCGCTTCCCGCCGGGCTCGCCACCATCTTCCGCCGCGCGGAATGGCCCGCGGCATGGCCCGGGGCGGACGCGTTGCCGGAGAGCGTCAATATCGGCCTGCTGCTGCGTCTCGAAGCCTCGCTGTTCGAGCTCGAGCGCTTCCAGGCGCTGGACGACGCGGCGGTCTGGCGGGTGATCCACGCCTTCCACGCAGCGGTGCGCGCCGAGATCGTCGAGAAAATGCCCGCCCGCCGCGTCGCGCCCTACCCGCCAGGCGACGTCGCCGAGGCCGACAGCCACCCGATCGAGATGCGTACGCTCTCCACGCTCGACCTCTCGGCGCTGAAGCCCGGCGGCGCCAGCTTCGAGGACGCCCAGGCCTGGCACAAGGCGATGGCGCTCTCGGGCGTCCGCGTCGGCCAGCCGGTCAAATGCGTGCGCCTGGGAGACGGGCGCTGGGGCGCCACCCTGCGCATCGGCCTCGCCATGGGGCAGGTGGTGGACCGCGTGGCGCTGTCCGACGACGATCTCGCGCGGTCCTTCGCCGCCGAAATGGCGGCGATCCGCGAAGCGCTGATCGTGGCCGCCGGCTGATCAGCGGTCTTGCTGCGGCGGCGACTCCCAGCGCAGCCCGCTTCGGGTGGCGAGCGAGACAGGCCCGCGCGGCCGCGACGGGATCAGCCGGCGGCTCGCCTGGAACAGCCGGCCCGAATCCCGGACGCTGCGGGTCTGCGCGCACAAGGTGATCTCGCCCTCGCGGCCCCAGCGGTGGCGGGTGACGGCGCGGACGGCGCGATCGCGGCGGAGCAGGCGCTCGACCGCCTCGTAGCTGCTCCGGTCGATGCCTGCGCCGTAGCTCGCAAAACCGATCGTCAACGGGCAATTCGGGGGCGGCTGCGAGCCGCCACGCGGCTGCGCGGCGATCGCGACGGGTGCGACCAGCAGGGCAGCGGCGGCAAACGGCAATATCCTCATTCCGCGAATCTGCGCCCGGCCGGCTGCATCGGGCGTGAACGATCCTACCTTATCCGCGTCATGGTCACCGTCGCGGGCCGCTCGTCCTCCCGCCCCGGGGTCCAGCGCAGGCTGACGCGGCGCGTGCGGGTGCCGATCACGCCCTCGCTGTTGATGGTGTTCTCCCGGATCTCCAGGTTGACCCGGTTGAGCGTCGCCGAAAGGATGCGATAGCTGACGAAATCCCCGATCTGGAAGACGCGCCAGCCGTCGCCGGGGCTCGCGTAGAAGCCGAGATAGGTCTGCAGCCCGTTCATCGCCGGATCGCCGCCGGCGAGGCCAAACAGCTTGACGCCGAGGTTCGGCTGGTTGGGCACCTCGTTGATCTGCACGACCGACGCCGCCCATTCGAGATTCTCGTCGGTCGAGGGCCGGAGCGTCTGGGCGGCGGCCGGCCCGGCCGCGAACAGAGTGAACAGGAAAGCCGCTGCGGCGATCAGAGGACGCGTCATCGATCCCTCCCTTTGTCGAACGCGCGACCCTCGTCCAAAACGGCACCCAAGGCAATGCGATACGCTGTGGAAAACTGCGCTTTGGGCTTCGACTTCCGCGTGGCCCGGTTCTACGCTTGGAGGATGATCGAGTCCGACGACGAGTTCGAGCTGGAGAGCGCGCCCGCCGACGCGGAGCGGCTGACGCTCGATCTCGACGGCTGGGAGGGGCCGCTCGACCTCCTGCTGACGCTGGCGCGGAGCCAGAAGGTCGACCTCGCCAAGATCTCGATCCTCGCTTTGGTCGAGCAATATCTCGCCTTCATCGCCGACGCGAAGAAGCTGCGGCTCGAGATCGCCGCCGACTATCTCGTCATGGCGGCCTGGCTCGCTTATCTCAAATCCTGCCTGCTGCTGCCCAAGGAAGCGGGGGTCGACCCGTCGCCCGAGGAGCTGGCGATGCGGCTACAGCTCAGGCTGCAGCGGCTTCAGGCGATGCGCGAGGCCGGCGCGCGGCTGATCGGCCGCGACCGCATCGGCCGCGACGTCTTCCTGAGGCCGGCGCCCGAGGGACTGAAGGTGGTCCGCCGCGCCGCCTGGCAGGCCGATCTCTACGACCTCATCGCCGCCTACGGCATCGTCCGGGCGCGGCCCGAGCCATCGGTCCACGTCATCGCGCGGCGGCCGGTCATGACCCTCGACGAGGCGATCCACCGGCTCGAGCGGATGATCGGGACGCGCCTGCAATGGACCGCGCTCGAGGCCTTCCTGCCCGAGACCCAGGATCCCGAATTCCGCCGTTCGGCCCTGGCCTCGAGCTTCGTCGCCACGCTCGAGCTCGCCCGCCTCGGCAAGGTCGCGTTCCAGCAGGACGAGCCGTTCGCCACCCTCTACGTGAGGGCGGCATGAGGGAAATGTCGGACGCCCTGCGCGCCGTCGAGGCGACCCTGTTCGCGGCCGAGGAGCCGTTGAGCGCGGCCGATATCGCGCTCTATGTCGGCGAGGGGATCGACGTCGGCGCGGCGCTGGCCGACCTCGAGGGCCATTATGCCGGGCGCGGGGTCGAGCTGGTCGAGCGCGGCGGCCGCTGGCATTTCCAGACCGCCGCCGATCTCGCCCACATCCTGCGGCGCGAGCGCGAGGAAAGCCGCCGCCTGAGCCGCGCCGCGGTCGAGACGCTGGCGATCATCGCCTATCACGAGCCGGTCAGCCGCGCCGAGATCGAGGCGATCAGGGGGGTGCAGATCTCGCGCGGCACGCTCGACGTGCTGATGGAGGCGGGCTGGGTGCGCCCGGCGGGACGGCGCGAGGTTCCGGGCCGGCCGCTCACTTATGCGACCACCCAGGAGTTTCTTTCACATTTCGGGCTTAAGAGCCGTCGCGACCTGCCCGGGATCGACGATCTCAGGGCGGCGGGGCTGCTCGATCCGGTGGATACCGCGCTCGAGCGGCTGGGGCTGGAGGCCGCGGATGAGGCCTCCGGAGAGTTGGAACTGGAAACCGACGGCGAAGACGCCTAGATTCGGGTTCTGCACTAGGAGATTTTCAAATGGGTTTTGGCAGCATCTGGCATTGGCTCATCGTCATCCTCGTGGTCGTGCTGCTGTTCGGCGCGGGGCGGGTGTCAGGCCTGATGGGCGACGTCGCCAAGGGCATTAAGAGCTTCAAGAAGGGCATGGCCGAAGACGAGGATGCCGAGGCGAAGCGGATCTCCTCCGAGCGGACCGTCGAGGCCCAGCCGGTGCCGCCGCCCGCCGCCGCGGCCGCCGGGCCGACGCCCGAGCCGGCGCGGCCGGCCGAGACGGACCGCAACCAGGCCTAGGCGCGGCGGGCCGCCGGAAAGGACGCGATGTTCGGGATCGATTCCGGCGAACTGCTGATCATCGCGATCGTCGCTCTGGTGGTGATCGGCCCCAGGGACTTGCCGCGCGTGATGCGCGCGGTCGGCAATTTCATCAGCCAGGCGCGCGGCATGGCCCGAAGCTTCCGCGGCGGCGTCGATGCGATGATGCGCGAATCCGAGCTCGCCGACATGGAAAAGAAGTGGCAGGCCGACAACGAGCGGATCATGCGCGAGCATCCGGTCGGAGCGCCGGTGCCAGCGCTCGACGCGCCGGCGGGAGAGGACTGGCCCGAGCCGAGCGCCGATTCGCCCGCCGGCCTCGATCTCGCCAAGCCCGTGAGGACCGCCAAGCCGAGGCGCGACCGGCCCAAGCCGCCGCCGCGCCGGCCTGCGTCCGCCAAGCCCGCCGCCGCGCCGGCGCCGCTCATTCCCGCCCCTCCGTCCGGGCAGGATGACAAGGCATGAGCGAGATCGGCGGCAAGGCGGCGGACGAGGCCGATGACCTCGACAAAAGCAAGGCGCCTTTGCTGGACCATCTCATCGAGCTGCGGCGCCGATTGCTCTGGTGCGTCGTCGCCTTGGCGCTCGCCTTCGGGATCTGCCTGTGGCAGGCGCGGCCGATCTTCGGCTTCC
>JBKJZJ010000140.1:0-27076 GCA_046715355.1 Allosphingosinicella sp. | reverse complement strand
GAGATGATCGACGAGCCGTGGATCGAGGCGACCATCTACGTCCCCGACGAATATCTGGGCTCGGTGCTCAAGCTCTGCCAGGACCGCCGCGGCATCCAGAAGAATCTGACCTATGTCGGGGGGCGCGCGCAGCTGACCTACGAGCTGCCGCTGAACGAGGTGGTGTTCGACTTCTACGACCGCCTCAAGAGCATCAGCCGCGGCTACGCGAGCTTCGACTATCACCAGATCGGGCATCGGGAAGGCGACCTCGTCAAGATGAACATCCTGGTCAACGGCGAGCCGGTCGACGCCCTCTCGATGATCGTCCACCGCGCGGCGGCGGAGGCGCGGGGGCGGCAGCTCTGCGAGCGGCTGAAGGATTTGATCCCCCGCCACCTCTTCAAAATCCCCATCCAGGTGGCGATCGGCGGCAAGGTCATCGCGAGGGAGACGATCGCGGCGCTGCGCAAGGACGTGACGGCGAAATGCTATGGGGGCGATATTTCGCGGAAAAAGAAGCTGCTGGAAAAACAGAAGGCCGGCAAGGCGCGCATGCGGGAATATGGCAACGTGAACATCCCTCAGGAGGCGTTTATCGCTGCCCTGCGGATGGGGGAGGAATAAGGGCGCGCTTTGCCGTGCGCCGGTTCTGGTGTAGGCTGCGGCCCATGAACAAACATTCCCCCATCGTCTCGGAATTCGAAACCCCCGAGCAGGAGGCCTCCTATTTGGAGTGGCTGAAGCGGAAGGTGGCGGAGTCCCTGGCCGATCCGAGGCCGCCAATTCCCCATGACGAAGTGATGGCGGAAATGCGGGCGATCATCGACAAGGCGAAACAAAAAAAATCGTGCTGACGCTGATCTGGCGCCGAAGCGCGCGGGACGACGCCGCCGCCATCTTCAATTACATCGCGGAGCGGAATGCGGCGGCCGCCGAACGGCTGCAGGCGGCGATCGAACTCTGCGCCGAGGGCCTTGCCGAGCGCCCCTTCATGTATCGCCCCGGCCGCGTGGAAGGGACGCGCGAGGCCGTGGTTCATCCCAATTATATCCTGATCTATCGGGTGACGGCGGATGCGGTGGAGATCGTCAACGTGGTGCATGCGCGGCAGGACTATCCTTGAGCGCTGTCGGGGCGCGGACGGGGGAGGAGTAGCAGAGCGGGGAGTCTGCCTCCGGAACGCCCCGCTAGTCTTTCTCGGGCGGCAAGGGCAATTCAGTGAAATAGGGCAGCTTCAAATCATCAAAATGTGGGATGCCTTCAAGTGAGGTTTTTCGGTCGCGCATGTCGTTTAGTTGTCGGTTCAGATGCCGCCGCAGGAACAGCGCCGCAAAGCCAAATATGAAGGTATTGAAGGAACCCACCAGCCGTTGGACGTCGCCAACCAGGGTGTTGAGAGAGGCGGGTTGATCGGCTCCGCCGGTGAAGCCATTGACCGCCTCGTAATGGAGAAGCTCGGCAGAATAATAGAGGGTGTTACCAATCGTGCGGCACAGATAATCACCCATGTCAGCATCGTCGGGGATGCGTTCAAAGGCCCGCTTCACAATTCCCCTATCAGCGTGGAAGCCAATCTTGTCCCGCACGGTGTTGATGAGATTACGAGGCTTGCCAAAATAGAGCCGGAGTTCAGACAAAGCCTCCCTAGCTTCATGGCCAAGCTCAGTCTCATAATGGGGTTCAATCGGCTTATAGCCGGTGCGTAGAAGCTCCCAGCCCTCCCACAAGCGTCCCGCCAGGAACCGGAGCATCAACATACCCACGGTTGAGCTGCCCTGCTTGATAATCAGCTCGCCACTTTCTTCTCGAAGCGCGACGCCGAAAAGCTTCATCAGGGTTTGAAGGTCGTTGGCAAGCCCCGTCGCCATAAGATAAAAGAGCCGGTCCTTCTCCGGCGCTTTCGCCAATTCCGCCTTGGTGTAATGTAGCTCGTGAAGTTCGATCATCTTAGATTGCACGATGGCATTGGACGCGGGCCACGGCAACGTCCGTGATCTGGACGCGCAGGGCAGAAAGAAACCCATGAGATTCATCTCCGTTGACCTTGAGACCGCTAACCCGCGCATGAGCAGCATATGCCAGATCGGCATTGTAGCGTTTGAGGACGGCAAGGAGGTTGCCGCCGAAATGCGGCTAGTGGACCCCCAGGACTATTTTGACCCCTATTGTGTCGCGGTCCACGGCATAACCGCCGATCAGGTGCGCGGCGCTCCCCACTTTAGCGATTTGCACGAATGGCTATGCCAGCAAACCAGTGGCGAAGTGGTGGCTTGCCATACCCATTTTGACCGGGTGGCGCTGGCGCAAGCCTGTGGGAAACACTCACTCCACCCGCTCCCGTGCAATTGGTTAGATACGAGCAAGGTGGCGCGCCGCGCTTGGTCCCAATTCTCCAAATCCGGCTACGGCCTTGCAAATCTTGCCCGCAACTTTGGCATCACGTTTCAACATCACGACGCGCTTCATGATGCGCGAACGGCTGGCTTGATCCTTATTCGAGCGATAGAAGAAACGGGCTTTGATCCGGCGGAATGGATAAAGCGGTGCAGCTCGTCGGCAACCAATCCCACGGCGCTGCTCCGGCGGGAAGGTGACGGTGACGGGCCGCTGGTTGGTGAGCACATCGTCTTCACGGGGAGCCTTCAAATTCCTCGTCGCAACGCCGCTGATCTTGCCGACGAGGCTGGCGCGGCTGTTGAGCCCAACGTGACCAGGCTTACCACGCTGCTAGTGGTTGGGGATCAAGACATTGTGAGGCTGAACGGTGCCGACAAAAGCGGCAAGCATCGCAAAGCCGAGCAGCTAATTGAGAAGGGCCAGCCTATCCGCATTCTGGGTGAAGCTGACTTCATGAGCTTGTGCCGGCAACAGGAACATCGGCAATAGCACGGCGAGAACAGCCAGCGGTGACAGGTACGTACCTGTCACCAATCAAGCCAACTGTCCGGAATTCGATACCCGGGAGCAGGTTCCGAGGAATCTCGCTGGGCCGCCTTGGCGTTCGCCAAGCAAACCTACGTCAACAAGGTCTCTCGCAAAATCCGCCTGATCGCCTCGGGCCGCGACGGTTTCGGGTCCGGCTGCTTCGCGATCCAGGCGTCGAGGGCGGCGTCCAGCTCGGGGTAGAGGCGCAGGCCGATGTTCGGGCCGATGCCCGTCTTCGGCCGGCCCCTGCTTCTTTTTTCGGTACCGGCTATTGCCTTGCTCCTTTTTATCTGGTACCGGCAAACATCATGTCCGTGGCCGAGCATAACCCCTCGCGCCGCGCGCTGCTAGGCGCGGCGGTGGCGCTCCCTTTATTGGGTGGCTCCCGTCATTGCGAGCGCAGCGAAGCAATCCAGCCTCGCTCTGGATTGCCGCGTCGCTCCGCTCCTCGCAATGACGATGCGACATGGAGGCGGGCCCTGGCTCGGTACGAGCGCGCCGAAACGGCGGTGCGGGAGGTGGAGCGGCGGACGGCGGGGGCGCCCCCGGCCTCCGCCGGGGCAGGCCCGGAGGAACAGGACGCTGTCGAGGAGGAATATGGGGAGCGGCTCGACGCGCTCTATGCGGCGCTACGGCGCCTGTTTCGCGTGCCGGCGCCCGATCTTCCGGCGCTGGCCGTGAAGATCGAGCTCACGATCGATCACGAGGTGGCGACGCTGAACGGCGGCGAGGCGTGCATGGCGGCGCTTCGGCGTGACGCCCGCCGATTCGCGAGCGCTTGAATGGGGACAGCGCCTGAATGGGGACAGTTACGAGTAACTGTCCCCTGCGTCGGAAGCGTCCTTCGAACGCCGTTCCTCATAATCTCGCCGCGCCTCGGCTTCCCAGGCAATATGGTCGGCGGCATCCCTTGCATGCTGCTCCTCGAAGATCCGCCACTGCTCCTCGTGGCTCAGCTCGATCCCGCCGCGGGTGGATTCGAGCGGTTCCGTGCTGAAGCCGTCATGCTCCACCAGCAGATGCCGGGGCGGATATTCGGGGCGGGGCGGGTCGCCGCAGGCCTGCCAATGCTCGCGGCGGGCCTCGTCGAGCAGCCTCGACATGTCCGTCTCGGCGATCTGGGTCAGATCGTGATCGCCGCGGCGGCAATCGTGCAGCATCTTCCAGCCGTCCTCGCTGGTCAGATCGAGCGCGACTTCGAGGCAGGTGATCTGGCGGACGTAGAAATCGGCCTCGGCGATCCGCCCCTCGAGCCGGCAGCGGCGCTCCTGCGCGAGCTTGAGCAGATGGGTGCGGACGATGACGGCGAGCAGCTCGATGCGGGCCTGTTGCTCGGCGGGGGTGAGCGCCTCGTCCTCGTCCGCCTCGCCTGGGTGTCGGGCCGGCCCCTCCACCATCGCCGTTCCGGGGAGGGATCGGCGGTCTTCGCGCAGGACGGCGTCGAAGCCGGCGGCGAGGCGGTGGCGGCCTTTCTCCGCGGCCAGCGCCATCGCCTTGTCCCAGGCGGCGTTGAAGCCTTCGGCGCCCTTCGCCTTGCGCAGCTGGTCGGCGCCGAACTGGGCCTTGCCGACGGCGCGGGCGGCGCGGCGCGGGGAGCCGGTGACGGCGAGCGCGGCGATGAAGGCGCGCTGCAGCTCGGGCGTCCAGCCGTCGGCGCGCGGGCGGCGCGGGACGGGCTCGAAATCGAGCAGGTCTCCGAAGTCCGTGAAATCGGCCTCGCCGGCGACGCCTCTGGCGCGGCAGCGGTCGCAGATGACTGGGATCGGCATGGTCATGCGCCGAACGGAAGCGGAACATTTCCTACATCGGAAGCGGGGATTGGTCCGTTACGGAGGAGATGGGCGAGACGGTGGGGGCCGTCACGAACTGAATTCGTGACGTCAGTCCTGTCGGCAGAGCCGCCGGCTGGCCGGCCTTCGCGCGCTCTTGCGTAGCGGCGGCGCCGCTACGCGCGGACGCTCAGGCTGACGTCAGTCCTGTCCCCCGGATCAAGTCCGGGGGCAGGCTGGCCGGCCGAGCGCTAACGGCGCCGGTAGCGGACGATGCGGCAGACGCGCTGGCGATGGCCGTAGCGCCAGATGGTGCGGCAGACACGGCGGTTGTGCCAGCCGTAATGGCGGCCGCGATGGTGGCGCCAGCCATGGTGGCGGCCGCGATTGTTGCGCCAGCCATGGTGGCGGCCGCGGTCGCCGCGATATTCGCCGCGGCGGCCGCGGTCGTCGCGATAGTCGCTGCGGCGGTTGTCGTCGCTATATTCGCCGCGGTCGCGGTCGCGGTCGCGGGGCTGGGCGCCGACGGGCGCGCTCGCCACGCTCATCGTCGCGAAGGCAAGCGCGGCGGCGGCCGCGAGCTTCAAGATGTTCATCGATTCCTCTCCCTTGATTGTCCCTGTCGGGGGCACAACGACCGGGCGGGCCCGGCGGGTCCGCGCCCGTCGCCGCGCCGTCACGAACTGAATTCGTGACGTCAGTCCTGTCGACCTTCAGGTCGCAGGCTGGCCGGCCTTCGCGCTCTCTTGCCCAGCGGCGCCGCCGCTGGGCGCGGGCGCTTCGGCTTGCCATTTGCTTTCTCAGGCCAAAGCGCCCATGCCTCCCTCGACCGCGCCCGGGACCAGCTCCCGGCGCTTCCCGGCAAAGGAATCCGAAGATGAGCACGCCCGAAGATTATCAGGCGAAGGCCGCCGAGACGCTCGTCCAGCTCGCGGCGGCGACCAGCGAGGCGGAGCGGGTGCGGCTCAGGCGCGCGCACGGCGTCTATCTCAAGCTCTCCACCCATGGCGCCGAGGCGGCGGCGCGCGCGGCGATGCGCCCGCCGGGCCGGATCGCCCCCGAAAAGCCGAGCGCGGCCTCCGCGCCGAAGCTGCAGGGCTGGTCGATCGGCTGAAGGTGCCTTTGCGGGTCCGCCGCGTTAGGCCTAATCCACGCCAATGCGCGACGATCCCGGCTTTCGCACAGGCGGCACGCCCGGCGGGCGCTGGGGGTGCCTGCTTGGCGTGTTCTTCTTTGTGTGCTGGCTGCCCTTCGCCGGCATGTTGATGATGGGAGACGAGGGTCCGCCCGGCGCGCAGAACCGGGCGATGTTCGCTCTGATGGGCGGCGCGGCGCTTGCCGGCGGGGCGCTCGGCTTCGCCGTCCGCGCGCTCGTCAACTGGGCCTGGATGCGGCGCGGCGGCGAGGAGGCGTTCGACGGCGCCAAGACTGCGCCGCTCTGGGCGATGACGGCCGCGCTGGCCGCCTTCGCCGCTTCGGTCTGGCTGTTCTTCACCTATTGGTTCGGCGATATCTGACGGTGCAGTCGGGAAAGGGCGCCCGTCACGAACTGAATTCGTGACGTCAGTCCTGTCGACCTATAGGTCGCAGGCTGGCCGGGCGAGCGCGGCTCTTCTCCTAAGCGCGGCGCGCTCGTCCCTGCAGCCAGATCCATAAAGGGACGGTCGCCATCCCCGCCGGCGCGGCGAACGGGGCGAAGAGGGCGACGAGCAAGGCGGTGACGGCGCCGAACAGGACGGCGCGGCTGCGCCGGGGCACGGCGCGCGCCGCCTCGCCGCTGACGCCCTCGGCGAGCATCGCCGGGCCGGTCGCGATCGAATTGACCCTGAGGTTGAGCAAGGCGGTGAGCACGATCCAGCCCCAATAGAAGAGGGCCGGGACGTGCATGTTGTAGTTGGCGCTCATGAAGGCGGTGACGAACGGCACGAAGGCGATCGCCCCGAGCAGCGCCAGATTCCAGATGACGACGCCGCCGTGGTAGCGGCCCGCCATGGTGAAGGCGCGGTGATGGCCGGACCAGAAGAAGCCGATCACGACGAAGCTGATCGCGAAACCGACGAAATTGGGAATGAGGCGAGCGAGCGCCGCGAGATGCTCGCTCGTGCCGGCGCCGCGTGCGAGCCCGGGCGGGTGGATTTCGATGACCAGCAGCGTGATCGCGATCGCGAACACCGCGTCGGAGAAGAAGACCAGCCGCTCCAGCGCATGGTCGGTCTTGCCTGATGCCATCTTCCACCCCCATTTCGCCCCGCCGCCAAGACTATCCGGCCCGCCGACTTTGGCAAGGCCGGGAGAATGGGCGGGAAAGGAGTCATCCCGGCGAAGGGGCGCCCCGCAAAGTACTACTTTGCGGGGGCCCCGAAGGCCGGGACCCATGAACACCGCCGGCAGGAAGGAACGTGCTGACCTGCGAACCTCTCCCCAGTCGCTTCGGTTCATGGGTCCCGGCCTTCGCCGGGATGACTCTTTGGGGCTAGTCGATGCGGTAGCGCAGGAAGACGCAGTCCCCGGCGATCGGGCGGGCCTCGACGAGGGCGAGCGCGGCGCGGCGCGCCATCGGGCGGAAGAAGGGAATGCCGCCGCCGAGCAGCAAGGGATGGAGGTTGAGCCCGATCTCGTCGACCACGCCGCCCTCGATCAGCGCGCCGGCGAGCTCGCCGCCGCCCATCACCATGATGTCGCCGCCCTCCTGGCGCTTGAGCGCGCGGACGAAGGCTGCGGGGTCGCTTTTGACCAGCTCCGCGCCCGCCGGCGCTTCGGCCATGCTGCGCGAGAAGATGTAGGTGCGGATCGGGGAGTCGGCCGCGTCGCCGCCGCCGCCCGATTTCGCCGCGAAATCGTAGGTCTTGCGGCCCATCAGCAGGGTATCGACGCCCTGCCAGCTCGCGCCGCTGATCGCGGCGGCGTCGTCGCTCCATTGCAGCCAGTCCAGCGCCTCGCCGGGCCCGGCGAGATAGAGATCGAGGCTGACCGCGGCGCCCCAGGTCACCTTGCGCATCGGCGCGTCTCCTCCGCTTTTCGTTTCAGGCCTCGATCACGATCTCGCATTTGAGGCTGTTGGCGATGAAGCAGCGGTCGTGCGCTTCGTGGTGCAGCCTGTCGAGCGCGGCGGCGTCGGGCGCGGCGCCGGCGAAGGCGATGCGGGGGCGAAGCGTGATGCGGGTGATCGCCAGCCTGCCCGGCCCGACGCGGCCGAGCTCGGCTTCGGCCTTGTCGGTATAAGAAGCGACCTCGAGGCCCTCGGCCTGGGCGAGGCTGAGGAACCACAGCATGTGGCAGGCCGCGGCGGACGCGGCCAGCGCCTCTTCCGGATCGACGCCGGCGGGATCCGACATCGGCTCGGGCACCACGAAGGGCGAGGAGGAGCCGAGCAGGGTCGCGCCGCCGTCGAAGCGTATCTCGTGGCGGCGGCTATAGCTGTTGTCGGCGAAGCCGCCGGCGCAGCTCCAGGCGATCTCGGCAACGTGGCGGGTCATTTGGTCTTGGCGAACAGGCCGCTGGCCTCACCGCCGCCGCTGGTCTTCGCGCCTTTGGCGGGCGAGAAGGAGACCGGGGTGGCGATCAAAGGCGTCTCGGCCTGGTCGTCGAGGCCGAGCGCGGAGCGCCGGGCGAGCCGGCCCTCGAGCTGGGCGCCCGCGTCGATCGAGATCGTCTCATAGGCGATGTCGCCCATGATCCGCGCGCTCGCCTCGACGAAGAGGGTGCGCACCGAGACAATGCCCTCGACGGTGCCGGCGATCCGCGCCTCGTCGGCATGGATGTTGCCTGCGATCACCCCGGCCTGGCCCTGGACGAGCTGGGCGCAGCGGACGTTGCCGTCGATGCGGCCGTCGACATGGAGCTGCCCGTCGGTGGCGAGATCGCCGCTGATCAGCACTTCGGGCCCGATGAAGGAAAGGCCGGGCGGGCCGGCGCGGCTCGCCTTGGGCAAAGTGACGGCGGCGGTCTTGTCGCGTGAGAACATGAAAGCGGCGCCTCCCCGCGCCAAGAAAAGCGGATTGTGGCGGCGGGTGCGGAGAGTCAAGCGGCTGCCGCCGAATCGGGGCGCGGGCGCGGTGGAGCGGGGCGGGGCGGGGCGGGGATCGGGGCCCAACCTATCCCGAACTGACCAGGGCGTCGCGGAGCGACTGGATCTTGCGGTTCAACGCAACCAGCTGGTCGGCGGTCATGCCCGAACGCTCCAGCAGGACGGCGGCCAGGCATTGGGACCTGCCGCGCATCGCCTTGCCCTTTGCGGTAAGCCGCACCTGGACCTGGCGCTCGTCGGCGGGGTTGCGCAGCCGGCCGACGAAGCCCGCGGCTTCGAGGCGCTTCACGAGCGGCGTGATCATGCTCGGCTCCAGGGCGAGCCGATCCGCGATTGCGGTGATCGTCCGGGCGTCCTCTTCCCACAAGGTGTTGAGTACGAGATATTGCGGATAGGTGATCCCGAGCGAATCGAGCAGCGGCTTGTAGGCGCGGTTGATCGCGATCGTCGTGGCGTAAAGCGAGAAGCAGAGCTGGCCTTCGAGCGGGAGGGTATCGGGCACGGGGGCTTGTTCCTTTGGCGGTACGGGTATCCTTACCACATAAATGTATATCGCGATAAGAAATATATGGACAAGGGTTTTCCGAGCACGTAGAGACTCCTTATCGCGATAAGCGTTATCGTGCTAGCACAAGGAGGAAAAAATGGCCGACACTCACATCAAGAACATCGTCCTCGTCCATGGCGGCTTCGTCGACGGCTCCGGCTGGGAGGGCGTCCACCGCATCCTGACCGGCAAGGGATACACCGTCACCATCGTTCAGAACCCGACGACGTCGCTCGCCGACGACGTTGCCGTCACCAGGCGCGCGATCGCCGCGCAGGACGGCCCGGTTCTTCTCGTCGGCCATTCTTATGGCGGCGTCGTCATCACCGAGGCCGGCAATGACCCGAAGGTCAAGGCGCTTGCCTACATCGCCGCCTTCGCGCCGGACGCGGGCGAATCGGTCTCGTCGCTGATCGCCAACCCGCCCCCCGGCGCGCCGGTGCCGCCGATCCTTCCCCCGCAGGACGGCTTCCTGTTCCTCGATCGCGACAAGTTCGCCGCCTCCTTCGCGGCCGACGTGGCGCCCGCGCAGGCCGCCTTCATGGCGGATTCGCAGGTTCCCTGGGGCCTCGATGCGCTCGCCGGCGCGGTCACCGAGCCGGCCTGGAAGACGAAACCGAGCTGGTACTTGGTCGCCGCTGACGATCGCATGATCCCGCCGCCGGCGCAGCGCTTCATGGCCGAGCGGGCCGGCGCCGAGGTGAGCGAAACCGGCGGCAGCCATGCCGTCTATGTCTCGAAGCCGGAGGCGGTTGCCGTGCTGCTCGAGCGGGCGACCGCGGGCGCGATGGCTGAGGCAGATTAGATTGGGTGAAGCCCGGAGCGTTCGGTCGGGCGCTCCGGACTTTCTTGCTTGCGCGACCGGGCGCGGTGGAGCGGGGCGGGAAACGGGCCCTTGCGGACATCAGCGCCGGAGCTAGTCTGCGCAGCCACTCCTCGAACCCGGGTGCAAAGGCCAGGATGTTAGCTGCTGCCGTCTTCGCGATCCTCCAGGCGACCGCGCCGAGCGAGCCGCTGCCGATCGACGCGCGGATGGCGGAATATGAAGCCGCCATGCCCCGGCTGACGGAAGTCGAAGCATTAACCGAAGAGGAAATCGGACGATTGAGACCGCCTGAGCCCGGCTGGGCGACGTCCGGCCTCTCCGCCGCTTCGGCGATCGCCGCCGGGCGCGGCAACGCCGGGCAACACGTTCTGGGAGAGTGGGAAAAGGGCGGCCACGGCGTGACGGTGCCCGGCGACCGGCCCCTCGCGGTGCCGCAAGGGCAGCACCGATATGCCGTGCGCGGCTATGATGGCGCGATCGACTACCACGCTTACCATCGCCTGCCGTCCGGCATCGTCCTCCATAGCTTTGGACGCGTGACCAGGATCGGCAATGCCGAATGTCGGCCGATGCAGGGAATGGAGCTGATCTCGCGCGACCCATGGCGACGCTGGTCCGAGGAGACCGCGATCCTCGCCTTTGCGATAGCGCGCGCCACGCGCGACGATCCCAGGACCTATTGCCTCCTCTATCGTCCGGCCGAGAACGGACGTTTCGTGCAGCTCGCCTATACGTCCGAGGGTCGGCCCTACACGGCGATCAACGAGGACGGCCAGGCGTTCGTGATGACATCGCGCGCCGAAGCCGCCGCACGAATCTTCGGAACGGAGAGCTGGCCGCAAGGAGCGCGCCGGTGAGGCCGGACTGGCTGGCGATCGCGGCCATCCTGCTGCCCGGCTGCGCGTCGATCCCGGAAGCCGAGAGGGTCGCGGTCTCCCATGGGGTCGCGGCCGATATCATCCTCGCCGGGCGCTTCGTTGCGAGCGAGGAGATCGGCGTGCTCCACCCGATGGGCAGGGAAATGACCCATGTGGCGGAGGCCTGGCGGGTGTTCACCTTCGAGACGGCTGGCGAACCGAGTGCGCGGATCAGATTTGCCGGGACAAGCACGAAATGTCCTCCGGAGCCGCTCGACGGGCGCACCTATGTCGTCGCCCTCCGGCGCGGCGTCCCGATCACCACCATGGAAGTGCGCCAGCGCGGACGGCGCATCAGCCCGCCCAGCCGGACGGTCTCGACCATGCAGCTGGTCGCCTGCTCGCCGATCGATCCGGCCCTGTCGGACGGCTTCATCCGGGAATGAGGCGCGCCGGCGGGGCTTCTGCCTTCCCTCGCTGGGCAGCGGCCCAATGCGGACCTCTTGCCCGAGCGGGCGCGATCATGATTGGCCGGGCGTTGAATCCGAGGCAACGAGAAGCGAGGAGATGGCGACCACGACCTGCGCCGGCGCGAACGGCTTGGCGATCATCAGGCTGTTGGGCACGCCCTTTGCGGTCCACTCGTGCTCGCATGCTCCGCTTACATAGACCACGGCGAGCCCGCTGATCGACTGGCGGGCATTCTTCGCGACTTCCCACCCGTCGGGACAGTCGCCAAGGTTTATGTCGGTGATCAGGCCGCGGAGGACTCCGGATTTCGCCCCGAGCTGGGCAAGCGCCTCATGGCCATCGCTCGCGATAAGCACGTCGAACCCCGCTTCGCGCAAGGCTGCCTCGACAAGATCCTGCGTGATGGGTTCATCCTCAACATAGAGCAGGATTGGTGCCGCCGAACCGGAAGCCATATGCATTCACTTTCTGACTGGAATGTCTCAACGACGCAGCACCCGCAATGGTGCCATATGGCGGGCTCGATCAGACGTGCACGATCGAGACCATGGTTCCGGGGCCGGCATCCGTGACGCTGACCCTGGCGTCCAGCTGCCTGGATAATGCGTCTACTATGCCGGTTCCAAGGCCGGGCCTCGCGCTCGCATGGTCTTCGGGAATCCCGACTCCGTTGTCGCCGACGGTCAGCGTCCATCCCGTCCCTTCGGAGAGATAGTCGACGATGATCTCGCCGGTCTGATCCCGGCCGGGAAAGGCATGCTTCAGGGAATTGATCACCAGTTCCGTGACGATCAGTCCAAGGCTCATCGAAACGGTGGCATCGACCTTGGTATCGTCGACCGTGGCGGTCAGCGACAGCCGGTCGTGATCGGCGATCATCGATGCGCTGATACTGCCGCACAGGTCGGTGAAATAGGAGCGCAGGTCAACGTCGCCGAGGCGCGAGGTGGCCAGCTGCTTCTGCATCGTCGCGACCGACATGACCCGGTGATGCGCATCGTGAAGATGCGTCCGGGTCTCTTCCGAATGGACCGAGCGGGCGCTGCGCATGAGCACGGCGGCGATAGTCTGGAGGCTGTTGGCGACCCTGTGCTGGAGCTCCTGCAACAGGACCTCTTTCTCCCGGATGAGGTCGTCCTTGATCTTCTCGGCCAGGCGCGCCGCGGTCACGTCCGTCACCGCCAGCACGATGCGGATCGTGTCCGCATCGAAATAGTCGAGCTTGTGGGCGCTCAGGACCAGCCGGCAGGGCTTCCTGCCGTCGCGAACCAAGTCCATCTCATAGGCGTCGATCGCCGCGTCCCCGGCGGCGGTGGCCTTGAGGAGCGAGCCGAGCTGCGGCACGTTCCACTCACCCGCGCCGAGCTCCGCAAGCTTGATCCCGGTCGTGGCCGCAGGAGCGAGCTCAAAGACGCGGCAGAACGAGTTGCTCGCGGCTATGACGGCCAGATCTTCGTCCAGCAGGAGCAGCGGGGCCTGGGAGGTGACGACGAGCGCCATCGCAAGGCTGCTGGCGGCTTCGGGAGGGATTGGCGTAAGGAATTCCACGGCCGAAGCCTTCGGGAACCGGAGGCTCGCGGAGCGAAAGCCATACCCGGCAGAAATCTGAAGATGGCCAACCGGTTGAACATCGGCATTGGCGCAAGACGATGAAACAAACCTACCACAAAAAACGCACTTACGCGCAATCAAGCCGGTAATCCTGCGACGGCCAGGAGGGGCGAGGCCATTGGAGGGGATCCTGGCCCCGGCGCCCCACCTCATAAGCGGCGACCGGTCGGGCAATATGGTAACAAAGGGCCGAAGCTCGGGTTCCATCTGGCCCCGGTGGCATCGCCTCTGACGATCGACCCAATATCCCCTTTCCACCCATTGCAGACAATTCGGCGCAATTACCGGTCGCGGCAGAGGCGCGCGGCGAGCGCGGCTTCCCGGCTTCCAGCCGCGATCGGCGCGGGCGGGGCATGAGAGCCGGGCTCGTGGCGCGGCTGGTGAATCGGGCCGATGCTCAGCCGGTCCAGAGTCCGTTGCGTCCGCCGCGCGCAGTCCAGCTCGATCAGCGCGTCCGTCCGGACCTCGGCTGTGCTGCTGCCGGGTTCGGTCTGACGCTGTATGCGTTCGTCGATTGTCCGGTAGCGGATCCAGACGCGCACTCTGCCGCCGCGCCGCCGCAGGGTGGGGTCGTAGGCGAAGCGCCCCGCTACCGCACCCGGCACCGGGTCCGGCAGCTCGACCCACGCCGGCACCGCCGCCGGCGCGGTGCCGTCGCAGACCCGCTCGGCGAGTGCCGCGATATCGCTGCCCGGCGCGATCGGCCCGAAGCGTTCGCGCCGCCGCTGCAGCGGGGGCTGTTCGCGGTAGTTGAAGTTTGCGTAGTCAATCGTCGCAAGCACGCGCGACGCGCGCCGGGCACAGTCGATCTCGTAGCGCGTCTCGTGATTGGACGGGTTGCGACCGCTGTAATGGAAACTATGCCTCGTCCACACGCGCACGACGCTGGCGCGCCGGTCGAGCCGCCCGGCTTCGTAGGAGATGGCCGAATCGCCGAAGCCGAAGCCGCCGACCGCGTAAGGCCGCCAGTCGGGCTCCGCCGTGGCGGCGAGGCTTGCAGCCGTGAGCGAAAGCAGAAACAATGCCGCCCCTCCCAAGCCGACCTTAACAGGATGGTTGGCGGCGAGACAACGCCGCCTACTGCGCCCTCAGGCATCACTGCGACGTCCGCAATCGACCCGTTGGGGACATTCTAGATCTTTGTCGTTGTGCCGCTATCCAATCGCAGGCCCATGCCCGCAACCACCGCGATCGCGCAAAATAATGGGGGCCGACATCGCTGCCGGCCCCCACTGTCCCGTCACGTTCCGCCTTGCCGAAGCAAGGCCTCCCGCGCCGGGCGGTTTCGAGGGGCGGAGACCAGAGCCATAGCCCAGGGCCGAAGCCCCGAAAGGCCAAGCCAGGGTCCCGCTTCCTCCGGGGTCCATCCGAGGCCGAAGCCTCTTCCAGTTTCCCCGCGGGCTCCCCGTCAGGGCCGAAGCCCTGGCGGTTCGCCTTTGGCGAAGTCGAAGCCGAAGCTTCTCTTCCCGCCTTGGCGGGCACGTCCGGCCGAAGCCTTCGGTTCCGCGTCCGGCGGGATCCAGGACCGAAGCCCCGGTTCCGCCTGGCAAGTCCATGAGCCGAAGCCCTGGGTCATTGCCGGTTCGCAGCTCCCGAGCCGAAGCCCGGTCCTGCCCGACCCCGCTCGAAGCCGAAGCTTCTCCAGGGACCGGTGGCAGCGCGCGGACCGAAGTCCCGCCTTCTGCCGGGCTGGTCCTGGACCCGAAGGCCCGGTGTCCCGCCTGTCCGGTTCCGCCGGTCCGAGGACCTTTGGTTCCGATGGGCGCTTTACGAAGCATGCCGCTTTCGCATTCGCTAAGGGCAAGCCCGCAGCTACCGCCTGGCGGCGGCTTCGTCAGCCGCCCTGCCTTCCGCTTCGATCCGCGCGCCGGCCCGAAGGCTGACGGCCGATCTCGGCCTGGGCTGTGGCTGGGAAGGCGACCCTCCGTTGCCGGAAGATTGTCTCGGCCACATCCGAAAGCTGTCACGAAAAAAGACATCTTCCAAGCGGATTCAGCCTGTGGATAATGAGGATAACGTGCATAACTTCGCGGCTCCCAAATCCGGCCGAAACGCCGCGCGCGGGCGCGGGCCGGCCCAGGCGCACGCACCGCTTGCCCCGGGCGCGCCGCCCGCATAAAGGAGGCGCCAATCTGGAGCGCGACGCTCCCATAAGAGGGCCAGGGCGGCATGGACGGGCGGTTCAACACGATTGCGGGTTGGGTGCTGGGCGCGGGCATCGTCTTCCTCGGCGCGAACCTCGTCGTCCACGAAATCTTCGGCAGCGAGCGGCCGGAGAAGATGGGCTTCCCGATCAACGGCGTCGAGGAGGAAGGCGAAGGCGGCGAGGCCGAGCGGCCGATCGCCTTCTACCTGCAGACCGCGGATGCCGCGCGCGGCGAGCGCGCGTTCAGCACCTGCGCCGGCTGCCACACCGTCAACCAGGGCGGCGCCAACGGCATCGGCCCGAACCTGTGGGGCGTTATGGGCAGCAGTGTCGCCCACCGCGCCGACTATGCTTATTCCGACCCGCTCAGGAACAAGGGCGGGCGCTGGGACTGGGACACGATGAGCCAGTGGCTGCTGTCGCCGGCCGATTTCGCGCCGGGCACGCGGATGACCTTCGGCGGAATGGTCAGCCCGCAGCAGCGCGCCGACGTCCTGCTCTATCTCAACTCCAGGGTTGGCGGCACGCTGACCGTGCCGCCGCCGCCCGCGGCCGAGCCGGCGGCCGGCAACGAGGCCGCGGGCAACGAAGCCGGCGCCAATGCGAGCGAAGCCAATGCAAGCGCCGGCAACACCGCCGCGCCCGCCGCCAATACCGCCGCCCCCGCGGCCGCGCCGGCACCCGCCGGGCACTGAGGCTCGAAGGGGGGCTAGGCGAACTCCCCCAGGTCCACCGCCGCGACCGCCGCCGCCACGTCCGGCGCCAGCTTGATGAGCGCGCGGTCGGCTTTCCCGAGCACGGAGCGCAGATAGGGCTTGAGGTAGAATGCGGCCTCGGCGGGCGCGCGGCCGGCGAGGCGCTGGAAGATCGCGGTCGCGACGACCAGCGCATTCTCGCTCAGATAGCCGCGCAGCGAGGATTGCCAGCCCGCTCCGCTCTCGGTCGAGAAATGGCTGAACTCCTTGGCGCCATTGGCCATGAAGATGCCGAAGCCGAGATAGACGGCGGCGAGATCGGTGTGGAGCTCGTTGAGGTCCCAGCCGCCCGGCGGCGGCGCGGCGGCGGTCGCCATCAGATAATGGCCGAGTTCGTGGGCGAAGGTCGCGGCCAGAGCGGCCGGATCGCGCGCCATGCCGGGATTGTAGGTGATGATGCCGTAGCGCCCGCTCAAGCCCTCCCCGACTTGGAAGGTGCCGCAGGGCGGCGCGGCGCCCTCATGCTTGAGGAGATGGGCATTGCCGGCGTCGATCGGCCGGTCGCGGCGGCCGGCGCGCAGCTCGCAGGGCCAGTCGGCCATGCCCGCATGGGCGCGGACATGGTCGAACACCTCGCGCGCCGCGGCCTCGCCCCCGCCGCGCGACAAGGGAAAAAAGTCGGGCGTCGGCAGGACCAGCGGCCGCTCGCCGACCGGGCCGAACTGGGCGATCAGCCATTTGAACGTCGCCAGCTGGAATTCGAGCTCGTCGCGGTCGATCGGCAGGCGCGGACCGAACAGCCCCATGGCCGGCTCAGGCGACGCAATCCGGGTCGTCCCCCGTCCCGGCATAATGGCCGCAGACATAGTCCCAGGCTTCCTCGGCGGTCTCGCAATAGGTGAACAGCTTGAGGTCGTCGTGCGAGATCACGCCTTCCTCGGCGAGCGCCTCGAAATCCACCACCCGCTCCCAGAATTCCCGGCCGAAGAAGACGATCGGGATCGGCTTGACCTTGCCGGTCTGGATCAGGGTCAGCAATTCGAACGATTCGTCGAACGTGCCGAAGCCGCCCGGGAACACCGCCACGGCGCGGGCGCGCAGCAGGAAGTGCATCTTGCGCAGGGCGAAATAGTGGAACTGGAAGGAGAGCGCGGGCGTCACATAGGGATTGGGCATCTGCTCGTGCGGCAGCACGATATTGAGGCCGATCGATTCCCTGCCCTCGTCCTGCGCGCCGCGATTGGCCGCTTCCATGATCGAGGGGCCGCCCCCCGAGCAGACCACGAAATGGCGCTGCCCGTCCGCGCCGGGCTCGGTGCGGCTGGCGAGCCGGGCGAGCTGGCGCGACACGTCGTAATATTTGCTGGTCGCCTTGAGCCGCTCGGCGGTGCGGCGCTGGCTGTCGGTGCCCGCGGCGGCGATCAGCGCGTCGGCCTTGTCGGGCTCGGGAATCCGAGCCGAGCCGTAGAACACGAAGGTCGAGGCGATCCTGGCCTCGTCGAGCAGCAGCTCGGGCTTCAGCAATTCGAGCTGAAAGCGGACCGGGCGCAGATCCTCGCGCAGCAGGAAGTCCATGTCCTGGAAGGCCAGCCGATAGGCATTGTCCATGGTCTGCGGGCTGAGCGCGGTCTGCGCGGCGGTCGCGGCTTCGGCGCGGGCCGGCTCGAAGACGCGCTTCGGGGGAACGGGATCGGTCATGCTGGGGGGTTTATCGGCCAAACCTCCTCCCGTCACCCCAGCGAAAGCTGGGGTCCAAGCGGATTTGGCCGCGGCACCGAAGTGACGAGTCAGCTTGGATGCCAGCCTTCGCTGGCATGGCAATCAACCATTGATGTGGTCCCAGAGGTCTTCCCATGCGGGATTGGCTTGCTCAATCAGTCGCGTCTTCCACTGGCGCTGCCACGCCTTCATCGCTTTTTCTCGGGCGATAGCCTCGTCGATCCGTTCATATTGCTCGCAATAGACAAGCCGGGTGAGACCATAGCGCTTGCAGAAGGCTGAGCCCTCGCCGTTGCGGTGTTGCCAGACGCGCCGGGCAAGGTCCGCCGTAACCCCGATGTAGAGCGTGCCGAACGGCGCATTGGTCATGATGTAGATCCAGCCGCCCTTCATGCGCCGAAGGGTGACTCAGACTCGGCTTGGATGCCAGCCTTCGCTGGCATGACGGATTGGGCGGTACGCGGGGCTCACCGACAATAAGGCCCGCGCCCCATGTCGAAATGCATGTGGTTGTAATGATCGGCGTCGGCATCGGGCGAGAGGCCGATGGCGAAGCGCCGGCAACCGCCCTGGTGAACGGCGCGCAGGAAGCGGCGGACGCGTTCGTCCTCGCCGCGCCAGCCATGCTCGACGGTGATCCGCCGGCCGTCGCCAAGGACGAAGCCGGAGACGTCGACCGCATTGGCGAAGGCATGTTCGGATAGGACCGCGCCGCGCCGGCTGTTGCGGGTGCGGCAGGCATAGGTGCCGAAGGTCTCGATCCTCACGATCCGCGACCCCAGCCACTGGTCGGCGGCGGGCTGGACCGACTCGCGCGCCCAGCGGGCGAACTGGCGCGCGACCGGGCAGGTCATCGCGCGCAGGCCGGTCGCGGGCACGCCCATGTCGACGAGCTGGACCGCGCCCAGCGCCGAGCAGCCGCCGGCGAAGCGCTGGTCCGGCAAGGCGCGGAAGCGGATACGCTCGCGGGCGAGGTCGATATGGCATTGCAGGGTGTCGGGGCTGCCGCGGTCGGCGGCGGGGGGCAGCGCCGGGCGCGGCGGCGCGCGCCTCGGGTCGGCGCGCGGGATGCAGGCGGTCAGCCCGAGCAACGCCGCCATGGCCAATCCCCACCGCATGGCCGGACGGTGCGGATGATGGCCGATCGGGTCAAGCGCCGACGCTGGCGGGCGAGTCGGACCGTTGCGTTGGTGCGTCGAGCGCCCTGCCTTGCGAAACGGGGCTCATCCCCGCATCGATCGCGAACTGCACAACCGCGGACAGGCTGGCAACCCCCAGGTCCCGCTTCAGCTTTGAGCGATGCATCTCGACCGTGCGCGGACTGATGCCGAGCCTGCGCGCGATCCCCTTATTGGAAAGCCCGTCGAGCAGCGCTTGCAGGACCTGCCGCTGGCGCCTCGGCAAGCGATCGAGCCGCGCGGCGGCCCCGATCTTCACGTCGCGCGCAGCTCGGCCCTTTCCAAACGACTCCAAAGCCCGGTCGACCGCTTGGAACAAATCCCCTTTATTGGCGGGCTTTTCGATGAAGTCAGTGGCGCCAAGCTTCATGGCGCGCACCACGGCAGCGAGATCTCCATGGGCGCTGAATACCACGACCGGCAGGGCGCAGGCGCGCCGGGCAAGCTCTTCCAGGACTTCATAGCCACTCATTTGCGGCATGCTCAGGTCGAGGAGGATGCATCCTCGCCTCAAATTGCCATCACCGAATAACTCGCCGCCGCCGGTGTAGATTTCGGTCGAATAGCCGTGATTGGAGAGCAGATAGCTGATCCTGGCGCGGACCAGCTCGTCATCGTCGACAATATGGACGAGCCGAGTCATGCGGCGCGCAAGCGCAAGGGCGCGTCCGACTTCGGCGGCCTTCCACCCAGCGCCGCGATCAGGCTGTCGACAGTCCGCTTTGCCCGATCGTTCGCGAGCGGTCGATCGTCCTTCGAAATCGCCTTGATCTCGGCCTCGACCTGCTGCGCAACCTTGCCGAGGGGAGCCCGTCCGAACATGCCGGCAGTCCCCGCAAGCACATGCGCTATGCCTGCGGCTTCCCGCATCAGCTGCACTGCCGCCTCGCCCTCCGCCCCGGAGAAGGCGGCTGCCAGTTCGATCAGCCGCTCGGTCGACTTCCGCAGCCTGGTTTCGAAGCGGTCGGCGATAGACACCGTTTCCAGGGCACCGAAGCCCGTCGGCGGGGCCGGGGACTGGGCGACGTCGCCCCAAAGCTCAACGGCCTGCTTCAACTGGGCGAACCCGCTCGGCTTGGCGATATGATCGTCCATTCCGGCGTCGCGGCATTCCTGCATTTCCGCGGCAAAAGCGTTGGCGGTGAGCGCGACGATCGGGATCGTCGCCGCCCTGCCGCCAAGCGCCCGGATCGCCCGAGTGGCCGTGAGGCCGTCCATGATCGGCATTTGCACGTCCATCAGGATGAGATCCCAGGCGTCCGGCTCCGCTTCGAGCCGGCACGCCAGCGCGAGCGCTTCTGCTCCGTTCCTGGCGAGATCGACCCTGTGGCCGAGGCGGTTCAGCATCTCGGTGATCAGCTCCTGGTTGATGTCGATATCCTCCACCAGGAGGATGGATGCCTGCCGCCGAATCTCCATTTCGCCCTCGGCAATATTCGTGGGGTTCGCTTCGGGAGAGCCAGCGGCGGTCAGCGCTGGCGCGAAGACCTCGTCCAGCGGCAGCATGAGCGTCACCACCGTCCCTTCATCCTCCTTGCTTTCGAGCGCGATCGTTCCGCCCATCAGGCCTGCCAGGCTGCGGCTGATGCTGAGACCTAGACCGGAGCCGCCGAAGCGGCGTGAGACCGAGGCGTCGGCCTGGACGAAGGCGTCGAAGATCGCGGCCTTGCGTGCGTCCGCGATGCCGACACCGGTGTCGGCGACCTTGACGACAATGATCCGCTTCCGATTCGGCCCGAGCGCCTCGGCGAGCGTCACCGAGACCGAGCCCTGGTGCGTGAATTTGACCGCGTTGCCAAGCAGGTTGAACAGGACCTGACGGAAGCGCAGGCTGTCGATAAGCACATTGTCCGGGAAAGCGTCCGCGAAGGCGACCTTCAGCGTCAGCCCCTTCTGCTCCGCGGCCGGAGTCATCAGCCGGACGCACTGCGTGATATCGTGACGGACGTTGGACGGCTCGGCGCTGAGATCGAGCTGGCCGGCGTCAATTTTCGACAGGTCCAATATGTCGTTGAGCAGCTTCAGCAGCGCCTGCGCGGATTCCTGGACCAGCAGGAGATGTCGGCGCTGCTTGGCGTCGAGCTTGCTGTCCATCAGCAATTCGACGAACCCCATCACGCCGTTCATCGGCGTGCGGATCTCGTGACTCATATTGGCGAGGAAGGCGGCCTTGGACGCGGTGGCGGCTTCCGCCTCGCGCTGCGCGAACTCGAGCGCGGTCACGTCGGCGAACACGCCGAAAATCGCGATGACGTCGCCATTGGCGCCATGCTCGCAGACGCCGTGCGACTTGATGTAGCGAACCTCGCCGTCGGGCCGGCGAATCCGCAGACCGATCTCCCATCCGCGGCCGTCCTTGACAGCCTGTGCGATTTCACGCGCCGCCATCGCGTCGTCGGGGTGATTGAGCGCGAGCGCGGTTTCGAGACTGGGCTCCGTGTCTCTCGGCAGGCCGCAGATCTTGTAATATTCGTCCGACCAGGTCACCGCCCCGGTCCTATATTCGACGAGCCAATGGCCGATATGCCCGATCTGCTCGGCGTGACGATAATAGCCTTCGCTGAGCTCCGTCGCCATCTCTCGCGACCGCCGCAAGCGATCAACGCGGAACAAGGCCACGACGCAGCCGGTCAGCAGGGCAAAGGTGACCAGCATGTTGATGATTACCTGCGGCGTGGCGCCTTCCTCGGTTCCGATGAGAATGCAGGCGAGAAGCGCAAAGGGCATGGCGGAACGCGCCAGCATGCCGGCCGCCCCACGGTTCAGCAGGACAGGCACGACGCCGATCTCGGCATTGATGCAGGCGGTTCCGGCCGCCAGGGCCATGAAACCCGCGGCAGAATAAAGCGACATCGGAATGCTGACGACGCCCAGGAGCGAGAAACGAGAGAGCCCGTATCCCACGATCACGAGCATGGCGATCACCATCGCGGCGCCGCACAGGATCTGGGCGACGATGGCGGCGCGCCGGCTGCGCGACCCGCTCAGGAGCAGAGCGCAGCCAATGAGCATCAGCGCGATGGCCGAGCCCAAGGTCATGTCGTTTGCCGCGTCACCTCTGGAGAGAATGAGCTGATCCGCGAACAGCAGGCGATCGATACCGAACGGCAGCCCGGTCAGGATCGCGGCCAGCCGGATGGTCGCAACCGCCACGACAACACCGGCGAGGAGCCGGACCGGAGCCAGCCGCCGACGCGGACCGAGCGCCAGCGCGAACGCAGCAAGGATGAAGGAACATGCCGTCAGCGGATCGGTCGCGGTCGCGTGCAGCGCGGGCCTGGTCAGCCAAATCAGTTCGAAACCCCAGCCGATCAGAACCATCGATCCCACCGCGGCGGCGATTCCGGCCGCCGTCAGGCACGCAACAGTCAATTTGTCGATGCCGCCGCTCCCGACCTTGGACGGGATCACGTCCCTTGAACCGCCCGTCCAAGCCATGCCCTTGCCAATCATCGCTGCCCCCAGGCACGTTCCGCCCGGGGAGGGGGGCGATACATTGGAGGCGGCGGCGCCTGCTGATTCCGCCGCGCGGCGCGCATCAGGAGCCTTTCCACCCGCGACACCAGCTGATCCGGGTCGAAAGGCTTGCGCAGATAGTCGTTGGCCCCGGCGCGCATCGCGATATCTTCGTCGAATTCACCTCGGCAGGCGGTCAGCATCAGCACTGGCGTTGCATAAGCGTGACGCAAGACACGAATCTGGCGCAGGGCCTCGATTCCGGAAAGCTCCGGCATGTTGCAATCGAGGATGACCAATTCCGGCCGCTTGAACTCGACAATGGCCGCCACCGGCTTCCCGTCGTCGACGGCGCCGACGACATGGCCGCGCGCGGAAAGTGCTTCACGCACCATGTCAACGACCAGTTCGTCGTCGTCAGCGATCAGTATCAAAGTCATTAGAACGGCTCCATTTGACGCGAATGAGACACGATATTCGGGTCGATGACGAATTGAAAACTGCTGAAAATCTCTCTTCCGAATCTCAGATCGGATAGCCATGAAACCTACAAAGCCCAGATACTTACCTTTGTATAGGAATGACATAATTATGGAGATGGTAGTTGTACTCTGTCGCTCGGCAGGCGACTGTGGAGGTAGCCGGCAAGTTCGCCCCGCCGGGCAGACAATGGGCAAGGCCTTGCCCGTCCCGGCCGCTCCGCCTTGACAGAAGCGGCCATGGCTTTAGTCCCATCGACGGGCCACGCCGTCCCAACGCGGCGCGTGCTCTCTGCGAGGAGAGTTGTACAGTGACGAACCCCAAGCCGGTCGCGCGCCCCGCGCGTCCCTTTTTCTCTTCCGGCCCCTGCGCGAAGCCGCCGGGCTGGGCTCCCGAAAAGCTGGCGATCGGATCGCTCGGGCGCTCGCACCGCTCGAAGCTCGGCAAGGCGCGGCTCTGCCATGCGGTCGAATTGACCCGCCATGTCCTGCGCGTGCCCGCCAGCCACCGCATCGCCATCGTCCCCGCCTCCGACACCGGCGCGGTCGAGATGGCTTTGTGGGGCCTGCTGGGGCCGAGGCCGGTGACTTTGCTCGCCTGGGAGAGCTTCGGCGAGGGCTGGGTGACCGACGTCGTCCGGCAGCTGAAGCTCGACGCCACCATCGCGCGCGCCGATTATGGCCGGCTGCCCGATCTCGGCTCGGTCGACATGGCGAGCGATATGGTCTTCACCTGGAACGGCACAACCTCGGGCGTGCGCGTGCCGGACGGCGACTGGATCGCGGCCGACCGGGAGGGCCTCACCATCTGCGACGCGACCTCGGCCGCGTTCGCGCAGGATCTGCCCTGGGACAAGATCGACGTCGCCACCTTCTCCTGGCAGAAGGTGCTGGGCGGCGAGGGCGGCCACGGCATGCTGATCCTGGGCCCGCGCGCCGCCGAACGGCTTGAGAGCCACGTCCCCGCCTGGCCGCTCCCCAAGATCTTCCGCCTCACCAAGGGGGGCGCGCTGATCGAGGGCGTCTTCAAGGGCGAGACGATCAACACCCCCTCGATGCTGGCGCTCGAAGATTATATCTGGGCGCTGGAATGGGCCGAGCTGCAGGGCGGGCTCGACGCGCTGTTCGCGCGCGCAAACGCCAATGCGGCGGCTTTGTCGGACTGGGTCGAGCGGACCGAGTGGATCGAACATCTCGCCGCCGATCCGGCGACGCGCAGCAATACCAGCCTTTGCCTGAAATTCGCCGATGAGGCTCTGCCCGATGCCGATGCCCGCGCGCTGGCGAAGGACATCGACGGCCGGCTCGAGCTCGAAGGCGCCGCCTACGACATCAACGCCTATCGCGACGCCCCGCCGGGCCTTCGGATCTGGTGCGGCGCCACGGTCGATACCGCCGATATCGAAGCGCTCGGACCGTGGCTCGACTGGGCCTATGCGGAGGCGAAGGAGGCTGGTGGGGGAACATAGAATTTGGAGTCATCCCGGCGAAAGCCGGGACCCATGAACACCGACTCTTAGAATCATCTCGACCTCCGAGTTCATAGGTCCCGGCCTTCGCCGGGAAGACTCGGGAGGGGCGGAACGAAGGAAACAAAATGCCCAAAGTCCTGATCTCCGACCCGATGGACGCCAAGGCGGCGGAAATTTTCCGCGCCGGCGGGGTCGAGGTCGACGAGCGGCCCGGCCTCGACAAGGAGGCGCTGAAGGCGATCATCGGCGATTATGACGGACTCGCCATCCGCTCGGCGACCCGGGTCACCGCCGACCTGCTCGACGCGGCCCCCAGGCTCAAGGTGATCGGCCGCGCCGGCATCGGCGTCGACAATGTCGACATTGCCGCCGCCAGCGCGCGCGGCGTGGTGGTGATGAACACGCCGTTCGGCAATTCGATCACCACCGCCGAGCATGCCGTCGCCTTGATGTTCGCGCTCGCCCGCGAGCTGCCGGCGGCCGATACCTCCACCCAGGCCGGCAAGTGGGAGAAGAACCGGTTCATGGGGGTCGAGCTCACCTCCAAGACATTGGGCCTGATCGGCTGCGGCAATATCGGCTCGATCGTCGCCGACCGCGCATTGGGCCTCAGGATGAAGGTGGTCGCCTACGATCCCTTCCTGACGGCGGAGCGGGCGGTCGAATTGGGCGTCGAGAAGGTCGAGCTCGACGCCTTGCTCGCCCGCGCCGACTTCATCACCCTGCACACGCCGCTGACCGACCAGACCCGCAACATCCTCTCCCGCGCCAATCTCGCCAAGACGCGCAAGGGCGTGCGCATCGTCAATTGCGCGCGCGGCGGGCTGATCGACGAGGCGGCCCTGAAGGAGGCGCTCGACAGCGGTCAGGGCGCCGGCGCGGCCCTCGACGTGTTCGTCGAGGAGCCGGCCAGGGCCAATCCGCTGTTCGGAGTGCCCGGGCTGGTGGCGACGCCGCATCTCGGCGCCTCGACCACCGAGGCGCAGGTCAACGTCGCCATCCAGGTCGCCGAGCAGATGTCGGATTTCCTGCTCCGCGGCGGCGTCACCAACGCGCTCAACATGCCTTCCCTGACCGCCGAGGAGGCGCCGCGGCTGAGGCCCTATATGGAGCTGGCCGAGAAGCTCGGCAGCCTGGTCGGCCAGGTCGAGGGGCTCGGCGTCAAGGGCGTCTCGATCGAGGTCGAGGGGGCGGCCGCCGCGCTCAATCCGAAGCCGATCACCGGCGCGGTGCTGGCCGGGCTGATGAAGGCCTATTCGGACAGCGTCAACATGGTCAACGCGCCCTTCCTCGCCAGGGAGCGCGGGCTCGACGTGCGCGAGGTCCGCCACGACCGCGAGGGGGATTATCACACCCTGGTCAGGGTCGCGGTGATGACCCCGGCCGGGCGGCGCTCGGTCTCCGGCACGCTGTTCGGCAATGCGGCGCCGCGCCTGGTCGATATGTTCGGCATCGCGATCGAAGCGGAATTGGCCGGCGAAATGATCTATATCGTCAACGAGGACGTGCCGGGCTTCATCGGCCGGCTCGGCACGACCATGGGCGCGGCCGGCGTCAACATCGCCACCTTTCACCTGGGGCGGCGCGAGGCGGGCGGCGAGGCCATGGCCCTGCTTTCGGTCGACGGCCATATCGACGCGGAACTGGTCGGGCGGCTCGAGGCTTTACCAGGGGTGAAGAGGGTGCAGCCGCTCAGGTTTTAGGAGCGATTTCGAGTTGGGCGGGCCCAACGGCTCGGAAATCGCGGCGTCGAAGGAATGAGCGATTTCGCGTAAGTGAAGTCGCTCCACGGGGAGGATGAGGATGCGCTTCGCACTGCTCGCACTGGCCGCCCTGCTGCTCGCGGGCAGCCCCGCCGCGGCGCAGCGCGAGCCCGAATGGCGGATCGCGGTCGAGGTCGACGTCCTCCTGCATCCGTTTCGCTACGAGCCCCGCGTGATCCGGCTGACGGCGGGGCAGCCGATCAAGCTGCATTTCGTCAATAACGGCCGCGCGCATTTGAGCTTCAGAGCGCCCGATTTCTTCCGCGCCGCGCAGGTCCGCCGCAGCGACGCGCGCCAGCTGCGCGGCGGCGGCTTCCGGCTCGCGCCCGGCGAGCGGCGGACGATCGCTTTGGTTCCCGCGGCGGGACGCTATCGCGCGCGCAGCGCCTTTCTGCTGCACAGGCTGCGCGGTATGAGCGCGCTGATCATCGTCGAATAAGCGAGGCCGGGCATGAGCAAGGTGAAGATTCCCAAGAGCGTCGGCGGCGTGAAGGTGCCGAAGAAGGTCCGCAAGCAGGCGAAAAAGGCCTTGAAGCTGACCGAATCCAACGCCGTGCGCGATCTCGCTCTGGCCGGCCTGACGCTCGCCGCCGAGGCGATGCTCGAGCGTGGCCGCGCCACGACGGCCGCCGGGCGCGGCACGGCCAGGGCGGGCCTCGACGCGCTCGATCTCGGCGAGGTCGTCCACGCCGCGGTCGCCGAAGGCGCGCGCCGCTTCCTCCAGGGCTTCGAGGAGGGCGCCGCCGCTGCATCGGCCTCCGCCGAGGCGCCGGCGAAGAAATCCGCCAGGCCGCGCCCGAAGCGCGCCGCGTCCACCCGGAAAGCGCCGGCTAAGGCGCCCTAGTCCCCCGGCTCGCGGATGCGGCGGGGGTTGGCGGGACCGCCGCGCAGCTGGCCCCGGATCGCGCCGGCGGGAAAAGCGGCGGTGTGCACGTTGACGTAGAATTCGTGCGCCCGGTAGGAAAGCTCGCGCCCCAGGCGCTGGTCGACCGCGATGCAGCCCTGGCTGCGGCCGGCCGCGTCGGGCGTGGTCAGGGTGACGACGGGCGGCCCGGCGCTGCCGGCGGCGCCGCGGTGGATATGGGCAGCGGTGGCGGCGTCGATGCCGCGCGCATAGAGGTTCCAGCAGACTTCGCCGCTGGCGGGCACGACC
>JBKJZJ010000139.1:0-32842 GCA_046715355.1 Allosphingosinicella sp. | reverse complement strand
CCGCTTGCGCCGGTCGATACCGAGCCGCAGGCCCAGCCGGCTCCCGAAGCACCCGCGGCGACGCGCACGCCGACGCCGCCGGCGCCGCAAGCCAGCGCCTTCCCCTGGGCCTACGCCATTCCCGCCGCCCTGCTCGCCTTGCTCGCACTCGCCTTCATCCGGCGGCGGCGGCGCAGTGCCGCGATCGGCGAGGCGGTCGCATCGGTCGCTCCCGAAGTCTCGGCGCGCGCCGCGGTCGGCGCGCGGCCCGCGCCGGTGCCGCGCCCCTGGCTCGAGCTCGAGCTCAAGGCCGAACGCCTCGCCTCGACCGAGGCGGAGTGCGTCGTCCAGTTCGATCTCGAGATCGTCAACAGCGGTACCGCGCCGGCGCGCAACCTCAGGATCGACGTCAAGATGTTCAACGCGGGTCAGGAGCAGGACAAGGAGATCGGCGCCTTCTTCCGCGTCGCCGGCCGCGAGAGCACCAAGTGCAGCCTGCCGGGGATCAGGCCCGACACCACCGTGGCGATCCGCGGCGAGGTCGCGATGTCGCGCGCGGACATGCGCGCCGTCGTGCTCGAGAACAAATATCTGTTCATCCCGGTGATCGCGGTCAACGCGCTCTACGACTGGGGCGACGGCCGCACCGGCCAGACCTCCAAATCCTATGTCGTCGGCCGCGAGCTCGAGCAGCCGAGCGCGAAGATGGGCGCCTTCCGCGTCGACCAGGGCCCGCGGATCTGGCGCACCGTCGGCCAGCGCCAGCATAAATTGGCGCGGCGGGTCTGACGCCGAACTTGAGCCTGACCCCGACGCCGAGCCGGACCCGGCCGAGGCCCGACCTCGATCTGATCTGATCTGCCCTGATCTGAGCCGGGCCGGGCCGGGCATGGAGCCCGTCAGCCCTGCCCGCCTACTGGCCGGACGGGTGACCTTCCCTTATAAGGGAGTTCCCTTATAAGGGAAGTGACTTGAGTCAGCTGTGATTGAAGGGGCGGTCGGGGGTTGGCCGCCCCCCCCCCCGGGGGGGTTGGTCGCCCCCGCGCGGAATGAGGGCGCGGAAGGGTTGCGCCACTCTCAGACCGCGAAGGCCTGATTGCCGATCAGGAGGACGGAGTCGCCCATCGTCGCTGCGGCCTTCAGTCCGACCGCTTCCGCCACGATGACCGTGTTGAAATAGCGGATTGCGGCCGATTTCATGTCGACGAAGGAATCGGCGCCGTAGAGCTCGGGATTAGAGTCGAGGGCCGCCTCCTGCCGCGCCATGAGCCATCCGGCGGTGGCGACCGCCAGCATGGTCAGCAAGGGATAGGCGCCGGCGAGCCGCCCGTCCGGCTGCGCGGCCTGCAACCATCGGAGCGCCTCGTCGATCGCGTCGACCAGCGGGGCCAGTCTTTCCCCGCCTTCGCCGCGAATGTCGGAAAGGAGGCGGGTCAGCGTCTCTCCCCCTTCCAGCGCGAGCTTGCGCCCGACCAGATCGGCCGCCTGGATACCGTTCGTGCCTTCGTAAATGGGCGAGATGCGGGCGTCGCGGAGGTGCTGGGCGGCGCCGGTTTCCTCGACATAGCCCATGCCGCCATGGATCTGAACGCCAAGGCTGGCCACCTCGCAGCCGATATCGGTGCCCCACGCCTTGACCAGCGGGGTCAGCAGATCGGCGCGCGCTTTGGCGGCGGTATCGCCGAGGTTCGCCCGGTCCGTCTGGCCCGCGCAATAATAAGCGAGCGCGCGTGCGCCCTGCGTCAGCGCCTTCATCCTGAGCAGCATCCGCCGCACGTCGGGAAATTCGACGATCCGCGCCGGCCGGCCCTCGCGGCTGCCCTGCACCCGGTCCAGCGCGTAGGCGACCGCCTGCTGCGTCGCCCGCTCGGCGATCGAAACGCCCTGCAAGCCGACGTTGAGCCGCGCGTTGTTCATCATCGTGAACATCGCCGCCATGCCCCTGTTCTCCTCGCCGATCAGCCAGCCGGTGGCACCACCCTCGTCGCCATAGGCCATCACGCAGGTCGGCGAGGCGTGGATGCCGAGCTTGTGCTCGATCGAGACGCAGCGGACGTCGTTCCTGGTCCCGTCGGCCAGGATCTTGGGGACGAGGAAGAGCGAGATACCGCGCGTGCCCTGCGGCGCATCGGGCAGGCGGGCGAGGACGAGGTGGACGATATTGTCGGCGAGGTCGTGCTCGCCGAAGGTGATGAAGATCTTCTGGCCGGTGATCCGGTAGCTGCCGTCTTGGGCGGGCACCGCGCGGGTCTTGAGCGCGCCGACGTCGGAGCCGGCCTGCGATTCGGTGAGGTTCATCGTCCCGGTATATTCGCCGGTGACGAGCCTCGGCAGCCAAGCCTCCTGAAGCTCGGGCGAGCCATGGTGCCTGAGCGATTCGACCGCGCCGGGCGTCAGCATCATCACCAGCGAGAAGGCCATGTTGGCCGAGCCCAGATCCTCCATCAGCACAGTGGCGAGGATCAAAGGCAGGCCCTGGCCGCCGTGCTCGGGAGGGCCGGCCAGGGTGCCCCAACCGCCGTCGACATAGGCCTGATAGGCCTTGCGGAATCCCGGCGGCATGGTCACGCCTTCGCTCGACCATTTGGCGCCGACCTCGTCGCCGATCCGGTTCAGGGGCGCGAACTCGCCCGCCGCGAACTGGCCGGCCCCCTCGACGATGGCGTCGACCAGGTCCCGGTCGTCTACGAGGGCGGCGATGCCGACGACATGATCGAGCAGGAATTTCTGTTCTTGGGTGGGCGGCGTGTAGGTCATGCAAGGCCCCGGAAGGTTGCGCGGCGGAAGGGGCGGCTATAGCGCGGCGCGGTGAGCGCGCAAAACACCCGCGTCCTGGCTTACGGGCCCGAGGCGATCGCCGAGGCGGCGCGGCTGATCGCGGCGGGCGAAATCGTGGCGATGCCGACCGAGACCGTCTACGGCCTCGCCGCCGACGCCGCCAATGGCGAAGCGGTCGCGCGCATCTACGAGGCAAAAAGCAGGCCGGCGTTCAATCCGCTCATCGTGCATGTGAGGGGTTTCGGGCAGGCAGCTGAAATCGGCGTGTTCGACGAGGAGGCGCGGACCTTGGCGGGGCGGCACTGGCCCGGCCCGCTGACCCTCGTCCTGCCGCTGCGCGAAGGCGCGGCCATCGCCTCTCTGGTCACCGCCGGCCTGCCGACGGTTGCGGTCCGCTCCCCCGCCCATCCGGCGATGCAGGCGCTGCTGAAGGCCGCGGGCAGGCCGCTCGCCGCCCCTTCCGCCAATGCCAGCGGCCGGATCAGCCCGACCCGCGCGGCGCATGTGCTTGCTGGCCTGGGCGGCCGCATCCCGCTGATCGTCGATGCCGGGCCCACCGCCCACGGCCTCGAATCGACCATCGTCGCGCTGACCGGCGGCCCGCCCCGGCTGCTCCGCCCGGGCCCGGTCGATCTCGGCCTGCCGGCGGCGGAGGCGAGCCGGATCGAATCGCCCGGCCAGCTTCGCAGCCATTACGCCCCCTCCAAGCCCCTGCGGCTCGACGCGGTCGAGGGACGCCGCGACGAATGGCTGATCGGCTTCGGCGCGGTCCGGGGCGAGGCTACGCTCAGCGCTTCGGGCGATGTAATAGAAGCGGCCGCCAACTTGTTCGAAAGGCTGCACGAGGCCGAAGCGGCGGCCGCGCCCGGCATCGCCGTCGCGCCGATCCCCGACAGCGGCCTCGGCGCCGCGATCAACGACCGGCTGCGCCGCGCCGCGGCGCCCAGCGGCTAGGCCGCGTCTGCCTTCAGCCGCGCGGCGAAGCTCTTGCGGAGCTTCTGGAGCTTGGGCGGGATGATTGCGAGGCAATAGGGATTGCGGCGGCCTTCGGTCTCCCAATAATCCTGGTGATAGTCCTCGGCCGGCCACCAGGCGCCGGGCGGCTCGATCGTGGTGACGATCGGCGCCGGCCACGCGGTGGCCGCGCGTTCGATGCCGCGCCGCGCCGCTTCCTCCTGGCCTGCGCTCAGCGGGAAGATGGCCGAGCGATACTGGGTGCCGAGGTCGTTGCCCTGGCGGTTGAGCTGGGTCGGATCGTGGGTGGCGAAGTGGATGTCGAGCAGGTCGTCATAGGAGATCCGCTCGGAATCGAAGGTCACCCGGATCGCCTCGGCATGGCCGGTATCGCCGGCGCAGACCTGGCGGTAGGTTGGCGCCTCGACATGGCCGCCAATATAGCCGCTCTCGACCGCGCCGACGCCGATCAGGTCCTTGAACACCGCCTCCGTGCACCAGAAGCACCCGCCCGCCAGGATCGCCTGTTCTTCAGCCACTCGTCGCCTCCATTCTTGCTTTGAGCAAGATAGGGCGTCCGGCGCGCGGTTAAAGCCGGGGCGCCTTCAGCGGCTTTTGCGTGCGCCGCCGCGCGCGCGGCAGGGTGAAGATGAAGGCCGCGCCGCCACCCCGGCGATTCTCCGCCCTGATCGCGCCGCCATGCGCCACGACGATGGTGCGGCTGATCGCCAGCCCCAGGCCCATGCCGCCGCTCTTGGTGGTCATGAACTCGGAGAACAGGCTCTCCATATGCTCGGCCGCGATCCCGGCGCCGGTGTCGGCGACCTCGACTTCGACCATCGCATCGGCGGCGCGCGTCGCGATCGCCACCTCGCGCACGTCGCTCCCGGCCATCGCCTCGACTGCGTTGCGGACGAGGTTGATCAGCACCTGCTGAATCTGGATCCGGTCGACGCGGACCCAGGCGGCCTTCGGGTCGAGGTCGAGGCGATGGCGGACGCCCAATGCGCCCTCGTCGACGAAGGCCAGCACGCAGGCCTCCTCGATCAGCTGCGGCAGATGCTCGGCCCCGACCGAGACCTTGCCGCGCGACACCATGTCCCTGAGCCGGCGCAGGATCTCGCCGGCGCGCATCGCGGCCGCCTCGGCCCCGTCGAGCGCCTCGACCAGCACGGAGCGCGGCGCGTCCGGATTGTCGGCGATCCGCTTGGTGCCGCTGATGAAGTTGCTGAGGGCGGCGAGCGGCTGGTTGAGCTCATGGGCGAGCGTCGAGGCCATCGTCCCCATCGCCGAGAGCCGCGAGACGTGGATCAGTTCGGCCTGCATGCGCCGGATCTCGGCTTCGGCGCGATGCCGCTCGGTCAGGTCTGACATCGCGCCCACCGCGCGCACCGCGCGCCCCTCCGCATCCCGGATGATGAAGCCGCGGTCGAGCACATCGGCATAGCTGCCGTCGTCGCGGCGGAACCGGTAGGTTCCGGACCAGCGCCGCGCATCGCCCTTGATGGCGTCGGTCAGGCTCTGCACCAGGCTCAATTTCTCGTCGGGATGGATCCGCTCCTCCCACCAGCTCGCCCGGGTGCGCCCGGGCGGAGCGGCGGCGGCGCCCAGGATCGCCGCCATATTGTCGCTCCAGTCGATCACGCCGGCGATGAAGTCATGATCCCAGACGGCGTCGTTGGTGGCCAAGGCGGCGAGCCGGTAGCGCTCCTCCACGTCGCGCTGCGCGATCTCCGCCTGCTCCTGGTCGTGAACGTCCTCGGTCACGCCATACCAACGCTGGACGCGACCCTCGTCATCGCGCTGCGGCATCGCCCGCACGCGCATGTGGCGATAATTGCCGTCCTTCATGCGGAGCCGGGTCCGGACGGCGAACGGCTTTCCCGTCGCGGCCGATTCCGACCAGGCTGCGATCACCCGGTCGCGGTCGTGGGGGTGGAGCGATTCGCTCGCCCTCTCCGGGTCGCCGAGCCCCGTCAGCTCCTGGTAGCGGTCGCTCATCACCAGCCCACTGCCGTCCGATTCGGCAGTCCAGGCGATCTGCTGGCTCATTTCGAGGGTGATGCGGTGCAGCTCCTCGCTCTCGCGCAAGCGCTCCTCGGCCTCGCGCCGCGCCTGCTCGGCTTGGATCTCGTCCTCGATATCCTCGGTGGTGCCGTACCAGCAGCGTATGGCGCCGTCCTCGCCGCGCATGGCGATGCCGCGCGAGCGGGTCATCCGGTAGGTCCCGTCGGCGCTGCACACCCGGAAATCGGCGAGATAGGCCTCGCCGGTGCTCACGCTGTGCCGCCAGAGCGCGCGCGTGGGTTCGCGGTCGTCGGGGTGGAGCACGCCGAACCAGCCCGCACCCAGCCCCTCCTCCGCGCTCATCCCGGTCAGCGCGACGAAGGGATGATCGAGGAAGAGCATTCTGCCTTCGGCATCCGCCGCCCAGACCAGGCGGGCGGCGAGCTCGGCGGAGAAGCGGTACATGCGCTCGCTCTCGCGCAGCTTTGCGAGCTCCGCTTCGAGCCGGGCAATTTCGGCCGTGAGGGCGGCGATCCCGTCCGCTGGCGGAGAGGATGCGCGGTCCATCGAATCAGGGGGCTTTGTCCGCCGCGGGCTGGATGCCCGCTTCGAGCGCCAGCGTCAGCGCCTCGGCCAGGCTCGAAGCGCCGAGCCGGTCCATCATGTTGCCGCGATGCATCTCCACGGTTCTCAGCGAGATCCCGAGCGTCTGGGCGATCTGCTTGTTGGACCGGCCGGCCAAAAGGCTCTCGAGCACCTCCTTCTCGCGCACGGTGAGCGAGGCGGCGCGATCGTGCGCCTCTCGGCGGCGGCGGCCGCTGACCGCGCGCTCCCCGAGCAGGGCGAAGGCCTGGGCGAAGCAGGCGAGCAGGGCCTGCTCCGAGAAGGGCTTTTCGATGAAGTCGACCGCGCCCAATTTCATCGCGCGCACCGCGATCGGGATTTCGCCATGGCCGGTCATCACCACCACCGGCCAATCGATGTTGCGCTCGGCAAGCGCCGCCATCACGTGAAAGCCGTCCATCTGCGGCATCCTGAGGTCGAGCAGGATGCAGCCGGGCTCAAGATCGGGCAGGGCATCGAGGAAATCGCTGCCGCTGCCATAAGGATGCGACTTGATCTCGGCGGCGCCGAGCATGAAACTCAGGGAGCGCCGCACGTCGCGGTCGTCGTCGATCACGTATACGTAATGGGATTTCAGCAGATCGTCCTCGCATGCATTAGGTGCGGTCCCCATGAACTCCCAATGGTTCGAGAAAGGACAAAGCGCAACTGATTCTGATCTCGATCAGCCGCCGAAAGTCACGGCGGGCCGGATTTGGTCGATCGTGCATTGCGCCGACGCCTTGTACGGCCGCCAGCGCAGGAATCCGGTGCCGTGGCGGAACCGGCCCCCGGTGACCTGATCGTAGCGCACCTCGACGACCAGCTCGGGCCGCAGCGGCTGCCATGCGGCGGAGCGCCCGCCCGGGCAGGGCGTCGACGAGCCTGCCTTCCATCGGCGGCAGCGGCGGGGCCGAATCGAAGCCAGCGAATCCCGTCATCACCCGTTCCCGATTCCATCCGGAGCGACGCTTGGCATTCACCGCAGTTCCGCAACGTCTCGTCGCCCTATGGTAAAAATGCTTAATGGTTGCCGGGCCACAATGCGGCGAATGACGGGCTCGCCACGATGAGCCGAGTCAGAAGTGGCCGTCACTCCGTTGAGGCGAAAGAGGATTTTACATAGGGTTCTGGCGGGACCGGGGAGGTTGTTCATGCTATTGTCGCGTCGTCACATGATCCAGGCGGGAGCCGCCGGCGGCGCGCTCGCGTTGCTGCCATCGCAGCTGCGCGCCCAGATCGCCGAGCCCGTCCGTCGCGCCCGCCCCGATCGCGGCGCCGAGTCGGCCTATCGCCCCTATACGGTGCCGGCCCACGCCCGCCCGTCCGCCGACCCGGTCATCGACCGCCGCCTCCTCGCCCGCGCCCGCGCCTCGTTCGACCGCCACCGCAATTCGCTCAGGGATATCGACGTCGTCGGCATCGTCGATTTCAGCAAGGCCTCCTCCGAATCGCGCTTCTATCTGCTCGACACCAATAGCGGCCGCGTCACCCGCCATCTCGTCGCCCACGGCCGCGGCTCCGATCCCGCCCATACCGGCTTCCTGCAATATTTCTCCAACCGCCCCGGCTCCGTGGCCACCTCCAACGGCGCCTACGTCACCAGCGAATATTATTCGGGCCGCTACGGCCGCTCGATGCGCGTGCGCGGGCTCGACTACACCAATTCCAATGCCGAGGCGCGGGCGATCGTCGTCCACTCCGCCTGGTATGCCGAGCCCCAGGTCGCTCTCGTCCAGGGCCGCCTCGGCCGCAGCGAGGGCTGCTTCTCCTTGTCCTATCAGAGTCTCCAGGAAACGCTCGCGCGCCTGGGCCCGGGCCGCTTCCTCTACGCCGACCGCCTCGCCTAGCTAGGCCGGCTCCTCCTCTTTCGCCTCGACCCGTTCCAGCGGCTTGACCGCGGGCCCGTGGATGACGGCGCCGTCGAGCGCGAAGCGCGAACCGTGGCACGGGCAATCCCAGGTCCGGTCGGTGCCGTTCCAGCCGACCAGACAGCCCATATGGGTGCAGACCGCCGAGCAGGCGTGCAGGCGCCCTTCCGGATCGCGATAGCCCGCGACATTATGGCCATCGACCTTGAGGATCGCGGCTTCGTCCGGGCCAAGATCGCCGAAGCTGTGCGGCTTGCGCCCGAGATAGCCGCCGATCAGATGGGCGGCGACCTCGGCATTGCCTTTGACGAACTCGGCGGCGCCGGCGATCGGCTTGATTCGCGTCGCATCGAACAGTTTCAGCCAGCCATTCTCCTTGCCCTCGACCAGATCGGCGACCAGCAAGGCGGCGGCGGTGCCGGTGGTGATCCCCCACGCATTGAAGCCGGTCGCCACCAGATAAGCGGAGCCGAGCGACGAGGACCAGCCGATGAAGGGCGCGTGGTCGATCGGGCGATAATCCTCGTTGGTCCAGCGGTAGTCCGGGCGCACGCCGAAACGGTCGAGGGCGAAGGCCTCCAGATCGTCGAAGCTCTCCCGCTCCTCGTCGACATGACCGTGCCTGAACGCGGGCCCGGCGAAGATCAGCCAGTCCTTGCCCTCCTCGTCGCGATGGCCGCGCAGCGAGTGGCGCGGCGATTCGGCGCTGATGTACATGCCGGGGGGCACCCGGCCGGCCTGCGCGCGGCCCATGATCACCGAATGCATGTGCGGGTGATTCTCGGCGTAGAAGAAGCCGATCTGGCCGAGCGGAAGGTGGGTCGCCATCATCACGTGCTTCGCGCGGATCGTGCCCGAAGCGGTCGCGATCCGGTCCGGCGCCCAATCGATCACGCGCGAGCCTTCGAAGACGTGGCAGCCGCCGCCGGGCAGGGTCGCCGCCAGCCCCTTCACATATTTGACGGGGTGGAAGCGCGCCTGGTCGCGCCATTTCATCGCCGTCAGAACATCGAAGGGGAGGCCCGTCTCGCGGGTCAGCGACGCCGGCAGGCCGAGCGCGCGCGCGAGCTCCGCCTCGGCCTCGATCGCCTCGACCTGCGCGTCGTCGCGCGTGAAGACGAAGGCGTCGGCGGTGGCGAGGTCGCAGTCGATGGCATGTTCGGCCGCCAGCGCGCGGATTTTCGCGAGGCCGGCCTCGTTGGCCTCGGCATAGAGACGGGCGCCCTCCTCGCCGAATTTGCGCTTGATGATCGTCAGGGCCAGGTTGTGCTGCGAAGTGATCTTGGCGGTGGACTTGCCGGTAACCTCCTCGCCGACCTTGCGCGCCTCGACGAGCGCGACTGCGAAGCCGCGGTCCTTGAGCAGCCGCGCGGTGGTCGCGCCGACGATGCCGCCGCCGACGATCGCGACGTCGACCCGGATTTCGCCGGCGAGGCTTGGAAAGGCGCTCGCGGGCGCGGTGGCGTTCCAATAAGAGAGGTTGCGGACCATAAGGCGCTCCGGCTGATCGGTGGGGTCAGCCGAAAAACCCCTGCCGAAGCAGGCCGTTCCAAGCGGCCAGGAGTCATTCCGGCGAAGGCCGGAACCCATGAACACGGCGGTGCGAGATGATGCCAAGGCGCCCTCACCTCTCTTCCCCGATCCGCGTTCACGGGTCCCGGCCTTCAGCCTTCGGCCGAAGTTCATCCTGAGCGCCTGCCTTGCAGGCAGTCGAAGGGCCGGGATGACTCAGAAGATCAGTTCGCGCTGGCCGTTTGGGCGGAGGTCGCACCGGCCCGGTTGAGCGCGGCACGTACCGGGGCGTCGCGGCCATAGATGTCGCCATAAGCGAGCACGTTGCCGTCGCCGGTGGTGACCGCGGTGAAATAGGCGATGTAGACCGGGATCGGCGTGGCGAGCCTGGTGGTCTGGTTGCGGCCGGTTCCGACCGCGCGGTCGATCGCGGCGCGGTTCCATTCGCCGGTCGGCGCGAGCAGCAGGGCGGCGAAGTCGCGGACGTTCTGGGTGCGGATGCAGCCATGGCTGAACGCGCGCACCGGCCGGCCGAACAGCGACTGGGAGGGCGTGTCGTGCAGATAGATTGCATGCGGGTTGGGCATTTCGATCTTGAGCCGGCCGAGCGCGTTGCGCGGGCCCGGCGGCTGGCGCACGCTGATCCCGCCGCCGGCGGTGCGGGTGACCTGATAGCCGCCGCCGAAGCGGCCGCCATTCTCGCGGATGATGCTCTGCGGCACGTTCCACCAGGGGTTGATGGTGACCCCGGTGATGGTCGCGGTCAATTGCGGCGTCGGCGTCCGGCGCGCGCCGACCACGGTGCGATGGCGCGCGATCACGCGTCCCTCCTCGACCAAAGCGGCAGTGAAGGCGGGCACGTTGACGAGCACATGGCGGTTGCCGAGGCTGCGCGGCAGCCAGCGCCAGCGCTCCATATTGGTGCGGATGAGGTCGCGGCGCGCGGTGTCGCTTTCCGGCGTGTTGGCCAAAGCGCGCCTGAGGCCGGCATATTGCGGATGGATGGGCAGCAGCCCGTCGAGCGCCGCGGCGACGCCGCCCGTGCGCTGCACCTGCGCCAGCAGCCGTTGCTGAGCGGCGGCATCAAGGCCGACATCGGGCATGTGCCAGCTGACCCGGCTGCGGCCGCGGACCGAGCCGCCGCTGAGATCGGCGGCGAGCTTCAGGAAGACCTGGTTGGCGACCGGCGTGATCGCCGCTTCATTGCCGGTCGCGATCACCGCCGCCAGCCGGTCGATGGAATAAGCCGCCGGATTGAGCCCCTCGGCGCCGATATTCTCGGCATAAGCGAGCAGCTCGCGCGCGGCGTCGACGCGCCAGGCGACGGGCGCCGGCGGCGGAACCGGGGCGACTTGCGCCTGCGCCTGGTCGAGCGCCGCGGCCTGGATTGCGCCAGGCATGGTGGGAGAAGCCAGCAGGACGACGAGCGCACTGACGCGGAATGGTTTGATCATGGCCCGCTTCTACGCAAGCCCGTTGCGCCGCGCTAGACGGATTAATACGCTGGGACAGGAAAATGGCGGCCCGGCATCGGAGCCGGGCCGCCGCGCGATCGTTCAGGTGGTAGCGGGCTTGTTGACCCAGCCGAAGAAGGCCGCGACGACGGCGAGCGCCGCGTGCAGCCAGACATTATAGCCGCCGAGCACGAGATGGGCGAGGCCATCGCCGAACCCGGCCTGGGTCTGCGGAATGAGGCCGAGGATGGCCAACAGCGCGTAGATCACCGCGACGACCTTGAAATAGCCGACGGCACCAGTCGCCGAGCGCGACGCGGCGAGGCCCCAGAGGCCGAAGATGATGTGGACGATATTGTGCAGGGCGTTCACATGGAACAAGCCGAACAGAAGTCCCTCGGCCTCCATCATCGAGCCCGAGGCCGAATGACCCTCCAGCAGGCTCGGAACGACCCCGAAGCCGAGGATCCCGACCGCCAGAAAAACGACGCCAAAAATCATTGCGAATAGACGCGTGCTCATCCCTGCTCTCCCTGTCTGGTGTCTTCACGCAACGCGACGAAGGGCCAAATCTACTGAACTCCGCCTTGGCAGGCTAGTCATTTCGTCCCCGTCAGGATGTCGCCGGGTGCGGATCAGCGGGGCGGCGCTTCCTGGGTGACCCAACCGAAATAGACGGCGGCGAGCGCGATCGCGCCATGCAGCCAGACATCCTTGGCATAAAGCGGCAGCAGGCCGAATCCGGTCTGCGTCGCGGGCAGCAGGCCGGCAAGCGCGAGCAGGGCATAGAGGATCGCGACGCCGCGCACGTAGAGCAGCGCCGCTCCGCGCCAGCGCGCGGCGAGGAGGCCCCACAGGCCGAACACGAGATGGAAGCCGTTGTGCAGCGGATTCACCGGAAACAGCCCGAACAGCATGTCGTGGCCCGTGCCGAGCATCATCGGGGCGGGATGCTCCGCCGCATTGCCGGCCGCGTTGCCTGCGAGGGCGGCGCCGGCTTCGGGATGCGCGAGGAAGGGGATGAAGCCGGCGACCCCGGCCGCGACGAAGAAGAGGCCGAGGATCAGTGCGAACCGGCGCGTGCTCATCCGCTCATGTCTATTGAGCCGCGCTCCGGCAGGCTAGAGCCGATTTCAATCGGCCCGCGTGGGGTTCAGGCGGCGTCGGAGATGGCGGCGGGATCGAGCGTTGCGAGGAAGCCGCCAATTTCCTCGGCGTGCATCGCGGCCGCGTAGAGATGGCCCTGGAGGCCGTCGCAGCCAGCCTCGAGCGCCACCTGCTCCTCCTCGCGGGTAGCGATGCCCTCGGCGACCACTTCGAGGTCCATCGCATGGCCCAGCGTCACCGCGGCCCGGATGATGGCGACGCTCTGGTCGCGCTCGGCGGTGTCGATGAACGAGCGGTCGAGCTTGATCTTGTCGACCGGGAAGCGGCGCAGCGAGCTCAGCGACGAATAGCCGGTGCCGAAATCGTCGAGCACGATGCGGAAGCCGTCGCGGCGCAGCTCCTGGATGGTCTGGCCGCACAAGGCGCCATGCTCGATGAATAGCCCCTCGGTAATCTCCAGCTCGAGCTGCGCCGGCTCGACGCCTTCCTCCTCGGCGATCGCGCGCAGCGACGCCGCGAAGCGCGGCGCGCGGAACTGGACGGGCGAGAGGTTGACGGCGATCGAGAGGTTCGGCCAGCGCCGCGCCATCTGGCAGGCGGCACGGAAACTGTGCTGGCCGAGCTCGTCGATCACGCCGCATTCCTCGGCGATCGGAATGATCTCGCAGGGGTTGATCGGACCCAGCGCCGGATGGGTCCAGCGGACCAAGCCCTCGAGCCCGGTGACCTTGCCGCGGCCGTCCAGGATCGGCTGGAAGTGGAGGTCGAGCCCGCGGCCTTCGCTCAGCTGGGTGCGCAGGGAGAGCTCGATCTGGTCGCGGCGCTGGACGTCGGCGTCCATCGCCTCGGTGAACAGGCGGAAGCAGTCGCGGCCCGCGGATTTGGCGCGGTACATGGTGATGTCGGCCTTGCGCAGCAGCTCGGAGGCCTCGGAGACCTCCTTGCTCGCGAACACCGCGCCAATCGAGACGCCGACGCGGGCTTCGCGGTCGCCGATGATGAAGGGCTTGCGGATGATCTGGATGATGCGCTCGCAGAGGCGGCGCACGTCGGCTTCGCCCTTGGGGCTGACCTGGACGATGGCGAATTCGTCGCCGCCGATGCGGGCGACGGTGTCGGTCTCGCGCAGCAGCGAGCGCAGCCGCTCGCCGACTTCCTGGACGAGCTTGTCGCCGGCATTGTGACCGAGCGTGTCGTTGACCTGCTTGAACCGGTCGAGATCGAGCATGAGCAGGGCGACTTGCTCGCCCGAGCGGCGGTAGCGGGTCAAAGCCTGGGAGAGGCGGTCTTCGAGCAAAGCGCGGTTGGCGAGGCCGGTGAGCTGATCGTGCAGCGCCTGATGCTGGGCATTGGCCTCGCGCGCCTCGAGCTCCTCGACCAGGCTGACGAGCGACTTGTAGAGGAAGGACATGACGAGGATGACCGCGACCGCCGAAGTGAGCGCGATCGGCCAGATCGAGCCGAACAGCTCGAACCGCGACGAATTGGCGTCCTTGACCATGCTGACCGTGGCAAAGTTCGTCAGGACCAAGGTCGCCACGGCGGCAGAAACGATCGGTGGACCGATTTTGCGCGAATATCTCAACTGGCATCTCCCCGGGAGGCCTCGGAAATACCAGCGGAGCGGTTAACAAATTGCTCAGTCAGGCAAGGGGCGCGAGAATCAACCTTGCGGCGCCGGATCGGCGTCCGGAATCGCGAAATCGACGCCTTGCGCCAAAGGCAGATCGCGGCCGTAGTTGATCGTGTTGGTGGCGCGGCGCATGTATGCGCGCCAGCTGTCCGAGCCGCTCTCGCGGCCGCCGCCCGTCTCTTTCTCGCCGCCGAACGCGCCCCCGATCTCGGCGCCCGACGGGCCGATATTGACGTTGGCGATGCCGCAATCGGAGCCCGCGCCGGAAAGGAAGGTCTCGGCCTCGCGCAGGTCGGTGGTGAAGATCGCCGAGGCGAGGCCCTGCGGCACCGCATTCTGGAGCGCGATCGCCTCGGCGAGATCCGCATAACGCAGCACATAAAGGATCGGCGCGAAGGTTTCCCTGACCGTCACCGCGCTCTGCCCCGGCATTTCGACCAGAGCCGGGCGGACGTAGCAGCCTTCGATCGGGGCGCCGCCATGGACCGCGCCGCCCTGCGCCCGCGCCTCGTCGAGCGCGGCCTGCATCGCCGCGACCGCGGCCTCGTCGATCAGCGGCCCGACCAGCGTCCCCGGATCGAGCGGATCACCCACCCTGGCGCCCGCCCAGATCCGCTTGAGCCGCGGCACCAGCCGGTCGTAGATGCTGCCGTGCACGATCAGCCGCCTGAGGCTCGTGCAGCGCTGCCCCGCCGTTCCCATCGCCGAAAAGGCGATCGCGCGCTCGGCGAGGCCGAGATCGGCCGAAGACGCGACGATCATGGCATTGTTGCCGCCGAGCTCGAGCAGCGAGCGCCCGAACCTTTGCGCGACGCGCGGTCCCACCTGGCGACCCATCGCCGTCGAGCCCGTCGCCGACAGGAGCGGCACGCGCACATCGTCCGCCAGCGCCTCGCCGACGTCGCGCCCGCCCTGGACCACCTCCAGCAAGCCCGTCGGCGCGTCGCCGAACCGCTCGGCCGCCCGCGCGAACAGCTCCGCCACCTTTTGCGCGCAAAGCGGCGTCTTCTCCGACGGCTTCCAGACCACGCTGTCGCCGCAGACCAAGGCCAGGCAGGCGTTCCACGCCCAGACCGCGACCGGAAAGTTGAAGGCCGAAATCACCCCGACCACGCCCAGGGGATGCCAGGTCTCCATCATCCGGTGGCCGGGGCGCTCGGTGGCGATGGTGAGGCCGTAAAGCTGGCGCGAGAGGCCGACCGCGAAATCGCAAATGTCGATCATCTCCTGGACCTCGCCCAGCCCCTCGGAGAGGATCTTGCCGCATTCCCGGCTGACCAGGCGGCCGAGCGAGTCCTTTTCTTCCCGCAGCACCTCGCCCAAAAGCCGCACCAGCTCGCCCCGCCGCGGCGGCGGGACCAGCCGCCAGGCCAAGAACGCGTCCCGCGCGCGCCCGACCGCGTCCGCGACCGCCGGCGCGTCGGCCATCCCCACGGTGCCGATCGCCGACCCGTCCGTCGGTGAGTAAGAGGTCAGTTCGCCGGTCATTCCAGTCTCCCGATCAGCGCCTCGGCCGCCGCCGGATTGCGCACCTTGTCGCTGCCGATGAAGAAGGCGAAGACGTCGCGCGCATTCTTCGGTGCCCTCGCTTGGCTGACATAATCAAGCCCGTCCGGGCTCTCCCCTGCCGCCCAGCCGCGCGCCGCCTCGGCCCAGCGGTCGAGCAGCCCGCCCGGATAGCCCGCGGCCTCCCCCTCCTTCGCCCGTTGCAGCCGCGCATAGACGAAGTCGGCGGTGACATCGGCGATCTCGGGATAGCTCTCATGGTCGGCGAAGACGATCGCGACGTTCGACGCCCGGGCGAGCGCGACGAACTCGCGGCATTTGAAGCTCTCGTGGCGGACCTCGAGCGCGTGCCGGAGCGCGATGCCGTCGCGGCTGGTCGGCAGCAGCATCAGAAAGGCTCGCAGCTCGTCCGCGTCGAACCTCTTGGTCGGCGCGAGCTGCCACAATATCGGGCCGAGCTTGTCGCCGAGCCCGGTGAAGCCCTGGGCGCAGAACCGCCCGATCGCCTCCCCTGCCTCACCCAGCTGCTTGCGATTAGTGCAGAAGCGCGAGGCCTTGATCGCGAATTTGAAGCCGTCGGGAACCATCGCGCCCCAGCGTTCGAACAGTTCCGGCGACTGCAATTTGTAGAAGGTGGCGTTGATCTCGGTCGCGCTCAGCCGCGTGCCGAGATGCGCGAGCTGCTTCGCCTTGGGCAGCCCTTGCGGGTAGAAGGTGCCGCGCCAGGGGTCGAAGTCCCAGCCGCCGATGCCGACGTGAATCGTCCCAGCCATGGCGCCTCCTTAGGAGCTAAGCGGCCCCTCGCCTAGGCCGCGGCGCGGCGGCTGGAATTGTCGGGCGAGCGTCTCTAGGCTCACCGCATGAATCACGTGCTTCTCGTGGGCGGCGGCAAGATCGGCGCCATGATCACCGAACTGTTGGCGGGCAGCGGCGACTATCGGGTGACCGTTGCGGACCATGATGCTGCGGCGCTCGACAAGGTGAGCGCCCGCGACAATGTCGACACCCTCCGCCTCGACGTGACCGACGGCGCGGCGCTGCACGCCGCGCTCGCCGGCAAGTTTGCGGTGCTCTCGGCGGTGCCCTTCTCGGTCACCCGTCACGTCGCCGACGGCGCCGCCGCGGCGGGCGTCCATTATTTCGACCTGACCGAGGACGTTCGCACCACGAACCACGTCAAGACGCTCGCAAAGACCGCGACTTCGGTGCTGATGCCGCAATGCGGGCTGGCGCCGGGCTTCATCTCCGTCGTCGCGCACGCGCTCGCCGGGTGGTTCGACGCGCTGGACGAGGTCCGCATGCGGGTCGGCGCGCTCACCGAGCATCCGACCAACAGCCTCCGATACGAGCTGACCTGGTCGGTCGAAGGGCTGGTGCACGAATATCTCGCCGAATGCGACGCGGTCGTCGACGGCAAGCCGTGCAAGGTCCAGCCCCTCGAGGGTCATGAGACCTTTACCCTCGAGGGGACCGATTATGAGGCATTCAACACGTCGGGCGGGGTGGGGACTCTCGGCGAGACGCTGGCCGGCAGGGTCAGCAGCCTCAACTACAAGACGATAAGATATCCGGGCCATTGCGCGATCATGAAGCGCCTGATCCGGGAGCTCGGCCTCGACGAGGCAACGCTCACCGAACTCCTCGGATATGCGCTCCCTCGCACATCGCAGGATGTCGTCCTCATCTTAGTCACCGCGACCGGTACGAAGGGGGGCGAGCCCCAGGAGCAGGCCTTCGTGCGCAGAGTCTGTTCGCGCGCCGAAGGCGGCGCGCATTGGAGCGCGATCCAGATCACCACGGCGTCGGCGATCTGCGCGGCGCTCGATCTGGTGCGTGAGGGCCGGCTGCCGCAACGGGGGTTCGTCCGCCAGGAAGACATCGCCCTTGAAGACTTCATCGCCAACCGCTTCGGCCGCAACTACGCCTGAAGCTTGCGGAGCAGCCGAAGCTTGCGAAGCAAGCGAAGGCTGGCTGGGGCGGCAGGATTCGAACCTGCGAATGCCGGTACCAAAAACCGGTGCCTTACCACTTGGCGACGCCCCAGCAGAAGGCGTGACCGGCGGCTTATAGCTGGCGGGGGGGCGAGTAAAACCCCCTTCGTGGCCGACTGCGGCGGCCATGGACCGGATGTACAAGGCGCCGCGACGAGCGTAGGCTTTCCCTAATTCCCTAGGCTCGCCTGCCGACGACTCAGTAGCCGCGTTCCCTGTCCCCGTAGCGGGAGAAGCACATGGCCGATCAACCGGGCAATCCGCAGGCGACCTTGTTGACCTTCGCGCCGATGGTCGACAGCGAAACCTCGCGGCTGCTGCTGCGCTATTACGGCATCGATTATCGCGAGCGGGATCATCTGTTCGGCTGGGTGTCGGTGGTGACCCTGCTCCACGGCGGCAACGGATCGGTCCCCCTGCTCTATGGGCGCGGCGTTCGGGTGACCGGCCCACGCGCGATCGCCGAGCATTTCGACGCCGCCTTGCCGCCCGAGCGCAAGCTGATCCCGCTTCCGGGCCCGCTAAAGGATGAGGTCGAGAAGGGCTGGCAGGATTATAATGGCGGCATCGGCGCCGACATGGCGGTGTTCGCTTATTACCATTTGCTGCCCGCCAAAAAGCTGATGGCTCCGGTCTTCGCCGCGCCCGTGCCGCGCGTTCAGGCGATGCTGGTCCCGCTCGTCTATCCGCTGCTGCGCGGCCTGTTCACCCTGCTGCTGAAGCTCGGGCCGGAGCGCGCCGAGCAGGCGTTCGGCCGTATCCGGGCGATCTTCGACCAGACCGGCGCGCGGCTCGCCGACGGGCGGCGCTATCTGGCCGGGGACCGGCTCACGCTGGCGGACATCGGCCTCGCCGGCGCTTCCGCGCCGTTGCTGCTGCCGCCGGGTTACGGCGCCAAGATGCCGGCGGTCGAGGCGATGCCCCCGGCGATGCGCGCCGCCGTGGAGGCGCTGCGCGCCCATGCGACCGGCGCTTATGTCAGGCGGCTCTACGAGGAGGACTTCGCCGCGCGTCCGCCCGGCTGAGCTCAGGCGTTGGCGAGCCGCCGGTTGACCAGATCGAGATAGTCGCTGCGCATCTGCAAGGTGAGGTCGCCGACCTCGAAATTCCAGGGGCCGGCGGACTGGATCGGCGCGACCTCGGCGGCGGTGCCGGTGAGGAACATCTGCTCGAAGCCCTCCAGCTCCTCCGGCCAGATCGCGCGTTCGTGGACATGGATGCCGCGGCGGCGGGCGAGGCCGATCACCGTCCGGCGGGTGATGCCGTCGAGGAAGCAGTCGGGCGTCGGCGTGTGCAGCTCGCCGTCCTTGACGAAGAAGGCATTGGCCCCCGTCCCTTCGGCGACGCGGCCGCGCCAATCGAACATCAGGGCGTCCTCAAAGCCTTTTGCCTGGGCCGCGTGCCGCGCCAGCGTGCAGATCATATAGAGACCGGACGCCTTGGATTCGGTGGGCGCGGTGTAGGGCGCGGGCCGCCGCCAGGGCGAGATGTCGAGCCTGAGGCCCTTGGCGATCGCCTCCTCGCTGAAATAATTGCCCCAGTCCCAGCAGGCGATGGCGAGGTGAACCCTGGTCCGCTGTCCGGAGACGCCCATCTGCTCCGATCCGCGCCAGGCGAGCGGCCGCATATAGGCGTCAGTCAGGCCGCTCGCCGCCAGCACCTCGCGGCAGGCGGCGTCGATCTCGGCGGCCGACCAGGGGATTTCGAAGTCGAGCAACCTGCCGCTGTTGCGCAGGCGCTCGCTATGCTCGGTGAGCTTGAAGATCTCGCCGCCATAAGCGCGTTGCCCCTCGAATACCGAGGAGGCGTAATGAAGCGCATGGGTCAGGACATGGACATTGGCCTCGCGCCAGGGGACCAGTTCGCCATCGAACCAGATCCAGCCGTCGCGGTCGTCATAGGTGCGCTGATCGGTCATGGGGCGCGGATAGGACCGACCGCTCGGTCGGTCAATCCGAGTCCCGCCGCGCCTCCACCGCCATTTCGAGGCTCCGCCCCCGCGCCGCCTCCAACGTGCGCTCGACGAGCTCGAAGAGAGCGCGGTCCTGGTCGAGGACCCTGAGCCCGGCCTCGGTGGTGCCGCCGGGGCTCGCCACCTTGCGCGCCAGCGTTTCGGGATCGTCGTTTGACGCACCGGCCAATGCGGCCGCGCCCTCGACCATCCTGAGGGCGAGCCGGCCCGCCTGGTCGAAGGGCAGGCCGAGCCGCTCCGCCGCCGCGGCGAAGGCGTCGACATAGCGGAACAGGAAAGCGGGCCCCGCCCCGGTCAGCACGCCGGCGAGCTGGAACGCATCCTCCGTGGCGAGCCACTCGGCGTGGCCGAGCACCGCCATCAGCCCGGTGACCAGGGTCCGCGCGGCGATATCGTCGCCGTCGCCGTAGAGGCCGATCACACCCTTGCCGATCCTGACGGGCAGGTTCGGCATCGCCCGGACGACCGTCCGCGGCGCGGGGAAGCGCGCGCGCAGCGAGGCGAGCTCGACCCCCGCAAGGATCGACACCAGGATCGTCTCGCGGTCGAGGATCGGCGCCAGGGAGGGCGCCACTTCATCCAGCTGGTAGGGCTTCATGCCCAGCAGCACGATCGCCGGCACCTCGTCTTCCGGCCACGCGGTCGTGACGCGGACGCCCTCGCCCGCCGGCGCGCCGCTCGGCCGGATCACGCTGACATGGGCGGGGTCCACCCCTTCTTCGAGCCAGCGGGCGAGCATCGCGCCCGCCATGTTGCCGCAGCCGGCGAGCCACAGCGGGCCGGGAAGGAGGGGGTCAGCCACAGCAAGTCATCCCGGCGAAGGCCGGGACCCATGAACACGGCAAATCCAAGCGAAACGATGCCATCGAGCCCAATCCCAAAGGACGGTGTTCATGGGTCCCGGCCTTCGCCGGGATGACTAATCAGCTCAGGCCTCGCCCTGCGTCTCGATCAGGGCCGCGGCGATCGCTTCCTGGGGGGTCTTGTCGGCCCACAGCACGAACTGGAAGACCGGGTAGAAGCGCTCGCATTCCTCGATCGCGGCCTCGACCAAAGTCTCGGCCTGCTGCAGGCTCAAAGTGCCGCTCTCCTCGCCGTCCTCGAGCAAAGCGGCATGGCGGAAGAGGACCAGCCCCGAGGCCGACCAGAGCTCGAAATGGCCGAGCCAGAGCTGCTCGTTGACCAGGCCGATCGTCTCGTAGGTGGCGGCGCGCTTCTCCGCGGGCACGCGGATGTCGGGCAAAGCGAGGAATTGCAGCACCTGGTCCTCGGCGCGCCAGATCGCCCTCAGCTCATATTGCGTCCAGCTGCCCTGGAAGCTCGAGACGATCTCGTCCTCGCCGTTGCGCTCATAGACCCAGCCAAGAGCGCTGTAATAGGTTTCGAGCATGTCGATCGGGGCGCTCGCCTCACGCTCAAGCTCATATTCGTCCATGTTCATGCAGCGCCAGTCCCGCTTTGTTCACGCGGCGAAAATGCCCGCGCGGCGCCAAAAGCGCAAGGAAGTGTGGACGATCCGGTTAACAAAGCTGTGGATAGTCAGGCCTCGGCGCGCGGCTTGCGCTTGCGGGTCTCGACCTTGGCGCCCTTGCCCTCGAGCGCGTCGAGCCGGGCCTTCAGCGCCTCATTCTCCTCGCGCGCGGCGACGGCCATCGCCTTCACCGCCTCGAATTCCTCCCGGGAGACGAGGTCGAGTCCGCCGATCCAGCCGCGCGCGCGCTCCTGCATCGCCGTCTGCGCCTCGCGGGTCATGCCGGCGATGGTGCCGGCGGCGCCGTTCATCACCTTGACGAAATCGTCGAACAGGCGGTTCTGGGACTGCATCGCGAGTTTCCTTCTACGGGCCGTTGATCTGGATATTGATAGCGGCGCGCGCCGGTTCAAGCCTCTCGGCATTGGGGTTCAATTCGATGATCTGGTAATTGAGGGTCAGCGCGAACAGCAGCCAGGAGAAATAGGGCAGCAGCAAGGCCGCCGCCCAGATGCGGATCTTCCACATGGTGAAGATCTGGAAGATGACAACCACGACCATCGCCGCGATCACCGAGAGTGCGAGGCTGACCTTGTGGCCTGCGAAGAAGAGCGGCGACCAGGCGAAATTGAGCAGCAGTTGGAGGGCGAACAGGGTCAGCGCCTTCTCGCGATTGTGGGCGCCTTTAGCGTGGAGCAGCATCGCGAGCGACAGGCCGAGCAACGTGTATAGAAGCGTCCAGGCGACGGCGAACACCCAGCCGGGCGGCATGATCGGCGGCTGCACCAGGGCGGCGAACCAGGGATTGGAATAGCCGGAATTGGCGAGAAGGCCGGACAGGGTGCCGAGCAGCACGATGCCGGGCACGGTGAACAAGGCGTAGCGCAGGAAGCTCATCTGCAATTCGGTCTTGGAGGCGATGCCCTGCATTCGGATTCCCTTATTCCGCCGGTTGCGGGTGGAGCTGGCCTTCGAGCCTGCGGGTGACCGCCAGCGGCGAGCCCGTGTAACCCGCGAGCCGCGAATAGAGGAGCGGGATCAGGAACAAGGTGATCACCGTCGCGATCGACACGCCGAACACGATGACCACGCCGATCGCCGTGCGCGCCGCCGCGCCCGCGCCGCCCGAGAGCATCAGCGGCACCGCCCCGGCGACGGTCGCGATCGAGGTCATCAGGATCGGCCTCAGGCGCCGCCGCGCCGCCTCGCGCACCGCCTCGCCGACGTCGCGCCCGGCGTCGCGCAGCTGGTTGGCGAATTCGACGATCAAGATGCCGTTCTTGGCGGCGAGGCCGACCAGCATGACCAGCCCGACCTGGCTGTAGAGGTTCATCGTCTGGCCCATGATGGCGAGCCCGATCAGCCCGCCCGCCACCGCCAGCGGCACCGTGGTGATGATCACGCCCGGGTGGACGAAGCTTTCGAACTGCGCGGCCAGCAGCAGGTAGACGATCAAGATGGTCAGCAGGAACACGAAATAGATCGACCCGCCCGCTTCCCGAAAGGCCTGGCTCTCGCCGCGATAGCCGACCGCGGTCACTTCGGGCGCGCCGGCCGCCTCCCGCTCGAGGAAGCTCAGCGCCTCGCCGAGCGTGTAGCCGGGGGCGAGGCCCGCCGACAAAGTGATCGCGCGCAATTTGTTGTAGCGGCCAAGGTCGCGCGCGCCGGCCGTGTCGCGCGCCCGGACCAGATTGGACAAAGGCACCAGCGTGCCGGTGCGGCTGCGCACGTGAATCGAGGCGAGATTGTCCCGGGTGGCGCGCGCATTCTCCTCCGCCTGGACGATGACGCGATATTCCTCGCCGCGATCGACATAGGTGGAGACGCGGCGCGAGCCGAGCAGGGTCTGCAGCGCGTTCGAGACGTCGGCGACGGAGACGCCGAGATCGCCGGCCCGCGCGGTGTCGACCTCGATCCGCATTTGCGGCTTGGTCTCCTTATAGTCGCTGTCGAGATTGACGATGCCGGGATTGCCCGCGGCGGCGGCGACGATGCGGGCGCGGGCGCGCGCGAGATCGGCATAAGTGGCGCCGGCGATGACGAAATTGACCGGCTGGCCGCGGCCGCGGCTCAACGAGTTCCTGGCCTGCGCATTGCCGCGCACCGCTGCGATTTGGGACAGCATGCGGTTGACCTGGCCGACCACGCTTTGGGTGGTCTCGGTCCGGTCCTCCCAAGGCTTCAGGAAGATGACGAGCGCGCCGTTGTTGAAATCGTCGCTCGGCCCGAAGCCGCCGGGCGTGCGCACGATCAGCGAGCGGACCGCTCCCTCGCCGACCAGCGGCAGCACTCGCGCCTGCACTTCGGTCATGTAGCGGTTCATCTCGGCGAAGCCGGTGCCCTCGGGAGCTGTGACGTTGACGTTGACGATGCCGGTATCCTCGGGCGGCGCCAGCTCGGAGCGCAGGGTGAAGAACAAGGCCGCCGCGCCGGCGAGGAACAAGGCGACGACCGCGACCGGCACCAGCGGCTTCCTCAACACCCAATCGAGCCGCCGCGCATAGCCGTCCTCGACCCGACGGAAATTGCGGTCGACCAAGGCGGCGAGCCGCCCCCTCTTCTCGTGGCGCAGCAATTTGGAGCAGAGCATCGGCGCCAGGCTCAGCGCGAAGAAGCCCGAAAAGGCGACCGCGCCGATCATCGCCGCGGCGAGCTCGCGGAACAGAAGGCCGGTCTGGCCGGCGATGAACATGATCGGCACGAACACCGCGCACACCACCATCGTCGTCGACAGCACCGCGAAGCCGACCTGGCGGGCGCCTTGATAGGAAGCGGCGAGCGGATCCTCGCCCTCTTCGATCCGGTGATAGATATTCTCGAGCACGACGATGGCGTCGTCGACGACGATGCCGATCGAAAGCACCAGGGCCAGGAGCGTCAGCAGGTTGATCGAAAAGCCGATCATCGACAGCAGGCCGAAGGCCGCCAGCAGGCAGAGCGGCACGGTGACCGCCGGGATCAGGGTCGCCCGCCAGCTCCCCAGGAACAGGAAGATGACGAGGACCACGAGCAGGGCCGCCTCGGCCAGGGTGTGCCACACACCCTCGATCGCGCGGGCGATGAATTGCGATTCGTCCGAGCCGATTGTGATCTCCATGCCCTCGGGCAGGCTCGGGCGGATCTGCTCGGCCATCGCCTTGGCCGCGTCGGCGACGGCGAGCGTGTTGGCGCCCGACTGGCGGACGATGCCGAGGCCGACCGCCTGATTGCCGTTGAGGCGGAACGAGGAATAGGGGTTTTCCGGCCCCTGCTCGACCCGGGCGACGTCGCCCAGCCGGACCAGATAGCCGTCCTGGCCGCGGCCAACGATGAGCGTGCGGAACTGCTCCGGGGTCAGGAACGGCCGGTCGACGCGCAGGGTGACGTTCTGCTGCGCGGATTCGAGCCGGCCCGCGGGCAGCTCGACATTCTGCGTGCGCAGCGCATTTTCGACATCGGACGGGGTCATGCCGAAGCCCGCCAGCCGCTCGGGCTGCAGCCAGATCCGCATCGCCGGACGCGCCTCGCCGCCGATGAAGACGCGCGCGACGCCGTTGATCGATCGGAAGCGGTCGACCAGGTTGCGGTCGGCCCAGTCGCTCAGCTGCAGCGCCGTCCAGCCGGGTTTGGAGACGACGAGGAACATGATCGGCGCGGCGTCGGCGTCGACCTTGCGGACCACGGGCGGGTCGATCTCCTGCGGCAGATTGGCCGCGGCCGCCCCGACCCGGTCGCGCACGTCGTTGGCGGCGCTGTCGATGTTGCGCCCGGGCGCGAACTCGATGGTGATCTCCGACTGGCCGTCGCGCGAGCGCGAGGTGATCGTCTGCAGGCCTTCGAGCCCGGCCAGCTGGTCCTCGAGCACCTGCGTGACCTGCGTCTCCACGACGCTGGCGGCGGCGCCGATATAGCTGGTCTGGACCGAGACCACCGGCGGGTCGACGTCGGGATATTCGCGCACCGACAGGTTGAAGAAGCCGACCGCGCCGAACACCGCGATCAGCATCGCGACCACCGCAGCGAAGACCGGCCGCTTCACCGAAAGGTCGGAGAGCTTCATCCGCTAGCGCCCGCCGCGCTGCCCCTGCGCGCCGCCCCGGCCGGGCGCGCCCTGGACGCGGACCTGCATGCCGTCGGCGACCTTGACGATCCCCTCGGTGACGACGCGCTGCCCGGGCCGCAGCCCCTCGACGATCTCGATCCTGCCGGCCATGCGCGCGCCCGTCCTGACCTGGACCCGGCGCGCGCGGCCCCGGCCGTCGAGGGTGAAGACGTAGCGCCGGTCGCCCTCGCCCACCACCGCCAGCTCGGGCACCGAAAGGCCGCTGCGGCTGGCGCTGCTGATCACCACGCCCAGCATCATGCCGGGGCGCAGCGCCCGATCGGGATTGGGCAGCAGCGCCCGCACCCTGACCGCTCGGCTATTGGGGTCGATCACCGGGTCGATCGTGTGGATGGTGCCGTTGAAGGGACGGTCCGGATAGGCCGCCGCGCGCGCCTCGATCGGCAGGCCCTCGCGGATCGCCGAGAGCATGGTCTCGGGCACGGTGAAATCGAGCTTGATCACACTGAGGTCGCTGATCGTCGCGATCTCGGTCCCCTGCGTCGCCATCGCGCCGACCGAGATGGTGCGCAAGGAGACCCAGCCGGCGAAGGGCGCGCGGATCACCCGCTCGCCGATCTGCGCCTGCACCGCCTGCGATTGCGCCCGCGCCGCCGCCGCCGCCGCGACCTGGGTGTCGTAATTGGAGCGCGTCGCGAAGCCGCGATTCTTGAGCGCCTCGATGCGCCGCAGCTGCTGCTGCGCCTCGCGCTGGCGGGCATTGGCGGCATTGAGGTCGGCGGCCTGCTCGGTCTGGCGCAGCACGGCGACGATCTGGCCGCGCTGGACGAAGGCGCCGTCGTCGAAGTTGAGCTGGACGATCCGCTCGGTGACGGGCGCCGACAGCGTCACCTGCTCGTTGGCCCGCGCGGTGCCGACCGCCTCGATCCGGTCGGCGAAAATCATCATCGTCGCCGGCTCGGCCTTGACCAGAGGCGGCTCGCGGTCGCGCTGCCTGGCGTCGCCGCCGCCGCACGCCGAAAGGGCGATCGACAAGGCCAGCAAAATGAAAGCTTTGCTCATAGGCACCGCCACGCCGCTAGTCCGCGCCCTGCTTCATATCAAGCCCGCACCGCGGCGATCAGGAATTCGACATTCCCCTCGGGGCCGGTGATCGGGCTCGGCGTGACGCCCTCGACGCGCCAGCCGCGCCCGCGCAGCCACTGGGCGGCAGCATCGCGGACGCGCGCGTGCACCGCCGGATCGCGGACCACGCCGCCCTTGCCGATCTCTGCCCGCTCCGCCTCGAATTGCGGCTTGATCAGCGCCAGCAGGCGAGCGCCGGGCCGGGCGAAATCGAGCGCGGTGTCGAGCACCTTGGCGAGGCCGATGAAGCTCGCGTCGCAGACGATGATGTCGATGGGCTCGGTGACGATAGCGGCGGTCAGGTAGCGCGCATTGGTCTTTTCGTGGACGACGACGCGCGGATCCTGCCTGAGGCTCCAGGCGAGCTGGTTGGTGCCGACATCGACCGCGAACACCTTCGCCGCGCCGCGTTGCAGCAGCACGTCGGTAAAGCCGCCGGTCGAGCTGCCAACGTCGAGCGCTGCCGCGCCCGCCACCTCCCAGCCGAAATGATCGAGCCCATGCGCGAGCTTGATCCCGCCCCGCGACACATAGGGATGCTCGCGCCCCCGCACCTCGAGCGGCGCGTCGGGGGCCATCGCTTCCCCCGCCTTGGCTATCTTGCGCTCCCCAGAGAAGACGAGCCCCGCCAGGATCAACGCCTGGGCCCTGGCCCGGCTCTCGGCGAGGCCGCGATCGACGACGAGTTGATCGGCGCGGAGCTTAGGCATTTTGAGCGAGGACTCCCGCAGCCTATTCGAGGCTTACGTGCTTCGCCAGCTTCATGCCTTTCCGAATTTCGGTACCATATTTCGGGCTTATGTCGGCGGCGATGGCGACCTGTGTTGCGCCAGTCCCGATGTCCCTGGCGTGCCGGATCCCAAAGAGATGGATTGTTACGGCGCGATCCCGTGGCGCGGCCTTCACAAGGTCGGCCTTCAGGATAGCTCCAAGCCGCTCGATTTGCACCGCTTCCTCCTCATTACTATGCCCGCGCCCCCTCGATCACGCCCGCGCTGTTGTGGCGGAGCGCCTTCAGCACCGTGTCGACGATGCCCTCGGCGTCGAGGCCGGCGTCGGCATATTGTTTTTCGGGCTTGTCCTGGTCCTGGAATTTGTCGGGCAGGCGCATGGTGCGGAGCTTCAGGCCGGCGTCGATCAGGCCGGCGTCGCTGGCCATGGTGAGGACGTGGGCGCCGAGGCCGCCGATCGACGCTTCCTCGACGGTCACCGCGACCTCGTGCGTGGTCAGCAGCCGGCGAATCAGCGCCTCGTCGAGCGGCTTGGCGAAGCGCAGGTCCGCGACCGTGGTGGAGAGGCCTTTGCCGTCCAGCGCGTCGGCGGCCTTGAGCGCCTCCTCGAGCCGGGTGCCCAGGGAGAGGATCGCCACCTTCTTGCCCTCGCGCACGATCCGGCCCTTGCCGATCTCGAGCCGCTCGGGCGCTTCGGGCAAGGCGATGCCGGTGCCGTTGCCGCGCGGATAGCGGACCGCGATCGGCCCCGTATCGTGCAGCGCCATGGTGTGGACCATGTGGACGAGCTCGGCCTCGTCGGCGGCCGCCATCACCGTGAAATTGGGCAGGGTGCAGAGGTAAGCGAGGTCGAAGCTGCCGGCATGGGTGGCGCCGTCCGCGCCGACCAGGCCGGCCCGGTCGATGGCGAAGCGGACGGGGAGGTTCTGGATGGCGACGTCGTGCACGACCTGGTCGTAGGCGCGCTGCAGGAAGGTCGAATAGATGGCGGCGAACGGGCGGTAGCCCTGGGCGGCGAGGCCGGCGGCGAAGGTCACCGCATGCTGCTCGGCGATGCCGACGTCGAAGCAGCGGTCGGGGAAACGCTCCTGGAACTTGTCGAGGCCGGTGCCCGACGGCATCGCGGCGGTGATCGCCACCACCTTGTCGTCCCGCTCGGCCTCCGCGACCAGCGCCCTGGCGAACACGCCCGTATAGGAAGGCGGCCCGGGCTCGGCCTTGGCCTGGGCGCCGGTGATGACGTCGAACTTCTGGACGCCGTGATATTTGTCGGCCGCCTCCTCGGCCGGGCCGTAGCCCTTGCCCTTCTTGGTGACGACGTGGACGAGCATCGGCCCTTCGGCGGCGTCGCGGACGTTTTCGAGGATCTTGACCAGCCGTTCGACATTGTGGCCGTCGACCGGGCCGACATAGTAGAAGCCGAGCTCCTCGAAGAGGGTGCCGCCGGTCCAGAAACCGCGCGAATATTCCTCCCAGCGCCGCGCCATGACGTGGAGGCGCCTGGGAAGCTTGCGGGCGAGCTTCTGGGCGATGCGCCTCAGCGTGAGGTACTTGCCCGACGAGACCAGCCGCGCGAGATAATGGGAGAGCCCGCCGACCGGCGGCGCGATCGACATGTCGTTGTCGTTGAGGATCACCACCAGCCGGTTGCCGGCCGCCTGTGCATTGTTCATCGCTTCATAGGCCATGCCGGCCGACATGGCGCCGTCGCCGATCACCGCGATCGCCTTGCCGGGCTTGTCGGAAAGCTTGTTCGCCACCGCGAAGCCCAGAGCGGCCGAGATCGAGGTCGAGCTGTGCGCGGCGCCGAACGGGTCGTATTCGCTCTCGGAGCGGCGAGTGAAGCCCGACAGCCCGCCGCCCATGCGCAGGGTGCGGATGCGATTCCGGCGGCCGGTGACGATCTTGTGCGGATAGCATTGATGGCCGACGTCCCAGACCAGCCGGTCGGCGGGCGTGTCGAAGACGTAATGGATGGCGACGGTCAGCTCGACCACGCCGAGCCCGGCGCCGAGATGCCCGCCGGTCACCGAGACGGCGGAGATGGTCTCGGCGCGCAATTCGTCGGCGAGCCGGCGGAGCTGGTCCTTGCCGAGCTTGCGGATGTCGGCGGGCGTCTCGACCGTGTCGAGAAGCGGGGTTTCGGGACGGTCGCTCATGGGCTCGCCCTGTAGCGGCTGGGGCGAGCGGTGTCGAATGTTGGTTCGGGGCAGATCGTGCCGAAAGGTTCATAGGTTCGGCTCCCATGGGAAAGAAAACTTCCCGCCTTCGAAGCCGAAATAGCGGTCGCGGAGGGCATGGCCGTCGGGCATCCCCTCGGCGAGATCGGCATCGATTACGGCCTGCTCCGCTTCGCTCAGCGTGCGGCGGTAGCCGAAGGCGCCGGGCTCGCCATCCTCCTCTCCGTCGAAATCCGCCGGCGGCGGGAAGGCGGTCCACCAGCGGCCGTGGGTTTCCCAGACCTCGCTGCCGTCGAACTCGTCCTGCGGGTCGGGCTCGGGCGCCGGCGGCTCGGGAAGGCCCTGCTCGATCGCCTCCATCCAGCCTTCCCAATTGCCCTCCACCAGCTCCGCCTCGGGCGCAGGCTCGATCAGCGCTTCAGTCTTGCCGAGCAGATAGATGAGCAGGCGATTGTCGTAGACGCGCTCCTCGCTCTTCAGCTCGCCGTGATAATAATGCCGCTTGATCGTGCCCTCGACCGCCCGTTCCCAGGCGATGGCGTGGAGCCGGCGCGCGCCCGGGCGCAAGGCGGCCTCACAGGCAAGATCGAAGGCGCGGGCGTCGCCGCGGCGGCGCAGGCGCGCGGCGCTCTGCTCGGTCATGCCGACCCGCGCGGCGGCCTCGCGCACCAGCCCCGTGTCGGCCAGCGCCTCGACGAACTCGCGCTGCTTCTCGGGCGTCCAGCCGTCGCGGCGGTAGCGCACAGGGACGGGGTTGAACGGAATGGCCTCGGCCTCGCCGGACTGGTGGAGAGGGGAAGCGGGCTCATCGGTCGCCGCTTCGGGGGCGAAGGGTTTGTGGTTCTGCTCCATCTCGCAGCTTGAAGCAGATGAAGTCCTACATTGCAAAAAATGGCGCGCATTGCTCGTCGCGCGCGGCAGTCCGCGAAGGCCGATCACTGGACCACCCGGCACAAGCTCGCTGGATTCGAAGTCGCGAAGGTCCGCTATGGGTGGCAAGCGGACATCGCACCTCAGGCGCGTAACCCTGAGCCCGCTAAGCCCGCAGATTGACACTGTTTTTCAAGTAACTATCCCGAGGGCTGACATCGGGGCTTGCGTCTGTGCCGCGGCGCAGGTGGCAATGGAGAACATTAATGCTGCGCATCCTTTCCAAACGGCGCTTCGCAACCATGGACGATTTCCAGCTCCCGGCGAGTACGCTGCAGTCGACAGTCGCGGCGGCCATTGCCGGGCTTCCGGATGGCGGCTTCGTGACGGTCTGGACCAGGTTGGTCTCCGGCACGCAAAGCATCGTGGCGCAGATCCATGATCGGAATGGCCGTGCAGTCGAAAGCGAATTCGTGGTCGGGCCGGGAAGCTTGACCCCTAGCGTTGCGCCGCTTGCCGGGGGTGGCTTCGTCGTGAACTGGACCACGAGTGGCGTTGTCCAGGGGCGCATCTACGATGCGGCAGGCGATGCGATCGGCACGCAATTTGCCGCGAACACGACCACGAACGGCGTTCAAGCCACGTCGCAGGTTGCCGCCCTCGCCGGCGGCGGCTTCGTCATCGCCTGGCGCGACCCGCATAACGGGACGTTCGACAATATCCGCGGCCAGGTCTTCGCCGCGAACGGCACGAAGATCGGCGGCGAGTTTATCGGCGGCGATGCCGTGCCGGGGGTGGAAGACTATCTCGACATCGTTGCCCTGAGCGGCGGTGGCTTTGTCGTCTCCTGGTACCAGCCCGGCGGCGACAGCAGCTTTGGATTTGGAGCGCGCGCGCAGGTCTTCGATGCATCGGGAACCAAGCTGGGCGCCGCCTTCACGCTCAATACCATCACCGAAGGCACGCAGCAGGCGGCGGAACTCGCCGCCCTGCCGTCCGGCGGTTTCGTGGCGGTCTGGACCGATGACGGGAATACGAGGTCCGGGAATCCGAACAATGGGAATCAGGGAGTCTGGGCGCAGCTGTTCGACGCGAGCGGCAACAAGGTCGGCGAGGACATCCACGTCGATGCCGGAAGCGACATGGCGGACGTCGCGGTGATTCCGGGCGTCGGCTTTGCCGTCGTCTGGAAGGAACTCAGCGACCCATCGTCGGGGACGCACGGCCGCCTGCGCATCCAGACATTCGATTTCGACGGGAACAGAACGGGGGAGGAATTCTCGGTCGCTCCCCACCTTCAGTCCATCCAGAATCTGCCCGACATTACGGCCCTTGCCAGCGGCGCTTTGGTTGTCAGTTGGCTGAACTGGGTTCCGCAAGCCGGCCAGGAGAATCCGCGTGCAACCATTTTCTTTGCGACAACGCGCGGGACGGCAGACGCGGACATAATGGTCGGGACCGCGAACCGCGACTTTCTTGTTGGACTTGGGGGTCCCGATACGCTGACCGGTGACGGTGACGACGACGGCCTCGACGGAGGCGACGGAAACGATTTCCTGGATGGCGGTCTCGGCGGTGATGCCCTCGTCGGCGGCACCGGGAATGACCGGCTTTTCGGCGGGGATGGCGCCGACTTGCTCGTGGCGGGCAGCGGCAGCGACCGGCAGGGGGGCGGCACCGGGGCCGACATCTTCCGGTTCGAGACGGCCGGGGACAGCCGCGGCTACATCCTGCGCTCGGACGGCAAGCAGCTTAAGCCGGACGTGATCGTCGATTTCTTCCAGGGCTTGGACAAGATCGACCTCAGCGCCATCGACGCAAATGCCGGTACCGCCGCTAACGACGCCTTCGTCTTCATCGGCTCCGCTGCCTTCACGAACCAGGCCGGGCAACTGCGCGCCGTGACCGCCAACGGCATGACCTCGATTTTCGCGGATATCGACGGCAACGGCAGCGCGGACCTGCATATCGTCGTATTGGGCCCGGACCCGCTTTTCGCGTTCGACTTCGTTCTCTAGCGCGTCGCCAGCAATTTCAACGGATTCTGGAATCGGGCCCTTTAGGTTTGCCTCTATGCCTGCAATGGGTGGCTCGCGGGCATTGAGACATCGTGACGAACGGGCAATAGCAAAGGCATGCAAACCGCTCTGACCAAGTTCGCCTGTTTGGATTGCCGGAAGGTGTTCAAACGTCCCGCTGACGCCACCCATCGGACCTGCCCTCACTGCGTGTCAGGCTGGTGTCAGGCACGTAGCTGACACCGTTTCCCGGTGTCAGGCTGGTGTCAGGCACGTAGCTGACACCGTTTCCCGGGCGCATGAGCCTAGTCGCAGTGAGCAAACCGCTCCGCGCGGAACACTCGTGCCCGATTGATGGCACCCGCCACACTAGCCCCGTCCCAGCTGAACTTCAGGAGCCTCTGTCGGCCGCCTTTAGAGAACGAAAGGTGCACTAGCCCCTCTCGTATCCTCGTTGAGGCCCAGTCGAACTCGAAACCGCCCCTGATAGTAGTCCCGCGAAAAAGATGCTCGATCTCCCGCTCTACAGCACGCCCGACGGTTTCCCACGATGTATCTTGAGCAAATCGGGTGACCTCCGCGTCATACTGAGCCGCATCAAAACCAAGGCTGGTCGCGCCGGAACCTGACCAATGAACTGAACTCTCTGTCCGCGTCGCTTCAACGTTGAGGTCGCCACACCCGACAACGCCGCACCTGCACCGACCTACGATGAGAGTGCCCACGCCCTTGCCGAGAAGCTCTGTCTTAAGCATCGGGGGGTCCAGACCCAAAAACTCTGGTCCCAGCCAATCCTTTCCGCCGATCAACAGCCTCGCCTGATGATCGTTTGTCTCAGAGCTAGCTTCGACGGCGATTGCCAGTGTGTGGGCCACACGCCTTTCTGCCGTTGATCCGGAATGTCCGCAATAGGTCGCGGATTCAGTTGATCGTCGCAACACTTTACCTTGGAGGAGGTGAGGTGGCCCATGAGACAGGTACGGAAGATTACCGCAGGCGAGAGCGCGGAGATCTGGGATCGCTGGCAGCGTGGCGAGG
>JBKJZJ010000138.1:0-4480 GCA_046715355.1 Allosphingosinicella sp. | reverse complement strand
ACCAGGTGCAGCAGGCGGCGCACGGCGACCCCAAGGTCCCCTTCTACGGCTGGCATTATCCGCCCCCCTTCCTGCTGCTCGCCGCCTTTCTCGCCACCCTGCCCTAACTCGCCGCTTTGTTCGTGTGGCAGGCGATCTCGCTCGCCGGCGCGGTCAAGGTCTGCCGGGCGATCCTGCCGGGCAAGAGCGTGCTGCTGCCCGCGCTCGGCGCGCCCGTCGTCATGATCTGCCTCACCCACGGCCACAACGGCTTCCTGACCGCGGCCCTGCTCGGCGGCGGCCTGCTGCTGCTCGACAGGCGGCCGTTCGTCGCCGGGCTGCTTTTCGGCTGCCTGATCTACAAGCCGCAATTCGCGCTGATCGTGCCCCTCGTGCTGCTCGCTGGTCTTCACTGGCGCGCAATCGCCGGGGCGGCCGCCTCCGCCGCGCTGCTGGTGGGCGCGACGCTCGCCATCTGGGGCTGGCCGGTCTGGCAGGCCTTCCTCGACTCGCTCCCGCTCACCCGCCAGATCGTGATCGAGCAGGGCGAGACCGGCTGGCACAAGATCCAAAGCCCGTTCGCGCTGGTACGGATGTGGGGCGGCGCGCTGCCGCTCGCTTATGCCGTGCAGGCCGCGGCGACGCTGGCGGCGATGGGCGCGGTGGTCTGGCTGACCCGCGCCGCCCGGCCCAATCCGCGCAACGCCGCCGTCTGCGCCGCGGCGATGCTCTCGACGCCCTATCTGCTCGATTACGACCTGGTCGTGCTCGGCCTCGGCTGCGCCTTCCTCGTCGCCGACGGGATCGAGCGCGGCTTCCTCCCCTGGGAGAAGAGCCTGCTGGCCCTGGTCTGGCTCGCGCCGCTGGTCTCGCGCAGCCTTGCCGAGCTGGCGCTCATCCCGCTCGGCCAGGCGAGCATCGCGGTCCTGCTCGCCCTCGCCGTGCGACGCACGCTCGCCGACGGCCGGCGGGCGCTGCCGCTCAGAACAGCGCCCTCGGGGCCTTAGGGCTCCCGCCCGAACTGGCCGGCGGTGGTCTCGGCGAGGGCCCGGAAGGCGATATAATTGCCGACCAGCACCTCCATCTCCGGGTCGCCGCCCGCCATCCGCTCGATGAGCTCGGCATGGCGCGAGGCGAATTCCTGGGCGGCCGTGCTGTCCAGCTGGCCGCTCTCGGCCGCTGCCAACAGCTGCCGGTCGGACAGAATCGCCTGGTCCAGCTCGTCGACGCTCACCCCCCGGGCGCCAAACTGCTCCCTGACCCCGGCCGCTCCCGCCGCGGACATGGTGAACATGCCGGCAAGACGGCGCTTCTGCGGCGACCATGACAATTCGCTGCCACAGGCGTCGACCGCCTGCAGCGCGGGCTGGGCACGGGGATCGTCGCGGGAGCCCCGCTCGATCGCTACCTGCGCGAATTCGCGCCGCTGCTCGGGGGTCAGCCGGTTTCTCACGCAATCGAGCCCGGGAGGCATTCCCGCCTGTTGCGCGCCCTGCGCGGGCGCGGGCGTCGCGGCGGCGGAGTTAGTGGCCGGGGCCGACGCATTATTGCCGGCCGCGGCCTTGTTGCCCGAGTTCCGCGAACAGGCCGCAAGGAGGGCCAGCAAGAGGAGTGTCGAAATCTTCATAGCATCGCCATCCCGCCGTTAACGTGAAGAGTCTGTCCGGTTACATAGCCTGCTTCCCGGCTCGCAAGATAGATGGTTGCGGCGGCGATGTCCTCGCCGGTGCCGAGATCGCCGAGCGGGATGCGGCTGAGCAAGGCGGCCTTCTGTGCTTCGGGGAGGCCGTCGGTCATCGCCGAGCGGATGAAGCCCGGCGCGACGCAATTGACGGTGATGCCGCGCGAGCCGACCTCCTGCGCCAGCGCCTTGGACATGCCGATCAGGCCCGCCTTCGACGCCGCATAATTGGCCTGCCCCGGATTGCCCGTGACGCCGACCACCGAGGTCACCGAGACGATCCGGCCGAAGCGGGCGCGCATCATCGGCTTCAGCGCCGCGCGGGCGAGGCGGAAGGCGGCCTCCAAATTGATGCGGATGACCTCGGACCATTCCTCGTCCTTCATCCGCATGGCGAGATTGTCGCGGGTGACGCCGGCATTGTTGACCAGGATGTCGAGCTGGCCCAGCGCCTCCACCGCTTGCGGGACCAGCGCGTCGACCGCGGCGCCGTCCCCAAGATTGCAGGCCAAGGCGACATGATCGCCGCCCAGCCCGGCGCGGAACGCCTCCAGCTTCTCCACATTGGAGCCGGACACCGCCAGCCGCGCCCCCTGCGCCGCCAGGCCCCTGGCGATCGCGGACCCGATCCCGCCCGATGCGCCGGTCACCAGCGCGGTCATTCCGCTTAGGTCGAACATCTTACTACTCCGTAATTTGGTTCGCGCAGAGACGCAGAGACGCAGAGGTGTCGTGCCCGCGGCGAAGCCGCATCCAACTGACGAGCGTCGAGGGAACACATCGCCTCGCCCATCCGCACAGCCTCTCTGCGCCTCTGCGTCTCTGCGCGAACAAAGTCTTTCTTCATTCGATCGTTATGACGGGCGAGGCTGTAGCAGGCACGTAGTCGTTCACCAGCCTGCGGAATCCCTCCTTGAGCGTGGCCCCTCCGAAGTTGATGAGCAGCCCGACGGGCTGTTTGGTCAGACGCAAATAGGTCAGCAATTGCTTCGCATGCGAAGCATGTAATTGATCGACGGACTTGATCTCGATGAGGAGCCTGTCGTCGACCAATATGTCGATCCGGAACGCCGCCACGAAACGAAGACCATCGAACTCGATGTCGACGGGATGTTGTCGCGCGACTCGATAGCCCATTCGGGTGAGCTGCCCGGCCAGCACGGTCTCATAAACGGACTCAAGCAGGCCCGGGCCAAGTTCCCGATGCAGCAGGATGGCCGCGTTGAGCACGTCGCCACTGATCCGGTCGATGTCCTTCACCCGCTCCCCTCCGCGCCTCCGCGCCTCCGCGCGAACAATCTCCTAAATCTCTTTCACCAGTGCGTCGATGTCGTCCATCGAGACGACGCTGGTCACCTGCGCGTCGGGGGCGATGCGCTTGACCATGGGGCCGAGCACCTTGCCGCCGAACTCGACGAAATGGGTGACGCCCGCCGCCGCCATGTTGGCGACGCTCTCGCGCCAGCGCACCATGCCGGTGACCTGCTCGACCAGCAGCTCGCGGATCGTGTCGGGGCTGTCGACGGGGCCCGCGGTGACGTTGGCGTAGAGCGAGACCGCCGGAGGTTCCATATTGGCGCCGGCCAGCGCCTCGGCCATCGCCTCGGCGGCGGGCTTCATCAGCGGGCAGTGGAAGGGCGCGGAGACCGGGAGCAGGATGGCGCGCTTGGCGCCCTTCTCCCTGGCGATTTCCAGCGCGCGCTCGATCGCGCCCTTGTGGCCGGAGATCACCACCTGGGTTGGATCATTGTCGTTGGCGACGGCGCAGATCTCGCCCTGCGCCGCCGCCTCGACCACCGCCTGGGCGATGGCGAGATCGGCGCCGAGCAAGGCGGCCATCGCCCCCTCGCCGACCGGGACCGCCGCCTGCATCGCCTGGCCGCGCTTCTTCAGGAGGCGCGCGGCGGTGGCGAGGTCGAAGGTGCCGGCCGCGCAGAGCGCCGAATATTCGCCCAGGCTATGGCCCGCGACGAAATCCGCCTTCGCCTGGAGGTCGATGCAGGACGCGCGCAGCGTCGCCAGCGCATTGGCCATGATCGCCGGCTGGGCGTTCTCGGTCAGCACCAGCTCCTCCGCGGGACCCTCGGCCATCAGCCGCGAGAGCGACTGGCCGAGCGCTTCGTCAACCTCCTCGAAGACGGCGCGCGCCTGCTTGCTGGCGTCGGCGAGCGCCTTGCCCATGCCGACCGACTGGCTCCCCTGCCCCGGGAAGATGAATGCGCGCATGATCCTCTCCTTCCGCGGAGGTGCTCGTAGGCAGCGCCGCCTGGGACCGCAAGCCGCCAGTCCGTCACGCACGATCGTCGATCGATGCGCCTTTGCGACTCGAATGGGGCTGTCCAGCGTCCAGATGCCGAGCTAAAATTCGGGCATCGGCCGCGCAGCGTGGGAGATACGGCATGGATCGTGAAGAAGATGGGCAGCGCGAGTTGTTGCAGTTCCTTGTCAAGGACTATGAACTCAAGATCAGCTATCTGACCGCGCACTTCTCGCGCATGTGGACCCGCTTCAACTACTTCTTGAGCATCGAGACCGCACTGGTCGGCGGCAAGTTCGTGTTCAGCACACATGCCCAACTCACCTTCGGGCTGGCGGTGGTCGGGCTGGTGGTGGCGATAATCTGGTACGTCATGGGGGCGGAAGACCGTTATCTCGTGCGGCTTTATCGAGGCCATGTCGGGCAGGCTGGCAAGCTGGTCGGCGAACGGATCTGGCTGCTTCCGGGACGCGGCTACACCTGGGTCGGTCACGTTCCTGAACGCATGCCGAAAGGGAGCTGGGAGCTGGCCGGCTGGCGTCATAGGTGGTTCAGCACGACGC
>JBKJZJ010000137.1:0-5814 GCA_046715355.1 Allosphingosinicella sp. | reverse complement strand
AATCGGCGCGCATCGCCGCCTGGAAGGCGAAGGACGCGGCCGCCAGAGCGGGCTGGCCCGCGCCCCGCACGATCGGGGCGGCGGTCGCGTCGGACGCCTTCTTCCCCTTCGCCGACGGGCTGCTGGCGGTGGCAGAGGCGGGGGCGAGCGCGGTGATCCAGCCCGGCGGCTCGATTCGCGACGACGAGGTCATCGCCGCCGCCGACGAAGCGGGCCTGGCGATGGTCTTCACCGGCACACGGCATTTCCGCCACTAGGGCGTCGCGCGTTCCGACCTTGGCAGCGCCGGCTCCTCCGGGCTTTGCATGCGGAACAGGGCGCGGTCCTCCCCGGTAAAGCCCCGGTACCAGACCATCATCCCGAAGGTGACCAGGATGAGCGGCACGCCGAGGCTCAATTCGAGCCATTCGGGAAGCAAAGTGGCGACGAAGCCGACCACCGAGGCCGCCGCCGCCGCCCACACCAGCGACCAGCGCCAGCCCTGCACGGGCGCTTTCAGCAGCCGGCTGAGCAGCCGCGACTTGAGGATCGAGGCCAGGCCGAGCGCCAGCGCCAGCGCGAGCGCGGCGCCCGCCGCCTGATAGGCCTGCAGCTCCGCTTCGCCCAGCGGCAGCGAGCGCATCGCCAGGATGATGCCGATTGTGAGCGCGGCCTGGGTCGCGATCATCAGCGCCGAGATCAAGAGGTTGCGGTGCCGCGCCACATAGACCAGGGCCGCCTCCGAGACGGCCGCGGTCGCCGCGACCACCTCGGCGGCGAGCAGGAAGGCCAAGGCCGCGGTGCCGCCGACGAAGGCGCTGTTGTCGCCAAACAGGCCCATCAAAGCCTCGCCCGGTATACCGAGCGCGAGCGCGATCCCGGCTTGGGCGGCGATGATCCAGAAGCCGACCTGGCGGACCTGCCTGGCGACCGCTCCCTTGTCCCCGTCGGCGAGCTTCTGGGTGATGACCGGCGCGAGGATCGGATCGAAGCTGGTCTTCAATTTCTGCGGCATCGAGGCGACCTGCTGGGCGACATAATAGATGCCGACGAATTGCGGCGCCACGAACAGGCCCAGGATCGCGATGTCGAGCCGGCGCGAGAACCATTCGATGGCGTCGGCGGCGGCGAGCGGGATGTTGCGCCGCGCCACCGTCATCAGGGTCCCGGGATGCGGCCGCCAGCCGCGGGCCACGCCGTAGCTGCGGAACAGGCGCCACAAGGCCGCGAGCAGCCCCGCCACCACCGAGATGACGTAAGCGATGATCAGCCCGTCGTGCTTATATTGGGTGAACAGGAGCGCGCCGGCGGCGATGCTGATCACCCAGGGCTCGACGATCGCGCGGACATGGACGGTCGAGCGGACGTCATGCTTGTAGGCCAGGGCGGCGAGCGCGACGTCGGCGCCGGAGATGCCGAAGATCACCAGCGGCAACAGCCATTCCGCGCCCTTGATGTCGTTGCGCGGGAACATGCCCTGCGGGAAGGCCATCAGGATCGCGCTCGCCACCGCCGAGGCGATGAATGCGGCGAGCATGGCGTCGGCGACGACATGGGCGTGCGGCTTACCGGTGGTCGAAAGCTGCTGGGCGAGGCCGCGCTTCAGGCCCATGGTGGAAAGCTGGGCGGCCAATTCGACCACGATCACCGCATAAGCGAAGCGGCCGAGCAGCTCCGGCCCGTAGAAATGGCCGGCGATGAACAGGAAGGGGATGCGCGCGAGCAGCCGGATGACGAAGCCGAAGAAGTTCGTCCGTCCGCCCTTGGCGAGGGCGGCGATGTCGTCGTCGGGCCTTGCCGCGGCGGCCCTCACGGGGCGGCGGTCCGCCACGGTCCGGGCCGCGCCTCGGCGTCGATCGCGCGGATCCGGACCTGGCTCCGCTGGCGCGCGACCTCCCAGATGACCGGCGGCCGCGCCCATTCGCCGACGATGAAGACGCGAAGCCCGGTGCGCCGGACGTAGGCGATATCGGCGGGTGCCGGCGCGCTGTTGCCAGCCGGCGTCGCGGCGCGGGTGCGCAGGATCGCGAACGTCCCCGCCGCCGCTTCCGGCCATTGCTCGGGCAGCGCGCCGCCTGTCGCGGTGACCACGATCTGGCCGCTCTGCCGGCCGAGCACGATGACCTTGTCGGCGGGTGTGCCGCCGCCGACGCTCTGGCCCGCGGTGCCGTTGCCGAAGCTGCGGATCGTGCGCAGCAGATCGCGGTCGCTCTGGGCCAGCGCCGGTGTCGCCAGCATGAGCGTTGCGACCGCGATCCCCAATCTCCTCATCATCGCCGCTCTCCCCTCCTCAATGCGCGGCGCCCCAATTGGCGCCGGTGCCGATCTCGACGCCGAGCGGCACGCTGAGCTCAACCGCCGGCGCGGCGGCATGCTCCATGACCCGGCGGATGACGGCGCCGGCGGCGGCGACCTCCTCCTCGGGCACTTCGAAGACCAGCTCGTCATGGACCTGGAGCAGCATGCGCGCCCGGCCAAGCCCTTGTGCCGCGAGCGCCGGTCCCATCCGCGCCATCGCCCGCTTGATGATGTCGGCCGCCATGCCCTGGATCGGGGCGTTGATCGCGGCGCGCTCGGCGCCCTGGCGCTCGTGCTGGATCTTGGATTTGATCCGCGGGAAATGCGTCTTGCGGCCGAACAATGTCGTGGAATGGCCGGTCTCGCGCACCTCCGACAGCGTGTCGGCGATATAGCGGGAGATGCCCGGGAAGCGCTCGAAATAGCGGTCGATCATCGCCTGCGCCTCGTCGGCGGTGATGCCGAGCCGTCCCGCCAGCCCCCAGCGCGAAATGCCGTAGAGGATGGCGAAGTTGATCGTCTTGGCGGAGGCGCGGGTATCGCGATTGGCCTCCCCGAACAATTCGACCGCCGTCATGTTGTGGATGTCCTCGCCGCGCGCGAAGGCCTCCTTCAGCTGCGGCACGTCGCAGATATGCGCCGCCAGCCGCAATTCGATCTGGCTGTAATCGGCCGAGAGCATGACGAAGCCGGGCTCGGCGATGAAGGCGTCGCGGATGCGCCGGCCGATCTCGGTGCGTATCGGGATGTTCATGAGGTTGGGATCGGTCGAGGCCAGCCGCCCGGTCTGCGCGCCCGAGAGCGAATAGGACGTGTGGACGCGGCCGGTCTCCTTGTTGATCTGCTCCTGCAGCGCGTCGGTATAGGTGCTCTTCAATTTGGTCAGCTGGCGCCAGTCGAGCACGAGCTGGGCGATCGGCACGCCCTCGCGCGACAGCCGCTCCAGTTCGGTGACGTCGGTGGACCAGGTACCGGATTTGCCCTTACGGCCGCCCGAAAGGCCCATCTTGCTGAACAGGATGTCGCCCAGTTGCTGGGGTGAGCCGATGGTGAACTTGCAGCCGGCCTCGCCGCAAATCCGCTCCTCGAGCGCGGCGATCTGGCTGTTGAACTCGGCCGACAGGCTCTTCAGCACCTCCCGGTCCACCTTGACGCCGCCCTCTTCCATCGCGCCGACCACCGCGACCATCGGCCGGTCGACCATCTCGTAGACGCGCGTCGCCCTCTCGAACGGCAGCCGCGCGCGGAAGCGCATCCACAGGCGCAGCGCGACATCGGCATCCTCGGCCGCATATGCGGTCGCCTTGTCGACCTGGACCTTGTCGAAGCTGATCTGCTTCAGGCCCGTCCCGCACAGATCCTTGAAGGCGATGCAGTCATGGTCGAGATGCTTCTTCGCCAGATCGTCGAGCGCGTGCGAGTTGAGCCCGCCCGCGTCGAGGTTGAAGCTCATCACCAAAGTGTCGTCATAGGGCGCGAGGCAGATGCCGCGGCGGTTGAACACGACCCAGTCGAACTTGAGGTTGTGGCCGATCTTGAGGACCGAGCGATCCTCGAGCAGGGGCTTCAGCCGTTCGAGCACCAGCGCCGCGGGGAGCTGCTCGGGCCGCTCGGCGAACATGTCGTCGCCGCCATGCTCCAGGGGGATGTAGCACGCCTTGTTGCACTCCGTGGCGAGGCTGATCCCGACCAATCTGGCGGAGACGCAGTCGCGCCCGTCGGTCTCGGTGTCGATCGCGACCCGGCCGAGGCGGAGGATATCGGCGATCCAGCGCTCGAGCGCCGCCTCGTCGGCCACGGTCTCGTAGAGCGAGCGGTCGATCTTCGGTTCGGGCCTGACCTCGGCCTGGGTCGGCGCCCGCGCGGGTGAGGCGGCGGCCTGCGCCTGGACGCCGAGCCGGGCGAGCAGGGAACGGAAGCCGTGATGGTCGAGGAACTCGCGCAAGGGCTCTTCGGGTATCCCCTTCATCGCCAGCGCCTCGAGCGGCTCGGGCAGAGGCGAATCGCAGATCAACTCGACCAATTGCCGCGACAGCCGCGCCATGTCGGCATGCTCGATCAGATTGTCGCGCATCTTCGACGGCTTCATCGAGGGTGCTGCGGCAAGCACGGCTTCGAGGCCGCCATATTCGGCGATGAGTTTCGACGCCGTCTTGGGGCCGATGCCGGGAACGCCGGGCACATTGTCGACGCTGTCGCCCATCAGCGCGAGCACCTCGCCGAGCTGCTCGGGCGGCAAGCCGAACATCTCGATGACATGATCGCGGCCGATGCGGCGGTCGTTCATCGTGTCGAGCAGATCGAGTCCTGGCTCGATAAGCTGCATCAGATCCTTGTCGGACGAGACGATGGTGACGCTCCAGCCTTCGTCCAGCGCGGCCTTGGCGTAGCAGGCGATGATGTCGTCGGCCTCAAGCCCCTCGGTCTCGATACAGGGCAGCGAGAAGGCGCGCGTCGCGTCGCGGATCAGCGGGAATTGCGGCACCAGCTCGGGCGGCGGCGGCGGGCGCTGCGCCTTATATTGGCCGTACATATCGTTGCGGAAGGTTTTCGACGAGGCGTCGAGGATCACCGCGAGATGGGTCGGCCCTTCGGCCTTGTGCAGGCTATCGGCCAGCTTCCACAGCATCGTCGTATAGCCGTAGACGGCCCCGACATTCAGGCCGCGCTTGTTGGTGAGCGGCGGAAGCCGGTGATAGGCCCGGAAGATGTAGCCCGAGCCGTCGACGAGATAGAGGTGGTTGGAAGCCATGGGCGGGTGGATAGCAGGGGTTATCGCGGAGCGCGACAGCTTGGTTGGGGCGCCATAATCAAACAACCATGTCATGCCAGCGAAGGCGGACATCCCTCCCAGATCTGTTCTGGCGGTGAGTGTGGATGGACCCCAGCCTTCGCTGGGGTAACGGCAGGAAAACGACGGAAGATCCGCCCTTTCGCTCACTACGGCGTCAGCACCGTATCCTTCGCTTCCGGCAGCATGGCCGGATAATCCAGCGTATAGTGCAGCCCCCGGCTTTCCTTGCGCGCCAGCGCCGATTTCACGATCAGCCCCGCCACTTCGACAAGGTTGCGCAGTTCGATCAGGTCCGGCGTCACGCGGAAATTGCCGTAATAATCCTCGGTCTCCTGCCGGAGCAGCGCCACCCGGTGCTGGGCGCGCTCCAGCCGCTTGGTGGTCCGCACGATGCCGACGAAATCCCACATGAAGCGGCGGATCTCGCGCCAATTATGCTGGACGACGACCTCCTCGTCGGAATCGGAGACGCGGCTTTCATCCCATGGCCGGATCGGTGGCGGTGCGGGCAGTTCGTCCCAATGGCCCTTGATATGCTCGGCCGCAGCCTGGCCGAACACAAAACATTCGAGCAGCGAGTTGGACGCCAGCCGGTTTGCGCCATGTAGGCCCGATTGCGTCACCTCGCCCGCCGCGTAGAGGCCGGGCAAGTCGGTGCGCCCATCAAGATCGACCACCACCCCGCCGCAGGTATAATGCTGCGCAGGGACGACCGGGATCGGTTCCTTGGTGATGTCGATACC
>JBKJZJ010000136.1:0-5112 GCA_046715355.1 Allosphingosinicella sp. | reverse complement strand
GCCCTGGCTCGATCTGCCGGTCTTCATCCTGATGGCGGCAGCGATGAAATGGCTGGCGCTGGTGCTGGCGAATCTCGCGCCCTGGACGGGCTTCCCGCCGCACGTGATGGCGATGGTGCAGATGGCGATCCTCGTCGTCTTCGCCAGCGTTGGCTTCGCCGGCACCTTCCGGCTGTTCTTCTTCTGGGCGCTGGCCCTGCTGGCTTTGTTCGGGCTCTGGATCATGACGCTGCCCGGCATCACCGACATCAGCCGGGTCTACACGCTGACCAATTTCTCGACCTTCTGCGTGTTCGCCCTCTACTTCAACTGGGACGTGGGACGCCGCGCGCGGAAGGTGTTCGTCGCCAATGCCGCGCTTGAGGCGGAACGGGCGAAGACCGAGGAACTGCTCTACAACGTGCTGCCGCAGGAAGTGGCGGCAAGGCTGCGGGCGGGCGAGGCGGTGGCCGACAGCTTCTCGGACCTCACCGCGATCTTCGTCGACCTCGCCGGCTTCTCGCCGCTCTCCAAGCGGCTGTCGCCGGGCCATGTGGTGAAATTGCTCAACCGCTTCTTCTCGGCCGCCGACGAATGCGCCGAGCGGCACGGCCTCGAAAAGGTCAAGACGATCGGCGACGCCTATCTGGCGGTGGCCGGCGGCATGGCCTCGCACGGACGCGAGGGCAAGGCGGCGATCCTGTTCGCGCGCGACCTGATCGCCGAATTGGAGGCGATCGCGGCCGACAGCGGCGTGCCGCTGCAGGCGCGGATCGGCATCCACACCGGCCCGGCGATCGGCGGCGTCATCGGCTCGACGCGCCTCGCCTACGATTTTTGGGGCGACACGATGAACATCGCCAGCCGCCTGCAAAGCGTGGCGCCGCTGAACGGCGTCGCGGTCTCGGAGGCGACCTATTTCCAGACCCGGACGGTGCAGGCATATGAGGAGCAGTCGGTGGTCCTCAAGGGGATTGGCGAGACCAGGGCCTATGCGGCGCGGCTGGGCGCGGGCGACAGGGAGGAATGAGATGGGGAGAGTGACGGGCTTGGGCGGCATCTTCTACAAGGTGGCCGATAGCGAGCGGACCAAGGCCTGGTACCAGGACAAACTCGGCCTCGGCGGCGAGTGGGGCATTTCCTTCCGCTGGTCCGATGACGGCGGCGAGGATCCGTTCAGCCTGCTGAGCCCGTTCAAGCAGGAAACCGACTATTTCGCCCCCTCGGCCGAACGCTTCATGATCAACCTCAGGGTCGACGATCTCGACGGGATGCTCGCCGACCTGAAGGCCAAGGGCGTCGAGATATTGGGCCGGCAGGACGAAGATTACGGCAATTTCGCCTGGATCCTCGATTGCGACAACATCAAGATCGAGCTCTGGCAGCAAAAGGGCCCGGCGCCGGACTAGGGGGCCGGGGTCGCGCGAAGCGGACGCACTGAGGAGTCTTCCCGGCGAAGGCCGGGACCCATGAACATCGCCGCAAGACGACTTGCGAAAGTGTCTTCGCGTCCTCATTCGATCGAGTTCATGGGTCCCGGCCTTCGCCGGGATGACTCTGTTGATCGCAGCCTTGCTCAGCCCTTGGCCGCCTTGCGGCCGAAGGAGAAGATCGAGCCGCCGGCGGAGGATTTCAGCACGGTCTTCTGGAACATCCGCGACGAGAGGCGGATGATGATGAACACCCACAAGGCCTGCCACGCCAGCGCCAGCAAATGCGGCCACAGGCTCGGCGATTGCGCCGCCATCGCGATCATCGACATGGGCGAGCTGAACGGGAAGATATAGCCCGTCCAGTACAGGAGGCCGCCCGCGCTTCCGACCGTCATGAACGCGAGCAGCAGCACCATCAGCTGCAGCAAAGTGACCGGCATCGAGATCGTCTGGATCTCGCGGATGTTGCTGGCCTGCGCGCCGATGCCGAGGAAGAGCGCGCCGAGCAGCATGTAATTGGCGGTATAATAAAGCAGCAGCAGCACGACGAAGACCGGCCAGCCGACCGCCGGATCGATCTGCGGCAGGGTTACCAACCCGCTGACCAGCTGGAAGAACAAGGTCAGGCCGATGCCGAGCATCCCCACCCACAAAGCCAGGCCGACCAGCGAGATGCCGAGCATTGCGATGAGCTTGCCCAGGAAGATGGCGTCGAGCGGGACCGCGGCGGCGAGCACTTCGATGATCTTGTTCGATTTCTCCTCGACCAAAGTCGACAGCAGCAAGGTGGCGAGCATCAGGGTGATCATGAAGATCAGCACCTGCGCTCCCTGCGCCAAGGCGCGGCGGCTGGAATGGAGGCTGCCGACCGCCTGCTCGGTGACCACGCGTTCGAGCTGCTGGGCGGCAGGCGCCGCGCGGGCCTGGTCGAGCGCGGCGGTGCGCCGGCTCTCGTCGACCAGCAGCTGCATCCGGCGGCCCACGAAGTCGCTGATTCCCCTTGGCCCGGTCAGGACCGGCCGCTCCAGCGTGCCGCTCAGCACCGCCGAATAATTGCCCTTCTCGTCGGCGAGCAGATTCTGCGCCTGCGCCGCCACATTCTCGGCCGGCGCGACGACCCGCAGGATCGGGAAGGTCTGCTCGGAGGTGTTCGCCGCCAGCCGTTGGCGGGTTTGCGCCAGGGCATCGGCGGTCGAACCGTCGACGATCATCGCGACGACCGGCTGGGTCGCGGCCCGATCCTGCGCGCGGGTCGCCATGCTGAAGAAGATCGAGAAGCCGAACAGCAGAAGCGGCGCCAGCAGAAAGATGATGAAAAAGCGCGAGAAGACCAAAGCGAGGAAGTCGCGGCGGGCGATGACCCAGGCGGAGTCGATCACGTTCATCGTACCGGCTCCCCGAACTCGGCTTCTTCCATCTCGCGCGCCGCCGCCTCGCCGGCGATGGCGACGAAGGCGTCGTGGAGGCCGGGCCGCTCGACCGACAATTCCTCGATCCCGGCATTGCCCTCCATCAGCGCCTTGAGCAGGGGCTCGACGCCGCCCTTGGGCAGCTCGAAATCCCAATGGCCGTCGCGCAAGGCGGCGTCGGCCGGCAGCGCGGCGCGCCATTTGCCGTCGCTCGCCCGGGTCTTGAGCCGCACGTGCGGCCGCAGCCGGTCGCGTGCCTCGGAGACCAGGCCCTCAAAGCGGATCTGGCCGGCGGCGATGATCGCGATCCGTTCGCACAGCCGCTCGGCATGGTGGATGACGTGGGTCGAGAAGATGATCGTGGTGCCCGCCGCCGCCTCGTCGCGGATCAGATGTTCGAGCCGGCCCTGGTTGATCGCGTCGAGGCCGGAAAAGGGCTCGTCGAGCACGATCAGCTTCGGCTTGTGGACGATGGTGCCGAACAATTGGATGGTCTGCGCCATGCCCTTGGAGAGGCTCTTGATCGGCTTGTCGACATAATCGCCGAGCCCGTTCTCGCGGAGCAATATCTCGGCGCGCTTGCGGCCAGTCTCGAGCGGCAGGCCGCGCAGCGCGCCCATGAAGGCGATCGCTTCGCGCGTCTTCATCGCCGGATAGAGGCCGCGCTCCTCGGGCAGATAGCCGACCATGCGAGCCGCCTCCAGCGGCCGCTCATGGCCGAGCAGGCTGCGCGTTCCGGCGTCCGGCTCGATGATGCCGAGCAGCATTCGAAGGGTCGTGGTTTTCCCCGCGCCATTGGGCCCCAATATGCCGTATATGCTGCCTTGCGGAACGGCGATGTCGATGCCGCGGACCGCGGGTTTGCCATCGAAGGATTTGAAAAGGCCTTTGGCTTCAATCGCTAAACCGGCACTCACCGAAACTGGACTCCCCCCGCGCAAGTAAAAGGGTAAAGCGAATTAAGTGTTGGAAGGCAAGTCAAAGCTGCGCCTCAGACTGGGCGAAATAGCGCGCGAGGCGGGGTTCGCGGCGGTCGGAGTCGCGCGCGCCGACGCCGCCCCCAAAACGGCCGCGCGGCTGCGCCAGTGGCTCGCCGAGGGCGCCCATGGCGAGATGATCTGGATGGAGCAGAATGAGGCGCGGCGGGGCAGCCCAACCGGGCTCTGGCCCGAGGTCAGGAGCGTGATCTCGCTCGGCATGAGCTATGCGCCGGGGAGCGACCCGCTGGCGCTCGCCGGCCGGCCCGAGCGCGGCCGGATCTCGGTCTACGCGCAAGGGTCCGACTATCACGACGTGGTCAAGAAGGCGCTGAAGAAGGTTGCGCGCTGGCTCGCCGGGGAGGCGGGCGCGGACGTGAAGGTGTTCGTCGATACCGCGCCAGTGATGGAAAAGCCCTTGGCCGAGGCGGCCGGGCTCGGCTGGCAGGGCAAGCATACCAACCTCGTCAGCCGCGCCGACGGAAGCTGGCTGTTCCTCGGCGCGATCTACACGACGCTGGAGCTCGGCCCCGGGCTGGAACCCGACCGGCCGCACGAGATGCGCTGCGGAAGCTGCACCGCGTGCCTCGATGCCTGCCCAACCGACGCCTTCCCCGCGCCGTTCCAGCTCGATGCCCGCCGCTGCATCTCCTATCTGACCATCGAGCATAAGGGGCCGATCCCCGAGGAGTTCCGCGCCGCGATCGGCAACCGCGTCTACGGCTGCGACGATTGCCTCGCGGTCTGCCCATGGAACCGCTTCGCCGACGCCGCGCGGGCGAACAAGGCCTTCCTGCCCCGCGCCGAGCTCGCCGCGCCCGCTTTGGCGGACCTCCTCGCGCTCGACGATGCGGGCTTCCGCGCGCTGTTCGCGGGCTCGCCGATCAAGCGGATCGGGCGCGGCCGGATGGTGCGGAACGCGGCGATCGCGGCGGGCAATAGCGGACGGGCCGAGCTGGCGCCGGTGCTGCGCGGGCTGACCGGGGACGAGGATGAGGTGGTGGCGGACGCGGCGCGGTGGGCGCTGGGCCGGCTTACCTGCGGCTGAGCGAGGCGATGCAGAAGCCGCTGTCGGCGTCGCGCCCGTCGGGGAGGCGGGCGTCGACATGGATGACGACGGGCTCGCCGCCGCCGCGCTGGGGGTAGAGATAGGCGTCGAGCACGCACGAGGCCCCAAGGAACTGGAGCTTGCGGGCGCGGCCCTCGCGGACGTCGAGCGCCGCGGTGCCGAACAAGGCGGCGAGCGCGCGCGCGTCGCGGCCCATCACATCGTCGAGGCCGCGGCGGGGCGGCGCGGGCGGCGGCGCCTCGCGC
>JBKJZJ010000135.1:0-4139 GCA_046715355.1 Allosphingosinicella sp. | reverse complement strand
CTCCCGCGCGGCCGGCCTGCGGGCGGCCCGGACGGGGATTTCGGGCGGGCCGTGACGGAGTTCGCGGTCCCAGAGCGCAGAGTCCGCCCATTCCGCGCCGAGCCCGGTCAGCGCGCTTTGGACCGCGCGATACCAGCTCGCCTCGGCGGGCATGCCGCGGTCGCGCGACCCCAAAGCGCCGCCGACATAGAGCCGTTCCTCGGCGCGGGTCAGCGCGACGTAGAGCAGGCGCCAATGCTCCTCGCGCTCGCTTCTGTCGCGGCGCTCGACCTCGCCTTTCAGCGGTTCGGCGAGCTCCTCCTTCCTCGGCCGGAACACGGGGATATCGGGCCCCTCCTCCCCGAGCGGCAGCGCGGCGAGGCGCACGCCGGGAGCGCCCGCGCGCTCGGGATCGGCGCAGGCGTCGGCGAGGATCAGGACCGGCGATTGCAGGCCCTTGGCGCCGTGCACGGTCATCACCCGGACCGCGTCCATCGGCGCCGAGGGATCGCGCACGATCTCGACCTCACCGCGCGCGAACCAGTCGAGAAAGGCCTGCAGCGAGGCCGCCGGCCCGGTCTCGAAGTCGAGCGCCGAGGAGAGCAGCTCCTCGATCGGATCGCGCGCCTCCGCCCCCAGCCGCTCGAATAGCCGCCGCCGGCCGTCGAGCGGGCCGGAGAGGATCGTCTCGAAGAAGAGGTGCGGCGGCGCATAATCGGCCATGGCGAGGATCGATTGCAGCCCGGCGAGGCGCTCGGCCGGCTGTTCGCTCCGCAGATGCGGCCAGAGCGGCCCGCTCCGCCCGAAGGCGGCGTCGAACAATTCCTCCTGGCTCCAGCCGAACAGAGGCGAGACGAGCAGGCCGGCGAGGTTGAGATCGTCGAGCGGCTGGGCGGCGAAGCGGGCGGCGGCGAGCAGGTCCTGCACCGCCAGCGGCTCGGACAGGGACAGCCTGTCGACGCCCGCCACCGGCACGCCTTCGGCATGGAGCCGCGCCACCAGCAAGGCCGCCAGCTCGCCGCGGCGGCGGACGAGGATCAAGATGTCCTCGGGCCGCAGCGGCCGGCCGCGGCTTTCCAGGTGGAAGGGCCGGTCGAGCCACTGCCTCACCTGCCCGGCCAGGCGGGCGGCGTAGCGGCGCGCGGCGTCGCCGATCCAGCCTTCCTCGCCCTCGTCCTCATCCGCCCCACTTTCGTCGGTGAAGGGGAGCCAGAGCGTCACCGAGCCCGGCCGGTCGGCATGGTAGCTCTCGTGCGGGTTCGGGCGGCGCGGCAGGCCGAAGGCTTCGTGGCCGAGATCTGCGACGACGCGGTCGACCACATCCAGGATCGGCGGCGAGGAGCGGAAGCTCTTGTCCATCGACAGATCGAGGAAGTCGCGATCGATCGCCGCCGCCTCTCTCGCGAACCAGGCGCGGGCTTGATCGAAGCTCTGCGGGTCCGTTCCCTGGAACCCGAAAATCGCCTGCTTGTAGTCGCCGACGGTGAAAATGGTCCGGTGCCGCTGCGACGCGCCCTCCCCGGCGAAATATTCGAGCGTGAGCGCCCGGACGATGTTCCACTGGCTGGTATTGGTGTCCTGCGCCTCGTCGACCAGGATATGGTCGGTGCGCTGGTCGAGCTTGTAGCGCACCCATTCGCCCATGCCGGGGGTGAGGAGGAGCTTCTCCGCCTCGCGGATCAAATCGTCGAAATCGACCAGCCCCGCGGCGCGCTTGGCGGCGCCGTAAGCCAGCGCATAGCTCTGCCCGGCGCGAAGCCCCGCCGCCAGCGGCACCAGCATGGCGGCGAGGCGGCGCAGCGCGAGGAGACGGCGGCAGCACTCCGCCAGCCGGGCGGCGTGCGCTTCATAATCGGGATCGGCCCTGATCAGGCCCGCCTGCGCCTTGCGCGGATCGCCCGCCTTGGTGAGCACGAGCGCGGCGAGATCGCCGAGCGTCGCCGCGCGGTCGGGCGCCGCGCGCGCCAGCCAGGCGGCGATCGCGTCGCAGCCGGAAAGGCCGGTCGCCGTGCCCCAGGCCCGGTTGGCCGCCGCGAGCGCGTCGAGGCCGGCGAGGTCGAAGAGCTCGTCGCCGCATTCGCGCGCGATCGCCGCCTCGACGTCGCCGAGCGGCAGGCCGAAGACATGCCTCAGGCGCGGCTCGACGCCGTCGCGCGGGCCGAGCGCCGCCATCGCCGCGGGGACGCGGGCGCAGGCCTTGAGGAACGCCTCCGCGCCGCCTTCGCCGAGCCGGAGGCTCAGCGCCTGCAGGTCGCGGATCAACGCCAGGTCCCCTTCCCGCTCGGCCGCGACGAGCATCTCGGCGAGCGTCGCGCGCGCCAGCAAATGCTCCTCGCGGCCCTCGAGCGGGCGAAAGCCCGGCGCCAGCCCTGCCTCGGAGGGGAAGCCGGCGAGCAGGCTCTGCGCGAAGGCGTGGATGGTCTGGATGCGCAGGCCGCCGCCGGCCGATTCGAGCAGGCGGGCGAACAGGGTGCGGGCCTCGGCGCGAACCTCCGGTCCCGGATCCTCGCCGAGCGCGGCCAGCTCGGCGCCCAGGTCCGCGTCCTTGAGCCGCACCCAATAAGCCAGCCGCGCGTGGATCCGCCCCGCCATCTCGGCCGCGCCCGCCTTGGTGAAGGTGAGGCACAGGATCGACGACGGATCGACGCCCGACAGCAGCAGCCTCAGCACCCGCGCGGTCAGCACATGGGTCTTGCCGGTCCCCGCCGACGCCGACAGCGCAGCATGGCCGCGCGGATGCGACGCGCGCTGCTGCGCGCCTTCGAGGCGGTCGAGCGGCTTGAGGCGGCGGGCCATGGCCCCCTGTCGCTCATGGCCGGGAGCGACGCAAGCGGGCGGCCCGCCGGACCCTAGAAAATGAATGCCCCGGCGACGAAGGCGACGATGGCGATCAGCCAGTCCCGCGGCTCCAGCGCCCTGATCATGTCCATATCTGCATCCTCCTGAAATGCGTCTGTGTATTGCTGATGTAATACAGCAGGACGCCTGTTCAAGGGGAAGGATCGGAAGCTGCGAACAAGGGCAGCGATTCGGCGGCGAGCGCGCCTTCGAGCTCGAGCAGCTTCAGCTTGGTCGCCCGCCCGCCGGGCGCGGAGAAGCCGCCCATCCTGCCGTCGGCGCCGGTCACCCGATGGCAGGGCACGACGATCGGCCAGGGGTTGCGGCCGAGCGCCTGGCCGACGGCGCTGGCGAGGGCCGGATCGCCGAGCCGGGCGGCGATCGCGCCGTAGGTGTCGGTGGCGCCGGCCGGGATCGCGCGCGCCTGGCGATAGACGGCGCGGTCGAATTCGCCGGCCTCGCTCTCGTCGAGGGTGAGCGAGGCGAAGTCGTCGCTGGCGCCGGCGAGGAAGGCCTGGATCCGGGCGATCGCCGCGGCGATGAGCGGCGGCGGCGGAATCCGGGCAATTCCGGGAAAGCGGCGGCCGAAGCGCCGGGCCGCGGCCGCGTCGGACGCCTCCGGCAGCTGCAGGCCAGTGATCCCCGCCGCGCTCCAGGCGATCGCGCAGCGGCCGATCGCCGTCTCGAAAGTCGCGAATCCCTGGCCGTCCATGATCCCAGCCTAGCCGATCCGGGGGCGCCGGTCGCCCTCTTGGCTTTTGCCGCCGCAAACGGCTAAAGGTCCGGCTCAGGCAAGCGAAGAGTGAGAGAGATGGCCGACGAACCCGAAGCCAAGCCGCCCGCGACGCCGGCCGAGAAGCCCGCGGCGGGATCGTCGCGGACCAAGCACATGGTGACCGGCGCGGCGATCGGGATCGGCTCGGCCGCCCTGGTCGCGGCCCTTCTCTACGCCAATCGCGCCCGCAAGGGCGGCTAGAGCCGGGCCCCTCGTCATCCTGACGAAAGTCAGGATCCATGAACACGGACTGCGAGAATTCGTATGCTCAGTGTTCATGGATCCCGGATCAAGTCCGGGATGACGTGGACTTTTCCTAAACGTCCTGTTCGCGGGCGGCCGAGAGGATCCGCTCGAGCACGGCCGGATGGAGCGGCTGGGTGAATTCGCAGGTGAAGCGATAGCCGTCGATCGACACGATCCGCGCCGGCCAGCCTTCCAGACCCGGCAGGACGATCCACAGCAAGGTCCCGAGCCTCAGCGCCGAATAGCAGTCGAACTCGACCGAGCGGGAGGTCAGCGACGTGACGTCGATGTTCCAGCGGCG
>JBKJZJ010000134.1:0-12124 GCA_046715355.1 Allosphingosinicella sp. | reverse complement strand
GCGCGCCGCGGCCCGCGCCGCAGCCAGCGCCGAATCCTGCGCCACGCGGTCGCGGCCCGCCGTCGCGGCCTGGAGCGCGGTCAGCGCGCCGCGCTCCTCGCGGCTGAGATCGAGCACGCGCGGCGCTTGCGCTTGCGCCTGCGGCACCGCGAGGGAGAGCCCGGCACTCGTCAGGAAGGCGGCGATGAAGGCCGTCTTGGCTGTCATGGGAAGGCTCCTCTCGACATGGTCGCCGGGCGGACGAATCCAGCCTGCCCCGGCGGTAGCGCCGGGCTTCTAACCTTATTGCCGGCCGCTTTCTAGGGGCCGGGCAATGAACCGCCGTTGAACTCGGTGACGCCCGAGACATATCTGATAACAGGGTCTTTTCCGGCCTCCTGGCGTCCGGCCCTCGCGCGCGGGCGCGCGTATGCGTACGCACGCGCGCGGGGTGGCGCCGGGACGGCGCATCGGCTAGGGTTCGCAATCGCCAGCGCTCCGGCGCTCTCCTCCAGCAGACAGAACCAGGAATTCAATTTGGCCAGCGCACCGCCGACCATCGAGCCCAGCGACATTTCCCCCATCTCCATCGTCGAGGAGATGAAGACCTCCTATCTCGATTACGCCATGTCGGTGATCGTCGCGCGCGCGCTTCCCGACGTGCGCGACGGGCTGAAGCCGGTCCACCGCCGCATCCTCTACGCCTGCAAGGAAGGCGGCTTCGTCCCCGGCCGGCCCTATCGCAAATGCGCCAAGATCGTCGGCGACGTGATGGGCAATTACCACCCGCACGGCGACGCCTCGATCTATTTCGCGCTCGCCCGGCTCGCCCAGGATTGGGCGATGCGGGTGCCGCTGATGGATGGCCAGGGCAATTTCGGATCGATGGATCCCGATCTGCCGGCGTCGATGCGCTACACCGAGGCGCGGCTCGCCAAGGTCGCGATGACCCTCCTGGAGGATATCGACAAGGACACGGTCGATTTCGGCCCCAATTACGACGGCTCGCGCGAGGAGCCGCTGGTCCTGCCGGCGCGCTTCCCCAACATATTGGTCAACGGCGCCGGCGGCATCGCGGTCGGCATGGCGACCAACATCCCGCCGCACAATCTGGGCGAGGTGGTCCGCGCCTGCATCGCCTATATCGACGATCCCGCGATCACCATCGATCAGCTGATCGAGATCGTCCCCGGCCCCGATTTCCCGACCGCCCCCCTCATCCTGGGCCAGACCGGCGCGCGCAGCGCCTACAATACGGGCCGCGGCTCGATCATCATGCGTGCCCGCCACATCGTCGAGGAAGGGCGCGGCGAGCGGCGCTCGATCGTGCTCACCTCGATTCCCTATCAGATCGGCAAGAACGGCCTCGTCGAGGGCATCGCGGTCGCGGTCAAGGACAAGCGCATCGAGGGCGTTTCCGACATTCGCGACGAATCGAACCGCGAGGGCGTGCGCATCGTCATCGACCTGAAGCGCGACGCCACCCCCGATGTCGTCCTCAACCAGCTCTGGCGCCACACCCAGGCCCAGTCGAGCTTCCCGGCCAACATGCTCGCCATCCGCGGCGGCCGGCCCGAGACGCTGACCCTGCGCGACATCATCGAAAGCTTCGTGCGCTTCCGCGAGGAGGTGATCACCAGGCGGGCCAAGTTCGAGCTCGCCAAGGCCCGCGACCGCGCCCACCTTTTGCTCGGCCTGGTCATCGCGGTCACCAATCTCGACGAGGTGGTTCGCATCATCCGCGCCTCCGCCTCGCCCGCCGAAGCCCGCGCCGCCTTGCTCGCCCGCCCGTGGCCGGTGGCCGAGATCGCGCCTTATATCGCCCTGGTCGAAGCGGTCGAGAAGGCGGTCGGCGGCGACACCTACAACCTTTCCGACGCGCAGGTCCGCGCGATTCTGGAATTGAGGCTCCACCGCCTGACCGCGCTCGGCCGCGACGAGATCGCCGGCGAGCTGCGCACGCTCGCCGCCTCGATCGAGGGCCTGCTCGATATTCTCGCCGACCGGGTCAAGCTCTACGCGCTGATGCGCTCCGAATTCGAGGAGATCATCGACGCCTATGCGACGCCGCGCGTTACCGAGATCGCGCCCGCCTGGGACGGAATCGAGGACGAGGCGTTGATCGAGCGCGAAGACATGGTCGTGACCGTGACGCTCGGCGGCTACATCAAGCGGACTGCGCTCGAGACGTTTCGAACCCAGGCACGCGGCGGCAAGGGCCGCGCCGGCATGGCGACCAAGGAAGAAGATGCGGTCACCGAATTGTTCGTGACATCGACCCACAATCCCGTCCTGTTCTTCTCGACCCACGGCAAGGCCTATCGCCTGAAGGTCTGGCGCCTGCCCGAGGGCGCGCCCCAGGCGCGCGGCCGGCCGATGGTGAACCTGCTCCCATTGGCCGAAGGCGAGACCATCTCCACCGTCTTGCCGCTGCCCGAGGACGAGGCCGAGTGGGGCAAGCTGCACGTGATGTTCGCCACCGCCAAGGGGTTGGTGCGGCGCAATTCGATGGACGCCTTCGCCAGCATCCGCACCGCCGGCAAGCTCGCCATGCGCTTCGATGAGGGGTCGGACGACCGGCTGATCGGCGTCTCCCTGCTCACCGAAGAGGACGACGTCCTGCTCGCCACCCGCAACGGCAAGGCGATCCGCTTCGCCGCTACCGACGTCCGCGAGTTCCAGAGCCGTACCGCTTCCGGCGTGCGTGGCGCGCGCATGGTCGGCGACGACGAAGTGATCTCGCTCTCGATCCTGCGCGGGTTCAAGATGACCACGGAGGAGCGCGACGAATATCTCAAGCACGCGCCCTGGTACGAACGCCGCACCGACCTCCCGCCCCCGCCGCCGCGCCAGATGTCCGACGAACGGTTCGATTCATTCGTCGATGCCGAGGAGTTCATCCTCACCGTCTGCGCCAACGGCTATGGAAAGCGCAGCTCCGCCTTCGAATATCGCCGCACCAATCGCGGCGGCCAGGGCATTACCAATATCGACAATCTCGAGCGCAACGGCCCGGTCGTCGCTTCCTTCCCCGCCCATAATGGCGAGCAATTGATGCTGGTCACCGACCAGGCCAAATTGATCCGGATGAGCGTCGGCGACACCCGCGTCATCGGCCGCAACAGCGCCGGCGTACGCCTGTTCAACGTCGCCGAAGACGAGCATGTCGTCTCCGCCGCCCGGATCGAGGAGAGCGAGGAGGAGGAAGAAGCCGAAGTCGCAATTGACGCTGAGGCCGATGGTCCGGCGTCGGACGACGGGGCTAAGGGGCGTTGAACGGGCTGGAACGCAGCCTGCGCTTCGCCGGCGCGGTCGTCGTCGCCTCCCTCGCCGCCGGTCCGGCCTTCTGGCTCATCATGGAGCTGGGCAGTCTGTTCAGGGGGAAGGCGCTGGCCTGGCACTCGGTCGAGTTCGCGATCGTGACGATTCCCTACGGCGCCATATTCGCTTTCCTGCCCAACCTCATCGGCACGGCAATCATGACGGCGCTGGGCGCGTGGTTTCCCATGGCGCGGTCCTTTCTCGCCTGGATCGGCGCCGGCGCGGTGGGAGGCCTGCTGATTGCGATAATATTCTTCGCGGCCTTGATTGAGGAGGGCCAACTGATATCGGCCCTGATCCTCAACGGCATGGCCTGCGCCGCGATCTGTCGCGCCTTCACGCGCTGGCCCGACTATGACGCCTGGCCCGATGAGGACAGTCAGGCGTAGAGGTCGATCGCTTCCCAATCCGGAGCGACCGCCTCGCGCAAGGGCGTGCGGTGGCAGCGGGCCGGATCGCGCTCGAAGCAGAGCAGGGCCGAGGGCTTCTCCTTGGCAAGCGCGATCATCCGGGCGGCGTCGGCGCCGGCCTCGGGCGTTTCGAGCTGCTCGGCATAGATGCGCTCCATCTCCTCCATCCTGCCCTTGCGCGCGGCCTCGCGGCCCGCCGGCGGCGTGCCGAGCGCTTTCAGGTGGACATAATCGATGCCCGCTTCCTTGAGGCTGGCGGCGAGCACGTTCTTGGAGAAGCCGGGCTTGCGCGACATCGGCACGGCGCGCACGTCGATCACCCGCTCCACGCCCGCCGCTTTCAGCGACGCGATCAGCTGGGCCTGGGTCGCGCCTTCATAGCCGATGGTGAACAGGCGCATGCCGGCCGCTCACCGGACGTCGGTATAGCCGCGCGTCGCCGGCTTGCCGCGGAACACGATCGAGAAGAAGTTGACGAAGTAGATGCCGGCCATCTTGAGATAGCCGTGCTCCTGCAGCCGCCGCCCCGAAGTCGGCATCACGAAGCGGTTCGAGAACAGCACCTTGCCGAACTTGCGGGCGCGCTTGGCGATGTCGGCATCCTCTCCGTAGAATTCGATCGAGGCGTCGAAGCCGCCCATCTTGTCGAGCACCTCGCGGCGAATCGCGAAATTGCCGCCGACCAGCATGTAGCCGATGATCGAATAAAGCGGGCGCGCCGCCACGAACCAGCCCGAGGCCACCTTGTTCCGCATCCCGTGCAAATCGTAGAAGCTATAGGGGCCGCTCAATGCGGCGATCTTGTCGTTCTTGCCGAAATGCTCCTCGATCTGCTCGATCCAGCCCGCCGGCGGCCGCGTGTCGGCATCGACATAGGCGACGATCTCGCCGCGCGCGCTTTGATAGCCGCGCTGGCGGGCCTTGGTGATCCCCTTCTTTGCCTCGAACACATAGGTGACGCCCGGGTAGCTCCTGGCGATCGCCGCGGTCCCGTCGGTGCTGTTATTGTCGACGACGATGATCTCGAGCGCCTTGCCCTTCACATTCTCCATGATCGCGTCCAGGCAATGGCCGAGATAGGCCTCTTCGTTATAGGCGGGCACGATGAGGCTGATCGACAGCTTCCTGGGCACGGTCTCGGCGCTCATGATCCAGGCCTAGTGCCGCAATAACCGCATTCTGGCCAGAGCCCAAAAAGCGGCGTCCTCATTCGGGCCGATGGCAGACCGCCTCGACGTTGATGCCGTCCGGGTCGAAGACGAAGGCGGCGTAATAATCCGGATGATAATGAGGCCGAAGCCCCGGCGCGCCGTTGTCGCGGCCGCCCGCGGCGAGCGCGGCGCGGTGGAAGGCGTCGACCTCCGCCCGGCTCTCCACCTGGAATGCGACATGGGTGCCCTCCCCCACCGCCTCGTTGTCCCCGACCCAGAAATAGGGCTTGCCGTCCGAGCCGAAGCCATGCGCCGTGCCGCCGGATTCGGTCTGCTCCGATGTCGCCGTCATGATCAGCGCGATGCCGAGCGGCGCCAGCGCCTTCTCATAGAATGCGCGCGAGCGCTCCGCGTCCGCGACCGCGACTCCGACATGATCGAGCATGGCCTTCCTCCGGTGCCGCGATGAGACTAACGCAACGCCGCATGACATCCCAGGTTCATATCATCGGCGGCGGGCTCGCCGGCTCGGAGGCAGCGTGGCAGCTCGCGCGGGCGGGCGTGACCGTGCGCCTCTCCGAGATGCGCGGCGGCGGTCAGACGACGGCGGCGCACCAGGGCGACGGCTTGGCGGAGCTGGTCTGTTCGAACAGCTTCCGCTCGGACGATGCCCAGAGCAATGCCGTCGGTCTGCTCCATGCCGAAATGCGGACGCTCGACTCGCTGATCATGACGGCGGCGGACGCCCATAAGGTGCCGGCGGGATCGGCGCTCACGGTCGACCGCGACGGCTTCTCGGCGGCGGTGACGGCGCGGCTCGCGGCGCACCCCAATGTCGAGATCGTCCGCGAGCGAATCGACGCCCTCCCCGCCGCCGGCCTGGTTATCGTCGCCACCGGCCCGCTCACCGCCGCCGCTTTGGCCGGATCGATCGGCGCCGCCACCGGCTCCGAGGCGCTCGCTTTTTTCGACGCGATCGCGCCGATCGTGCACCGCGACAGCATCGACATGGACATCTGCTGGATGGCGTCGCGCTGGGATAAGGGCGACACCAAGGATTACATCAACTGCCCCATGAACCGGGACCAATATCTCGCCTTCCACCAGGGCCTGCTCGACGGCGAGAAGACCGAGTTCAAACAGTGGGAGAAGGACACCCCTTATTTCGAGGGCTGCATGCCGATCGAGGTCGCGGCCGCGCGCGGCGTCGATACTTTGCGCTTCGGGCCGATGAAGCCGGTCGGTCTCGACGATCCGAAGACGGGGCGCTGGCCCTATGCGGTGGTCCAGCTGCGCCAGGACAATGCGCTCGGCACGCTGTGGAACATGGTCGGCTTCCAGACCAAATTGAAGCATGCAGAGCAGGTGCGGCTGTTCCGCACCATTCCCGGCCTCGAACAGGCCGAATTCGCGCGGCTGGGCGGGTTGCACCGCAACACCTTCATCAATTCGCCTGAGCTGCTCGACGAGACGCTGCGGCTGAAGGCGGCGCCGCATATCCGCTTCGCCGGGCAGATCACCGGCTGCGAGGGCTATGTCGAATCGGCGGCGATCGGCCTCATCGCCGGCCGCTTCGCCGCGGCGGAGCTCAGCGGCGAGGCGATGACGCCGCCTCCGCCGACGACCGCGCTCGGCGCATTGCTCGGCCATATCACCGGCGGCGCCGATGCCGCGACCTATCAGCCGATGAACGTCAATTTCGGCCTCTTCCCCCCGATCGAGGGCGCGCGCACGAACAAAGCGGACCGCAAGAAGCTCTACACGATGCGGGCGCGGACGGACCTGGAGGCCTGGCTGGCTAGACCATGATCGTTTCAGGCTGGATCAGCCTGAAACGTGAATCATGGTCTCGATATATGATGAGAGCCTGATTCACGCCCTATGCCGAAACGCCACGGGCGTTTCGTTCTAAGACGATCAGGCGCTAGTTACCGCCGCCCTTGGTCCTGGCGCCGGTGCTCGCCGCGGCCTGGCGGCTGCAATCGCAATTCTGGCGCCTCGCGGCCGTGCGCCGCTGGCGCGGAGCGGTGGTGGCGAATTCGGCGCGGTTCAGCGCGCGGTCGCGATTGCCGTCGGCGGTCGCGAACCGCTCCAGCGTGCGCGCGGCCCATTCCTCGAAGCTGAGGCGTCCGTCATGATTGGTGTCGAGCCGGCCGAAATTCCGCCGCCGCCCATAGGTCATCTCCTCAAGCGTGACGCGGCCGTCATTGTCGCGGTCGGCGCGGTCGAAGCGCCGCTGCTCGCGGGTGCGTTCGTCGGCGGACGGAGGCTGGCCGGGCCGGCCGGAAGCGGTCGCCGCGGCCGCGGATTCGCCCGGCGCATCGGGGACCGGATTGGAACCATCCTGCTGGGCTGTACCCTTCCAGATGAAGAAACCAGCGGTCACCAGCAATAAAGCGGACCCGACTCCCGCGAAGAATCGCCACATAGCGCCCCTCCCCCTGTTCTGCCGCGAGATTAGCGCAATTCCACGAAAACACCAAATTGGCGCCTGGATTCATCCAAAATGGACTAATTTCCGGTCAGGCGATGGCGGATCATGCGCAGCATTCGCGCCGGACTCCCCTGCCTTTGCCATGACTTTCCAAGGCGATGCACATCGCGCTTGGCAAGCATGGCGAGCATGCCCAGCGGCCGGAGCCGGCGCGGCCATTTGGTGTGCGACTCGGGCGCGCCGAGTCGCACCGAGTCGCGCCCGCTGCCGTGCCGGGCGAGATCGGCCAAGGCCCACATCTCGCCCGACGGCGCGACCGTGAAGCCGGGAACGCCGAGCAGGCGCGCGGACATTTCGAACAGCAGCCCGCCTCGCAGAGCCGCATAGCGCGCCTGCTCGCCGGGGCTCAGCGGCTGATCGGAGAGGAGGACCGCCCATCCCTCCTCCATCCGCGCAAGCTCGGCGCCCTTTATGCCCGCGGGCAGCACATGCGCCGCGAGCGCCTGGAGCAGCGGCTCGGCCGGCGCCGGCGCGCGATCGAGCGCTTCGAGCGCCTCGCGCCACCAGGCGAGGCGAAGGCGGGAGACGATCGGATCGCGGCCTGCGGCGAGGACCGCGCCGAAAGTGACGTCAAGCCTCCAGAGCGCCTCCATTGCCGGCCGCGCCCGCGCCGGAACATAAGCGAGCGCGAGGCGCCGGTCCGGATCGAGGTCGTGACTCATCAGGTCAGCCCATCGGGACGCGGACGATGGACCGCCCGTGACGGCCGGCCCTCCAGGCGCCCCGCCCGCCCGTGCGGCCCGTCCGCCTCCTACATCCGCAGGGTCGCCCGCGCGTAGAAGAATGTCCCAGGCACGTCGTAGGTCGTCGGATCCATATTGTTGAGGCCGCAGGTGAAGCAGGCCGGGGGATCGGAATCGAGGACGTTGTTGGCGCCGATCGCGAATCCCAGCCCTTCGCCGAGCCAGTCCGGCGACCAGCGCAGCTGGACGTCGACGTAGAAGCGCGAATTCATCTCGTTGCCATTGCCCTCCTCGACGCCCGATATGTAGCGGCCGGTGAGCGAGGCGCCGACGTCGCCCAGATTCCAGTCGATGATGCCGGTCGACTTGAACTTGGGGAAGGCCTGGTCGGGGCTGCCCTGCTCGGTGCCTTCGCGGTCGATCACCGTGAAGCCCGTCGTCGCCGGCACGGTGACGCGGTAATTGAACAGGAAGGTGCTGTTCCAGGTGAAGTTGAAGGTGCCCGCCGAGCCCTGGCCGCCGCGGTAGATCAGGGTCAGATCGAGGCCGTCGGTCTCGATGCTGGCGATGTTCTGCAGGAAGCCGCGGATCTGCGAGATCGCGCCCGAGGCGGTGCGGTCGATCGCGTCGCAGCTGAGCTGATCCGCGCTGTTCGCGCAACGGCCGAGCAGGGTGCCGGCGTCGATCGACTGGATTGCGCCGTCGACCTTGATGTTGAAATAATTCGCCTCGAGCGACAGGCGCGGCAGGAAGCTTGGCCGCCAGACCGCGCCGAAGCCCCAGCTTTCCGAGCTTTCGGCGTCGAGATCCGGATTGCCGCCCGTGACCACCGGCAATTGCGCGTTGGTCTGGACGTAGGAGCCGTTGGCGGGGACGCCGTCGGCGACGCAATTGGCGCGGACGGTGGCCGAGGAGCCATTATTGTTGAAGTCCGAGCAGGGGTCGACGATCTCCTGGTCGAAGCGCGACGGCGTGCCGAACAATTCGCCGATGCTGGGGGCGCGGAAGCCCTCCGCCCAGCTGCCGCGGAAGAGCAGGCCCTCGACCGGCTCCCAGTTGATGCCGGCGCTGAACGTCGTCGTGGAACCCGATGTCGAATAATCGGAATAGCGCGCGGCGCCCGTCACTTCCAACCGGTGAAAGCCGCCGACGTCGCGCAGCAAAGGCAGGCGCAATTCGGCATAGACTTCATCGACGTCGAAGCTGCCCGAGGTCGGCAGAGCTGGGATGTCGGAACCGAGGCCCGCGGCGACGACCGGGTCGGGGTCGAAGCGGCCGGACTGGTCGCGATGCTCCACGCCGAGGGCGATGCTGGCGGCGCCGCCGGGCAGGTCGAACAGGCCTCCGGTGACGTTGGCGGAGAAGTCCCAAAGCCGCTGCCGGCTGCTGTCGCGCTGCGTGAAAGCCACGTAGTCTAACATGGGTTGAGTTATAGACCCCGCCCCCCCGAAGAGGTTGAACGGGACGCAGGGCGCGGTGCAGGCCGCGACCGGGCCCAAAGCGCGGGCGAGGTTGGCGGCGTTGATGTTGCCATGCACCACCTGCTTGGCGCGGTTGCGGCCCCAGAGGCCGTTGACGTCCCAGTTCCACGGATGATCGAGGAACTCGAACGAGCCTTCGATCGTGGCCGCGGCATAATAAGTGTCGACTCTCTGGTCGTAGCGCCGCTGCCCGTTCTCGACCACGCGGCGGCCGATGAAGGCGTAATTGGCGACCTGGCCATTGGGCGTGCCGTCGAGATTACGGCCCGAACGCAGGGTCCCGAACGGATTGAACGGATTGGTGGCGTCGATGGTGATGTTGTCGAGCAGATTGCCGTTGCCGGCGTCGGGGCCGACGAACAGCGGCAAATGCGCCGCCTGGTTCGACGAATTGCGGCGGTTGTAGACGGCGCGCATCCGGAAATTGGTGGTCTCGCTCAGCTCCTGGGTGAGGTTGACGAAGCCGCCATAGCGTTCGAGCGGGATCTGGATGAAATTGAACGGCGCGAAATTGAAGCGGTCGGCCGTGACGAACGGGCGATAGTCGGCGAGCGTCGGCGAGCGGCCTATGACCGGCGCGATCAGGGTCAGGTTCTGGCCGAGCACGAGGAAGCGGCCGTTCGGCGTGCCCGAGCTGCAGCTGCTGTCGCAGGCGGTCGCGCCCGGCGTCGGGAAGAGTGAGATGTCGCGGTCGCCCGAGCTGACCTCCTCCTGCTTCACATAATTGACGCCGACCACGAGGCGCGTGCGGCTGTCGCGGCTGCCGGTTCCCCAGCTCAGCCCGTAATTCTGGGAGAAGCCGTCGCCAGCGTCGAACACGCCCACTTGCGCGGTGGCGGCGAAGCCCTCCTGCTGCTGGCGGGTGATGATGTTGACCACGCCCGAAATCGCGTCCGAGCCGTAGATCGCCGAGGCGCCCGCCTGGAGCACCTCGATCCGCTCGATCATGCCCTCGGGGATCGAGTTGAGGTCGGTCGAGCCCGGCACGCCGCTCGCCGAGGCGCCGTTGACGTAGCGCAGGCCGTCGACCAGCACGAGCACGCGCCGCGAGCCGAGATAGCGCAGGTCGACCTCGGCCGCGCCGGCGCCGACGCCGCCGCCGTCGGGCGGATTGCCGAAATTGCCGCTATTGTTGAAGCGGCTGTTGAGCGCGCCGCCCGAGCCGGGCAGCCGTTGCAGCACTTCCGCGGTCGAGCTGAGGCCGGTGCGGTCGAGATCGGCGCGGTCGACGAAGGTGACCGGCTGGTCCTGGTCGAGCGGATCCCGGCGGATGCGCGAGCCGGTGACGACGACATTCTGGTCGCCCTGGGCGGCATTGGGATCGGCGGGCTGGCCGGCGCCGGGCTGGGCCAGGGCTGGAGTGGCAGCGGCGATCGCCAGAAGGGCGCTGCCGAAACGGATGCTGGCGGAGAGAGTGGTCATGCCCGTGCGCTCCCAATGGGGCGGGCTCGCGACCGTCGCGGGCAGGACGCCCCTCGGGGAAGAGCCTAAGCGCGGCGGCCGGACTCTCGGAAGAGAAAACGGCGATTCAGCGACCGGTCGGGGCACGAATCCTGAAGCATCGTTGCTTTAGTGTTACAATCGCCCGGCCCCCGGCGCTGGAAAGCTCAAATAGTGGAGCCGCCGCACTTCGCGCCGGCCGCGCACCACCGTGTCGAGGATCAGGCCGCAGGCGAAGCTCAGGAAAGCCAGGATGACGAGCCCGGTCGCCAGGATCGCGGTCGGGAGGCGCGGGACCAGACCGGTCTGGAAATAGGTGATGGCGAGCGGGATGGCGAGCACCACGGCGAGCGCGATCAGGAACAGGCTGAAGCTGCCATAGAAGAGGACGGGGCGCTCGATCCGGTAGAGGTGGAGGATGGAGCGCAGGATCCGCCAGCCGTCGCGCCAGGTCGAGAGCTTCGAGGTCGAGCCCTCGGGACGGGCGCCGTAGCTGGTGACGACCTCGCCGACCGGCATGGAGAGCTCGAGCGCGTGCACGCTGATCTCGGTCTCGGTCTCGAAGCCGCGCGACAGAGCGGGGAAGCTCTTGGCGAAGCGGCGCGAGAAGACCCGATAGCCCGAGAAGATGTCGGTGAAGCTGCGGCCGAACAGGCTCGCGAGCAGGCCGGTGAAGAGCTTGTTGCCGAGCGCATGGCCGCGCCGATAGGCCTCCTCGACCGCCGATTTGCGCGCGCCGACGACCATGTCGAGCTGCTCGTCGAGCAATTTGCCGATCAGCTCGGGCGCCGCGGCCGCGTCGTAGGTCGCATCGCCGTCGGCCATCAGATAGACGTCCGCCTCGACGTCGGCGAACATGCGACGGACGACATGGCCCTTGCCCTGCATGCGTTCGGTGCGGACGATCGCGCCGGCCTCGGCCGCGACCTGGCGCGTCCTGTCCGTGCTGTTATTGTCGTAGACGTAGATGTCCGCGTCCGGCAGCGCGGCGCGGAAGCCCGCGACCGTCTGCGCGACCGCCGCCTCCTCATTGTAGCAGGGGAGGAGCACGGCGACGCGGAGGCCTGTCAGCTTCGATTTCGTCACCGGCTCATTCCCCCTGGATCGTTCGTCCCGAGCGAAGTCGAGGGGCGCTGACACGGAGTCATCACACACGCCCCTCGAC
>JBKJZJ010000133.1:0-7898 GCA_046715355.1 Allosphingosinicella sp. | reverse complement strand
GCCTTGGGTCCCATCAAAGTAGTACTTTGATGGGGTCCCTTCGCCGGGGAACGCCGTGCGATTCCCGCCACTTCGTCGTAGATCGCCTCCAGCCGTTCCGTCTGCCGGGCTCGATCGAACCTCGCCTCCGCCAGAAGCCGCGCCGCCGCGCCCATCTCCCGGCGCACCGGCTCCGAGCCGAGCAGCGTGCCGATCCGCGCCGCCAGCGTCGCAACGTCGCCTTCGGCCAAAAGGAAGCCCGTCTTCCCGTCCGCCACGGCCTCGGGGATTCCCGAATGGCGGGTGGCCACGACGGGTAGCCCCGAAGCCGCCGCCTCGACCACGACATTGGGCAATCCCTCGGCGTCGCCGCCGCCGGCGGTGACGCTGGGCGCGGCCAGCAGCGACGCGCGCCGCATCCATGAGGCGACCTCGTCCGGCGGGAGCGCACCGAGGAACCGCACCGCCGGTCCGGCGCGCCGCTCCAGGGCTCCTCTCAGCGGACCGTCGCCGATCACGACCAGGCGTGCACCCTCCACGCCCGCCATCGCCTTGATCAGCCCCGCCGTGCCCTTCTTCTCGACCAGGCGGCCGACATGGAGCACGAGACCCGGCTCGCGCGGCCCCTCGCCCGGCCGGAAGCGGTCGAGATCGACGCCGTTATAATGGGTGAGCGTGCGTTCCGCGGGATAGCCGAGCGCAATCGCCTTGTCCCTGAGCGCGGCGGACACGGCGAGAAACAGATCGCCCTCGCGCATCAGCCGGCGGCGGCCGAGCGCGTAGCGGATCCAGGTGGGCCGCCCCGAGCCGATCAGGGCCGCCTTCGACAGAGTCACGTCATAGCCGCGCAAATGGGTGATCAGGGGCACGCCGAGCGCGCGCGCCAGCTTCAGCACCTTGAGCCCGTCCGTGCCGAAATGGGCGTGAATCAGCTTCGGCCTCGCCGCGCGCAGCCGCGCCTCGATGCGCCCGCCCCGCCCCCGCGCCGAGAAAAGCAGGCGCTCGGCCATTCCGCCGGGAAGGATCATGTCCTCGCGCAAGGCGGGCAGCACCTCCCCCTTGCGCTCCAGCCCGACGAGCAAGGGCCGCCAGCGCGTCAGCGCCGCCGCCTGGTCCTGGATGAAGCGCTCGGTCGGGTTGAACAAAGCGGTGCGGAAGATGGCCGCGGCCGGCTTGCGGTCGCGATCGGCGGGCGGGGACATAAGCCTCTTGGTCAACCGCCGCCCGCGCGGATACAAGCACAAAGTGACCGCCTCCCCCGCGCAGCGACTGATCCTGAGAGGCGGCGGCTCGGCCGCATTGGGCTTCGTCATCCGCTTCGGCGCGCGGCTGCTGTTCGTGTTCGTCGCCGGCCGGCTTTACGGCGCCGCCTTATTCGGCGCCTTCGCGATCGCGGTCGCCGTGGTCGAACTGGCGGTGACGCTCGGCGGTGCCGGCATGAAGCGGCAATTGTTCAAGCTGCTCGACGAGGAGAAGGAGGGCCGCAGCCCACCGCACATCCTGCTCGACGGCGCCGTGCTCGTCACCCTCGCCAGCCTCGCCTGCGCCGCGCCGGTCATGCTCGCGATCGTCTTGCTGCCACCCACGCAGATCGCCGACAACACCGCCACCGCCTTGCTGCTGCTGGCGCCGATGATCCTGGGTCAGGCGCTGCTCGACTTGCTGCTGGCCGCCACCCGCTGGACCCACAGGATGCGCCACCAGGTCTGGGCGCGCTCGATCATCGAGCCTTATGCGGGCGTCGCCGCCGCTTATGCGGCCTGGCTGGCGGGCTATCAGGCGACCGGGCTGATCGTCGGCTATTGGGCGGGGACGCTCGCCGCCTTGCTTTATGCGGCGATCGGCGCGCGGCGCTGCCTCGGGCCGTTCCGCCTCAGCGCCTACCGCCTCGCCCCGGCGCGCCTGCGCCATGTCCTGCGCGAGACCGCCTTGCCGACGCTGACCGACTTCGCCAACGCGCTCGCCGGCCGGCTCGATCTCTATCTGGTCGGCCTGTTCCTGGGCGAGGCGCCGGCCGGCATCTACGGCATGGCCCGCCAGGTCCGCACTCCGATCCGCCAGGTCCGCCAGAGCTTCGACGGCCTCTTGACCCCGATCGTCTCGCGCACGCTCAGCGTCGCCGGCCCGGTCGAGACCGGCCGCGCGATCGCCTCGGCGAGCCGGCTGATCATGGCGGTTCAGGCACCGATCCTGATCCTCCTGTTCGTGCTCGGCCTGCCTTTGCTCCACTGGATCGGACCGGAATTCGCCGCCGGCTATTGGGCGATGCTGATGCTCGCCGCCGCCGAGAGCATCCAGGGCGCGTTCGGGGTCAGCGACCTCATCTTCCTCTACCGGAGGCCGACCTCCCTGCTCCGCGTCACCGCGATCTGGGCCGCCGCCAATCTCGCCGCCGGCTGGCTGCTGATCCCGGTCCATGGCGTGGAGGGCGCCGCGCTCGCCGCCTTGCTGGCGATCCTGGCCGCCGCAATCGCCCGCCGCGTCCTGCTCCACAAGGGCTTCGGAGCGGCGATTCCGCTGCGCCGGGCCGCGCCGCCGCTGATCGCCGCCCTCGCCGGCCTCGGCGCCGCCTTCGCGCCGATGCAGCTGATGACCGGCGCGGCCGACTGGCTGCGGCTCGGCCTGGCCTCGGCCCTCGGCCTCATCGTCTACGCGCTGGCGTTGCGGCTCGCGCTCAAGCTCACCGGCCAGAGCCTCGCGCTCACCCATTTCGTCGCCGAGGCGCCCGCCGAAAAATGAATGACGCGCGACGAAAGGCTGGTCCGGACCGGTCGCCGCGTGACCACCAGCCGAGTTCCGCTGTCCACCCATGGAGAACATCCGGTTGGCGCACTCCAGCAAGTTCCGTGCCCCTATGAACCTACGCTTTCGAACTGGTTCAGACCGCCTCCACCGCTCGGGTGGCAGGGGTGTGAAATGGACGAGAACGGGCAAGGTCCGAAGCGGCCGATCGAGGAGCCTGAGTCATTGAGCCAGTTGGGCGATTGCCTTCGCGCGAGCTTCCCGGCCGGCAATCACGACACCCTGGGGGATGACAGCATGCGCTCGTTGCTGCACCTTTCCCGCGAGACAAAGACCAGTTCGATGCGCATCAGGCTCGCGTCGAGCTGAACGTGCGTCTTCCCGCGTTTGCCGCCGTTTTCACACGCCCATTAGCTGTCGTGCGGTCGAGTGCCACCACTCGGTGTTCCATAAGCCATGGACCGCCACGGCAAAGGGCAAGCTGACGGCAAGCCATATCCAATAGGCTTTGTGCACACCGCGATTGCGCACCACGTCCCAGACGAACATCGGAGCGATGGCCAGCAGCACGTAGAGATCCGGAGCGAGCGGGCTCCCCGGCATCGTCGACGGCAGCCAGGGGATCCGGTCGATCCCCGCCGGCAACGCCACCGCGGTTGCAAGGATCATCATCCGCTTGTGCAGGCCGGCCTCCCGCCCCCGCGCCCGCAAGCCGATCAGCAGGAAGAGCGGGAACAGGATGCCGATGCGCATTTGCAGCAGCAGGATGTTGTCCAGAATCCCGACGACCTGTTGAAGCTGCTCGCGCGCCTCCGGCGGAGCGGCCTGAGCGGCATTCCAGACGCCATGGTAGTTCGCCGGCGCGAGGATGAAGCCGGCCACGACGAGCGCCGGGGCGAGCACCATGGCGAGCAAGCCGAGGCGTCGATGAAGATCGCTCCTTCCCGTCGCGACCAATGTGGTCTGCGTGAGCAGCAACAGCAGGAAGGAGCCCATCAGGACGGCGTGCACATGCAGGATCAGCGGGAATGGCGGCCTCTCTCCGGCCTGCACCGCCGCGATCTTCGCCAGCGAGCTGGGGACGAACCCTGCGAGCGTGATGGCGATGAAGCTCGCCGCCGTGAAAACATAGATCCATCGATCGATCGCGTGCGCGCGCGGGGTACCGGACAGTCGGTCTTGTCGCCATTCCCTATCGGCGATCGCTTCAACGACAGTCGCCATCGCGTCCCCCCACGCTTCTTGACCGGCGCGAGAAACCTACCATCGATATTCCGCTTTGCAACCTCCCCTTTCGGCCCAAAGCGGACCTTCGATCTGGCGGCGTCTCAACGCCTCGGAGCCGCTTCGGCGGCCCCTCTTTCGTGGTATGGAAGGCCATGATCGCGTTCGCTCTACAAGCCGCGGCGGCCTTCAATCTGGTCTGTGCGAGCATCTATACCACGGAGCCCTCTTTTTCGTCGGGCTCGCCCACCGCCGAAGCGCCCTTCGCTGTCACATACCGCATCGACCTGGATCAAGCGCGCTATTGCACCAACCCCTGCGAGTCCATCGAGCCGTTGGCCGAGGTGACGAATGCCTGGATCATGCTCAAGAACACCTCGATCCTCTCGGGACTTGAGGACGGGACCGTGATTGGTGTGCATCGCGGAACCGGGCGGTACATCGGCAGGGCCGTCGGAATGAACACGGTCAGGCACTTCGGGCGATGCGAGCGAGCGCCCTTCACCGGCTTTCCAGCCTGACCCCGTCAAGCATCCAGAGTCTTGTGTCTTACTTAGGATTGGGGCGTGCCCCCGAGCTTGTCCGCATTCCACCCTTAGCTGCCGTTCCGACCGGCCCGCTGGCGAACGTCGGCTAACGACCCGTTGCGGACTCTACTGCAAGAGCGCATTGAAGCTGCGTGGGAAAGCACGGATTAAGCTCTGGAGAGCCGGAGTGAGAGAGTTGCGTCCCGTACAGAGCTGCCCGCCATGAAGGCTTATTCCCCTGGTTCAGGCAGGTCCGCCGTCCGCTTCTGGTGGCGGCGCTTCGCCAGTGCGCCGCCAGCGTTGCGCGCCGAGCCAGATCAGTTCCCAAGCCGCCCGTAACACTCCACGGCGCGGTCGGTGACCTGCTCCGCATAATCACCTAGAGGTACGCGGCCTCGCCCGTTGACGATGGCTGCGGAACGCCGCTCTATGTCCTCGTTGGTTTCCGCCATGCTCAGCTCGAGAATTTGTGCCGGCCTCGACGCATAGGCCCGCATCGCACCGGCACGGCCCCGGAAGCTCATTTCCTGCGAGACGAGGCGATCTCGTCGGGCGCCTTCGGGCGCCGCCTGAACCTGGCGGCCGGTCAGAACCTTGGCCGCCTCCAACTGGGAAGCGCAGTCAAGCCGCGCTTCATATCCCTGCCGGGCGAGTTCCCTGGTTGGATAATCCTCTTCGGGAGTCCGCGAACGGCGGGCTGGCGGGGGCGTGTTGCTCGCGGCGCCTGCATTGGATTCGCTGTTCGCGTCGATCGACTCATTTCCGGTATTGTTCGCGCTCGTTCCGCCAGAGCAGGCACCAAGGAGCGTGGCGAATCCCAGAAGAGCAATACTGAAAGGCTTTCTCACGTCGATTCCCCCTTGCCGGCCGAGTGGAGCAGCGGGGAGGGTAACATCACATTTCTTGAATTGGCAATTGGTTAGCCGCCGCCGGCAGCGATGATCACTGAGTTGACGGCGAAGCCAAGTTTTCCGGGGACTGATTCATGTGCTCCGCCTCTGACCAACCCGTGGCAGGCGAGGACAACCAACACCGCGGCGACCATGGCGCTGCGCTGCTAGTGGTTTGCAAAAGCCACCCGCGCCTCTGTTGACCCATCCCCCCGCCGGAAAAATGGCCGGAGGCCGAAGCCTCCGGCCAGGCGATTACATCGCGGCCGTGCGGGCACGCGTCGCGCTATGCCCGCCAAAGCGATAGAGAATGTCCCGAGCCGCTTCCCAGGTCATCCCGGCATCCTCGGTGTTGACCGAGACGAAGACGGCGCCATCGTTGATGCGGCCCTCGTAATAGCGGGCGTCCTCCTCATCGACGCCGTGCTTCGTCAGGAGGCCGGTCAGACCGCCCGCGGCGCCGCCGACGGCCGCCCCGATCAAAGCCGCCTCCGGAATCGCGGAAGCGGCAATGGCGCCCGCCGCGACGAGTGGGCCGACGCCCGGAATCGCAAGCGCGGCAATCCCGAGCAGCGTTCCGGCGCCCGCACCGATCACCGCGCCCTTCACGGCGCCGCTCTTGTTGACGTCGCCCGCGCCATCGGCGTCGACCATCTTCCCGTCCTGACGCGCGATGACCGAGATGGCGCTGTCGGCTATCCCGCGGGACCGCAGCTCGGACAGGGCATTTTCGGCTTCTTCGCGGCTGTCGAAGACGGCGGAAGCAACAGGTTGAGTCATGATGATCTCCATTGGAAAGGTGGATGGGATGGTCCCGACCGCACAACCTCTGCCTCCGGCAGCCGTTCCTCGAATCGGCGCATTTTCAAACGGTTGGTCCTGGTTTCCCGCGGGGCGGCCCGGTCCACGGCGCGAGCGATGCGGGTCTGGGTCCCACCACCATGTCACCGGCCGGCCAAGCCCCAATGAAGGCGGCACGGGTCCGGGGCCCCTGACGGGGTTAAGTCATGATCGGAAAGAGAATGTGATTGGTGCCCAGAAGAGGACTCGAACCTCCACGCCCTTGCGAGCGCCAGCACCTGAAGCTGGTGCGTCTACCAATTCCGCCATCTGGGCACAGAGACAAGACAACAGGTAGGCCGCGCGACCTAGGGGGCGTGCCCGCGCTTGTCAACGCGGCGCCTCAGCCTCCGAACCGTTCCACCCAGGGCGCCAGCACCGGCAAAGCGGGCGCCAGCTGCGCCTCGTAGCCGCGCCACTTGCCGGCGCCGGGCGCGGCAATGGCGGGGGCGGGAGTCGCGAGCTCCGCGCCGATGAAGTCGCTGAGCGCCTTCAATTCCGTGTCCGCCGCGAGCGCCTCGGGGAGCGCCGCATGCGTATAGAGCCCGAACGCCGCCTCGCTCGCCTCGACCAGCTCCATCGTCGCCGCATAGAGATCGGCCGCGCCCCGAAGCGTCAGCATCTGCCAGGCCGGGTCGCTCATCCGGAAGCGCCGGCTGAAGCAGGCGAGCAAGGTGTCGCGGGGATCGCGCCCGGCCACCAGCACGCGCGCGTCGGGGAAGAGCCGCGCGATCAACGGCAGCTTGAAGATGTTGAAGGCGTTGCTGTCGACGAAGATGCTCTCTTGCGGGTCGACGCCCGCCGCCGCCACGCATCGCCAATAGGCGTCGCGATAGGGATCGAGGTCGCCGTCGGGCAGATCGCAAAAGGCGGCGAACCTCTCCGCGTCGCCCATCCAGTCGCGCGCGGCGTCGATCAGGCATTCGGTGTCGGCCAGCATGACCAGGCCGGGGCCGGCGAGCAGCGAAGCGACCCGCCCGGCGCCCGAGCCCGGGAAGCCGACCAGGAAGACGTGGCGCTTCACCGGGCCGCGGCCGCTTTGGCCCCAGGCGGCGGGGACGCGCCGGCCGGCGAGCACCGAAACGAGGTCGCGGACCAGGGCCAGCGTCCCCGGCCGCTTTTCATAGGCGTCGCGATAATGGACCGCCTGCAGCCGGTTGGCCTCCTCCCAGGCGGCAAAGGCGCCGGCATGGCGGCCGAGCGCGTCGAGCGCGTCGCCGTTGAGACCCCAGGCGAGCGCGCGGTCGAGCGCGTCGGCGAGCCGTGGATCCTCGACCAGATTCTCGAGCGCCGCCGCCGCTTCCTCCGCCCGCCCCTGCGCGAGGTCGGCGCCGGCCAGGGTCATCACCGCGCTCGGGAAGCCCGGCTCGCGCGCCAGCACCTGGCCGGCGAGATGCCGCGCCTCGGCCGCCTCGCCGTCGCGCAGGAGCAGAGCCGCCAGCCCGTTCAGCGCGACCAGATTGTCCGGATCCACCGCCAGCGCCGCCTCGAAATCGCGCCGCGCCTCGCCAGGCCGGGCGAGCGCGGTCAGCGCCGATCCGCGGTTGGCGAGCGCCGGCACGAAGCGCGGATCGCGCGCCAGCGCGGCGCCATATTCGGCCACCGCCTCCTCGAACCGGCCCAGCCGGTGCAAGGCCAGGCCCGCCGCGTTCATGATCCCGATCGCCTCCGGCGCGGCGGTCCGGGCGCGGGCCCC
>JBKJZJ010000132.1:0-11849 GCA_046715355.1 Allosphingosinicella sp. | reverse complement strand
ATCGAAGAAAGGGGTGGATTCCCGGGTCAGCTATTGGATGGCTGGCGCGCCCGGCAGGATTCGAACCTGCGACCCCAAGCTTAGAAGTTTCGGGGTCGCAAGAGAGGGGGAACCGCATTCCCTCTGCAAACTGCCTCGTTTCCATAGCCTGGAGTAGCCTGGAGTACCCTGGAGTTGGATTTCCGGTGATTGCTATGTGATTGCTAGAGAACTCAAGTCCCAGCAAACCATATGGCGAAAGGCGTCGACGGAGAACGCGCCGAGGGCGCGTACGATGGCGTCGTACTCGCTCCTGTCGACTGGGCCGCGCTGTTGGCTTGCATGGATCGACTTTGGTGAGCGACGCGCAACATACCGGCGATCGTCCGCTTTCGACCCCTTGTTGCCGTTCGTTCACGATCGTAGCGCGCCCCAAAGCAGACGCTGGAGAGATCATCTGGACCGGCATCCGCCACTACGAGACGAAGACCGTTCAACAGCTTCCCACCAGAAAGTCCGATTCGTAGACCCTGTCAGCTCGCTCGATTATAGACGACCCTATAGCGAATTGGTGTAGAGAGCAGCGGACTGATGATGGTAGTCTCTGTCACCAACTGCTGCCCTTCGCTGCGATACACTGTGGTCCGCTCGCTGTCGGCCGCACGGAACGTTAGCGAAATGGCTTCACCATTCGCTCTTGCCGACACATCGAAAACCTGCCGGCCCTCGAGCATCAACTCAATCGGCTCTCCGCTTATCCAAACCGTAATCAGTGGGTGGGCATCCCTCTTGATCGAGAACCGACCTGCTGCAATCGAGATTCTAATTGCGTAAGCAGGCGCGGCGGCCTTGCGCAGCCTGCGAGCGAAGGAAAGGCGGGTGACGGAGGGCGACATGCCGTCAACAGCGCTATTGAGCGCTTGAAGAACGTCGTCGCTCCGTTCCTCGTCCAGGATATAGCTGCCTGAAATCAGACCTTGCTCCGGGCTCGCTGAGCCTGGGCTAGAGATCGAGATGGCAGCTCCGGTCGCCACCGACAAAGCCCAATGAAGCATCATGCTCTCCTCAAATTTCGCTGCTCGCCATGGCGGGTGTAGTGACGATCCGCGTTAGCGCATAGTGAGGCCAAAGGGGACGCTAACGATAGGCGGCGGCACCAATGGGGCGGCTCATGGCGCATGAACCACTAGGCTACGGCAGTCGGTGGTATGACCGGGTTAACAGCGGCAAACTGAAGGTCAAAGAATTTGCGGTCACGCTGCTTACCATCGTGATACTGGTTCTAATATGTCAGCTTTCGTAAGAGCCACGCCCTAAACGGCTCGTCTCTTATCCACCCGTTGCCGACATTCAGCGATGCGAAGCAGTGCGACCATAGGAGAGGCCGCGTCCGATCCGATTGGCCGTCGCTCGGCTAACACCATATTCCTTGCCTAGCGTCGTACACCCCTCTCCGGCCGCTGTCCTCGCACGGATTTCGGCAGCCTGTTCCTCCGTCAGCTTGGCCGCGTGGTTGCTTGAGCCGTATTGGCCATTGCCGGTGCTGCGCGGCCGGGCGGGCGTAGCGTACGCGTCAGGCGGACCTTTGATGTGCCGCCATTTCTTTCGCTTACGGATGTCCTCGATAGTGCTTCGGGAGACCCCAAGGGAATCGGCGATTGCCTGACAGGTATCCCCTTCAGCCAATCGCGACAGTGCGAGTCGCGCAGTCGCTTCGGTGAGTTTAGCCCTCGGATGGCGCTCCCCAGCTTGATGGGTTCCGTGGAAACGCTTGTGGTAATGGTTTTCGACCTTGCTCGACCACTTCAAGTTGCTGGCACGGTTATTGGTCTTATTGCCGTCGAGGTGAGCGGCTTCGTTCTGGAGTGCATTCGGCTCCCCGTGAAATGCGCGACACACGAGCCGGTGCACCGTCTTGGCGGTCCGCCTTCCATCCCTCGACAAGCTTACCATTCGATAGCCGGTGCCGTCATCGCCTTGTGCGCAAAGGCGAGGCGCAGCGAACCGCTTATGTAGCGAACGGACGCGCCCGAGATGGGAAACTTCATAGAGCCCCTCGTAGTCGGGGAGCGGCAGCCAAACCTCGGTTTCGCTATCGTCAGGCGACGTCATTATCCCTCCCTCAGATGGTCCCTATCATAAGTCGTCGCCTAAATAGCAGCCGTCAACGTTTAACCTCAATCCAGCGGACCGGCCGCCCCCGAACCGCCTGCTCGCCATCGCCAACCGAGGAAGCGTCCGGCGCGGCCGCTTATGCCCAAGTTTCGCAGGCGGCGACCCAATCGCCCGAAATGGCGCCGCGAGATTGCTATGTGATTGCTAACGTCGGCATTGGGACCCGTGCCGTTCGGCCGTGGCGGCTAACCTATTGAAGGGAGTGGCGCGCCCGGCAGGATTCGAACCTGCGACCCCAAGCTTAGAAGGCTCGTGCTCTGTCCAACTGAGCTACGGGCGCCTGTGCCCCCACTAGCGCGCTTTGGTGAAGATCGGAATTCCGAATCCCGCCGCCCGGGCCTATGCTTGGCGGCGGATCGGGGAGCGGCGGATGAGCGAAGGCGCGCGCAGGCCATTGACGCAAGGCGAGCGCAGCCTTGTCACGGCGACCTTCGGGCCGTTGGCGCTGGAGCGGGTGCGATTGTGCGCCGGCCCGGGACTCAACCCCTTCGCCGAGGTCGCGCTGGGCATGGAGAATGTGGACGCGATCACGCTGATCCGCACCATCTTCTTCAAGGACAAGCTGGCCGACGACTTTTCGACGGCGGGGGCCAGGGCCCTCTTCCTGCACGAGATGACCCATGTCTGGCAGTATCAGAAGCTCGGCGTGCTCCGCTTCGCGCTGCGCTATCTTTGGGAGTTCGTCACCCGCGGATTCAGCCGGGAGGCGCTCTATGCTTACCGGCCGGGCGAGACCGCCTTCGTGGACGCGACGCTGGAAGCGCAGGCGCAGATGGTGGAGGATTATGAGGGCGCCGCCGACAGGGCGCTGCTCGATCGCAACCTGGCCGGCTCCGGCCTTTATCATTTCCAGGGCTGAGGGATGGCACACGATGTGAAGGCCGTGGAGGCGAGCGCGCTCACCGGACGGCCGCTGCGCTATTTCGACTTCGTGATGGCCGCCTTCGTCACCATCCTCCTCCTCTCCAACGTGATCGGCGCGGGCAAGGTCGCCGAAATCACGCTGCCGGGCGTCGGCCTGTGGCCGTTCGGCGCGGGCATCCTGTTCTTCCCCATCGCCTATGTGATCGGCGACGTGCTGACCGAGGTTTACGGTTTCGCCCGCGCGCGGCGCTGCATCTGGGCGGGCTTTGCGGCGCTGGTCTTCATGGCGTTCATGGCCTGGGTCGTGGTGGCGCTTCCGCCCGCCGCCGGCTGGACCGGGCAGGCCGCCTACGAGCAGGTGTTCGGGCAGGTGCCGCGCATCGTGCTGGCGTCGATCATCGCCTTCTGGGCTGGCGAGCTGGTCAATTCCTATGTGCTCGCGCGGATGAAGATCTGGACCCGGGGACGTCATCTGTGGTCGCGGACGATCGGCTCAACGGTCGCCGGGCAAGGGGTCGACAGCCTGATCTTTTATCCGCTGGCATTTCTCGGCGCGGACGGCTGGACCGAGGCGCTCGTCCTCAAGGTCCTGCTCACCCAATGGGCGCTCAAAATTGCTTGGGAGGTGGTGCTGACCCCGGTCACCTACGCCGCCGTCGGCTGGCTGAAGCGCCGCGAGGGCGTCGACGTCTATGACGAGGGCACCGACTTCAACCCGTTCCGCGCGAAGCTCTGACGCGCGCCGGGCCCAGGGTCGCAAAGGCGGTGAGCGAGGCGAGGAGCGCCAGGCCGATTCCGGCCAGCGCGGCGCCGTGCAGCCCGGCGATCAGGTCGGCGCCCTGCCGCGAGAGGACCGCCCCGAGCAAGGCGACGACGATCAGCCCGCCGCTGCGCGAGACGGCGCTGTTGAGGCCGGACGCGGTGCCGACATGATGCTCGTCGACCGCCGAGAGGATTGCGGTGGTGAGCGGCGCGACGGCGATCGCCATGCCGGCCGAGACGGCGAGGATCGAGGGCAGGACCGTGGTCCAGTACTCGCCTCCTTCGTCGATCCTGAGCCCCAGCGCGAAGCCGGCCGCGACCAGCAGAGGGCCCAAGGTCAGCGGCCAGCGCGGGCCGATCCGCGCGGCGAGCTTGCCCATCCAGGGCGAGCCCAGAGCGATGACGATCGGGAAGGGCAGGACCGCCAGGCCGGCATGGACGGCGGGATAATGGAGCGCCTCGATCAATGTGTAAGGGAGGAGCAGCATCATCCCGGCCAGGGCGCCGTAGAGGACGAAGGTATAGAAGGTCAGGCCGACAAAGGCCTTCGAGCCGAACAGATCGAGCGGCACCATCGCCTCGCCGCCGCGCCTTTTCTCGACCCGGAGAAAGGCGGCGAGTAGGATGACCCCCATGGCGAGCGTGAGCGCGGCGCTGCCGCCGACCCGGTCGGTCGCCGACCAGGCGGTGAGGCCGAAAGTCAGCGCGCCGAGCCCGAGTGTCGCCAGCAGCGCCCCGGCCCAGTCCGGAGGCGGCCGCTCTTCATTGGCGCTTTCGGGAACGAAGCGCCAGCCGAGCGCGATCGCGGCCAAGGCGATCGGCAGGTTCAGGTAGAAGATGAAGCGCCAGCCCGGGCCGTCGACCAGCCAGCCGCCGATCAGCGGCGCGGCGGCGCCGGCGATCGCGCCGGCCGCCGCCCAGGTGCCGACCGCGCGGCCGCGTTTCTCGCCCGAAAACGCAGCGCTGAGCGCCGCCAGGCTGTTGGGCAGCAGCATCGCCGCGCCGAGCCCCTGCAGCGCGCGGGCGGCGAGGAACATGGTGAGGCTCGGCGCGACGGCGCAAAGCATCGAGGCCGCGGTGAACAAGGCGATGCCCCAGAGCATCATGCGCCGCCGGCCGTATAGGTCGCCCGCCGCGCCGCCGAGCAGGAGCAAAGCGGAGAGCGGGAGCGTGAAGGCGTTCATCACCCATTGCACCTCGGCGGTCCGCGCCTCGAAGCTGCGCCCGATCGCGGGCAGCGCCACGTTGAGCACCGAGCCGTCGATGAAGGCGAGGCTCGAGGCGAGGATGCAGGTGGCAAGGACGGCGTTCGGATATTTCGCCTTGCCCCCAGCCGTGGTGACGCCCGCCTGGCCGTCGCACGGTCCGGGGAGGGAGAGGCTCATCGGCCTTTACAGGACCTCGAACAGCCCCGCCGCGCCCATGCCGCCGCCGACGCACATCGTCACCACCACATAGCGGGCGCCGCGCCTCTTGCCCTCGATCAGGGCATGGCCGGTCATCCGCGCGCCCGACATGCCGTAGGGATGGCCGATCGAGATGGCGCCGCCGTCGACGTTCATCCTGTCGTCGGGAATGCCGAGCCGGTCCTGGACGTAGAGCACCTGGACGGCGAAGGCCTCGTTCAACTCCCACAGGTCGATGTCGCCCACACTGAGCCCGAACCGGTCGAGCAATTTGGGCACGGCGAAGACCGGGCCGATGCCCATTTCGTCGGGCTCGGTGCCGGCCGCGGCCATGCCGATATAGCGGCCGAGCGGGGTCAGGCCGCGCTCGGCGGCCAGGCCCGCTTCCATGATCACTACCGCCGAGGCGCCGTCGGAGAGTTGGCTGGCATTGCCGGCGGTGATCAAAGCGTCCGGGCCCATCACCGGCTGCAGGCTCTGCAGGCCCTCGAGCGTAGTGTCGGCGCGGTTGCCCTCATCCTTGGTGATGGTGACCTCTCGCGTCGAGACCTCGCCGGTCGCCTTGTCCTTGACCGACATGGTCGCGGTCACGGGCACGATCTCGTCGTCGAACCGGCCGGCGGCCTGGGCGGCGGCGGTGCGCTGCTGCGATTGCAGCCCATAGGCGTCCTGGCGGTCGCGGGCGATGCCGTAGCGCTTGCCGACGATCTCGGCGGTGCCGATCATCGGCATGTAGACGTCCTTGTGCATCGCCACGAGCTCGGGATCGCCGCCCAATCGCATCTCGGCGGTCTGCACCATCGAGATCGATTCGACGCCGCCGGCGACGCAGATCGGCATGCGGTCGACGATCACCTGCTTGGCGGCGGTGGCGATCGCCATCAGCCCCGACGCGCACTGGCGGTCGATCGACATGCCGGCGACGGTGACGGGCAGGCCGGCGCGCAGCGCGGCGGTGCGCCCGATCGTCGCCTGCACGCCCTGCTGGAGCGCGGCGCCGATAACGACGTCGTCGATCTCGGCCGGATCGACGCCGGCGCGCTCGACCGCGGCGCGAATCGCATGGGCGGCCAGCGTCGGCGAGGGGGTGGCGTTGAAGGCGCCGCGATAGGCCTTGCCGATCGGCGTGCGGGCGGTGGAGACGATGACGGCGTCGCGCGTGGACATGGGTTTCCCTTTCTCGAATGGGGACAGTTACGAGTAACTGTCCCCTCTAGATGAACATGTAGCCGATCCAGTCGGCGATCAAAGCGGGCTTCTCCTCGTCCTCGATCTCGACCGTGACCTGATAGGTGATCTGCCACTGGCTGGCGCGCTTCTCCTCGGCCGTGGCGAGCTTGAAATGGCCGCGGACGCGTTTGCCGGCGCGGACCGGGGCCATGAAGCGGACGCGCTCGAAGCCGTAATTCACCGCCATGCGCAGGCTTTCCGGGTGGAGCATGACGCCGTCGGCCATGCGGCTGAGCAGCGACAAGGTGAGGAAGCCGTGCGCGACCGTGCCGCGGAACGGCGTCCGCGCCGCCCGGTCGGGGTCGACATGGATGAACTGATGATCCTCGGTGACGTCGGCGAAGCTGTCGATCCGCGCCTGATCGATCAGGATCCAGTCGGACACGCCGATCTCGGTGCCGACCCGCTCCTGGATTTCGTCGATGCTGGCGACCGGCATTGAGCCTCCCACTGTCTGGCGCTAATCGGCGCACGGCATAGGGCCGCGACGCGGCGATAAACAAGCCCAGACGGACTTCGGGAGAGAAGATGATGGCGGACGTCACGGCCACCGCGCGCAAGGACATTCGCCGGCTGCTGCGCGCGCCCGAGCCCGAGGTGCTGGCGCCTTTGCTCGAAACCGCCGCCCTCGACGCCGATTCGCGGGCGCGGGTCGAGGCGCGCGCGCTCGCCATGCTCGCCGAATTGCGCGACGCCCAGGGGAAGGGCTGGGTCAACCAGTTCCTCCAGGAATATCGGCTGAACACCCAGGAGGGCGTCGCCTTGCTCAGCCTCGCCGAGGCGTTCCTGCGCGTCCCCGATCCCGAAACCGCCGATTCGCTGATCGCCGACAAGCTCGGCGAGGGCGACTGGCGCGCGCACCGTGGCAAGGCCAATTCGAGCCTGGTCAATACGGCGACCTGGGGCCTGGTGATCGGCCGCGCGCTGACCTCGGACAGCGAGCATGCCAGTGCGCTCAAGCGGCTGATGGCGCGCGCCGGCGAGCCGTTCGTCCGCCAGGGAGTCGGCGCGGCGATGCGGATGATGGGCGAGATTTTCGTCATGGGCCGCAATATCTCCGAGGCGATCGCGCGCATGAAGAAGCGCGAGAATAGAGGCTTCACCGCCAGCTTCGACATGCTCGGCGAGGCGGCGCGCACCTTCCCGGACGCGGAACGTTATTATCAGAGCTATGAGGACGCGATTCGCGCGGTCGGCAAAGCAAGCGGCGGCCACAGCATCTCGGTGAAATTGTCGGCGCTCCACCCGCGCTACGAGGTCGCGCAATATCAACGCTGCGTGCCGGCCTTGATCGAGCGGGTCGAGGCGCTGGCGACGCTGGCGGCCGGCCTCGGCATCCCCTTCACCATCGACGCCGAGGAGACCGAGCGGCTCGAAATGAGCCTCGACATCATCGGGGCCGTGGCGGGCCTGCCGGCATTGAAGGGCTGGGACGGGCTCGGCATGGCGATCCAGGCTTACGGCAAGCGCGCGCGGCCGACCGTCGCCTGGGCCAATGCGCTCGGCGCCAGGACCGGCCGCCGCATCGCCGCCCGCCTGGTCAAGGGCGCCTATTGGGACACCGAGATCAAGCGCACGCAGGAGCAGGGGCTTGCCGATTACCCGCTGTTCACCCGCAAGGCGGCGACCGACGTCTCCTATCTCGCCTGCGCGCACGACATGCTGGCGGCGAAGCACATCCACCCGGCCTTCGCCACGCATAATGCGCTGACCGTCGCCACGATCCTGGAATGGGCCGGCGACGCGCGAGACTTCGAGTTCCAGCGCCTGCACGGCATGGGCGAGGGGCTCTACGAGAGCCTGGTCCGCGATCAGGGCTATCATACCCGCATCTACGCCCCCGTCGGCGGCCATCGCGACCTGCTTGCCTATCTCGTCCGCCGCCTGCTCGAGAACGGCGCCAACAGCTCGTTCGTCCACCAGCTCGCCGACGAGCGCCTGACCGACGCGGACCTGATCGCCGATCCGGTCGCCAAGATCGCCGCCGTCGGCGGGACGCGCCACCCGTCCATCCCCTTGCCCAATGACCTCTTCATGCCCGAACGCCCGAACAGCTGGGGGCTCGACCTCAACGACCGGCCGGAGCTTGAGCGGGTCGCCAAAGCGGTGGCGCCGCCGCTCGATTTCGCCCCGACCACGAGCCCGCCCGCCGACGCGCTGGTGACGCGGGCGCTAAGCGGGTTCGAGGACTGGTCGAAGCGCAGCGTCGAGGACCGCGCTTCAGCCCTCGAGCGGCTCGCCGACCTGCTCGAGCGCGACCGCGACATGCTGATGCGGATCGCCGTGCAGGAGGCGAAGAAGACGATTCCCGACGCGCTGGCCGAGGTCCGCGAGGCGGTCGATTTCTGCCGCTATTACGCCGCCCAGGCGCGCGCGCATCTGCAGCCCGTCGAGCTGCCCGGCCCGACCGGCGAGCGCAACGTGCTGAGGCTGGAGGGCAGGGGCGTCTGGGTCTGCATCGCCCCCTGGAATTTCCCGCTCGCCATCTTCCTGGGCCAGGTCTCCGCCGCGCTCGCGGCGGGCAACAGCGTCGTCGCCAAGCCCGCCTCGCAGACGCCGGAAATCGCCGCTTATGCGGTCGGCCTCGCCCACGCCGCCGGCATTCCGGAGGACGCGCTGATCCTCGCCGCCGGCCGCCGCGACCTGGGGCAGAAATTGATGGAAGACGTCCGCATCGCCGGTGTCGCCTTCACCGGCTCGACCGCGACCGCCAAGAGGATCGCCCGCACCCTCGTCGCCGACGATGAGCGCGACATCATCCCGCTGATCGCCGAGACCGGCGGCATCAACGCGATGATCGTCGATTCGACCGCTCTGCCCGAGCAGGTGGTGCAGGACGTGATCACGTCCGCCTTCCGCTCCGCCGGCCAGCGCTGCTCGGCGCTGAGGCTGCTGGTGCTGCAGGAGGATATCGCCGAGCGAACGCTGGAGATGCTGGCGGGCGCGATGGAGTCGCTGATCGTCGGCGACCCGGCCGATCCGAAGACCGACGTCGGCCCGGTGATCGACAAGCCGTCCTACGACAAGCTGATGGGCCGGCGGGAGGCGATGCAGGACCGCATCCTCAAGTCGGTTCCGGTTCCGGGCGAAGGCCTGTTCGTGCCGCCCACGCTCATTCGCCTCGACGCGATCGAGGATTTGGAGGAGGAATGGTTCGGCCCCTTGCTCCACGTCGCCACCTGGCGGGGCGGCCAGCTGCCCGAGACCGTGCGCCGCGTCAACGCCTCGGGCTTCGGCCTCACCATGGGCCTGCACAGCCGCATCGCCCGCGCCGCCGAGACGGTCGAGGAGGTGGCCACGGTCGGCAATCTCTACGTCAACCGCTCGATGATCGGCGCCATCGTCGGCTCGCAGCCTTTCGGCGGCGAGGGCCAGTCGGGCACCGGCCCCAAGGCCGGCGGCCCGCATTATCTCCCACGCTTCTGCGCCGAGCGGGTGACGAGCACGGACACGACCAGCTCGGGCGGCAATGCGACCTTGCTCAGCCTCGAGGATGTGGGGTTCTAGAACAAAGGCGCGTTCGTCCCGTCCCTCGTCGCCTTCGTCGCCGGCGCGCAGTTTCGTCGAACCGCCTGCTGTCCCGGTCGACCAACCCTCCCGCTCCCGCCGGGCGCCGCCTAACCGCACCGCCATCAGGGTTCCAGGGGAGAAAATTCAATGCTGTTTCACGTTTCCATCGAGGCCGACGATCCGCGCCTGGTCGCCGACTTCTTCGCCGAGATCTGGGACGGGGCCGCCGCGCCCTTTCCGTCGGTGACGCCGGGAAGCTGGGTCGCTTTGTCGGGCGACGAGCGCGGCACGATGATCGAAATCTATCCGCGCGGCACCGAGATCCACGCCGTTCCCGGCGACAATGACGCGACCGGCGTTCGCGCTGCGCCGCGCCGCCACAACGCCACCCATATAGCGATCGGCACCAAGCGCGGCGAGGCCGAGATCGCCGAGATTTGCGACCGCTACGGCTTTCCCGCCAAATATCGCAAGCGCGGCGGCGTGTTCGGCGTGATCGAGATTTTCGTCGAGGGCTGCCAGATGCTCGAAGTGCTGACCGACGCGATGCAGCGCGAATATGTCTCGGCGATCACCATAGAGAACTGGATGGCGATGATCGAGGCGCGGGGCCTGCAACAGGCCGCCTAGGCTTGACGAACGGAGGCGCGGCGTCACTGCTGCGCCTCATGTTCGAGGCCGAAGCGATCAGGCTGCGCGAGATCTTCCTCGCCCGCGAGGGGGTCTCGCCTTTGCTCAACCTGGGCTCCTCGACGCGCGCCTTCCGCGAGCATGACAAGCCGCATATCCAGCGCGAATTGTTCGCCCTGCTCGAGGCGGCCGGCATCGCCATCTTCCACAGCGACCTCAAGCAGGGCGACGGCGTCGACCTAGCCGGCGACATCCTCGATCCGGCGGTGCGCGGCGCGCTCAAGGCGCGGGGCTTCCGCACGATCCTGATCGCCAACATGCTGGAGCATGTCCGCGACCGCGACGCGGTGACAGCGGCGTGCGAGGAGATTCTTGGCGAAGGCGGGCTGATCCTGGCGACGGTGCCGTCGAGCTTTCCCTATCATGCCGATCCGATCGACACCGGCTACCGCCCGACGCCGGCCGCGCTCGCCGCCGCGTTCAAGGGGAGCCGGGCGCTGCTCATGGAGGAGATCGCGGGGCGGACCTACAAGGAGGAGATGAAGGCCAAGGGCTCCGGCTTCTGGAGAGAGCTCGGCCGCACCCTGTTGTTCGGCCTCGTCTTCTTCGCCCGCCCCAAGAGCTTCGCCGCCCGGGCGCACCGCTGGCTCTGGTACCGCCGGCGCTACCGGGTCTCCGTCGCGCTCGTCGAGGTCTCGTCCTCCGGCGGATAGGGCAGGATCAGGGTCCCGTCCGGCGCCGCGGTGTAGCTGGTCTGGGTCGGGTAGGCGAACTCGATCCCTTCCTCGTTGAAGCGCTTGAGCAGCGCGACGAGGACCATGTGGCGGGCGTCGAAGATTTTCTGCCAGACCTCCGACTTGACGTCGAACTCGAAGGAATAATCGAGGCTGGAGGCGCCATAGCCGGTCATCCCGCAGCGGATCAGCACGCACTTCTCGCAGCCGGCCACCACTTCCTTGACGATCGCGGGAATGCGCGCGCAGACCTCGGGCGCCGTCTGATAAACGATGCCGAAGGGTTGGATGATCCGGCGCCGGTTGAGCCGGGCCAGATTGTGCAATTCCTTGCCGAGCAGGTTGGTGTTGGAGATCACCACCTCCTCGCCGGTGATCGAGCGCACCCGCGTCGTCTTGAGCCCGTTCTGCTCGACCGTGCCGGTGGTCGTGTCCCAGCGGATCGAATCGCCGCGGCGGAACGGCTTGTCGAAGATGATCGACAAGGCCGAGAAGAGGTCGGCGAAGATGCCCTGCGCGGCGAGGCCGATGGCGATGCCGCCAATGCCCAGGCCCGCGA
>JBKJZJ010000131.1:0-3399 GCA_046715355.1 Allosphingosinicella sp. | reverse complement strand
GTGCCGTCGGCATTGATGGCGACGCCGCCATTGGCGGTCACGCTGCCGCCGGCGGATGCGGCCAGGCTCGCGACGCCGCCCAGGCCGTTGCCGCCAACCGCGCTCGGCGCGGCAAGATCGCCGCCGCCCTCGCCGTTGGCGAGAATGGCAAGGGCGCCGTCGATGACGATCGCGCCGATCGCCGCGCTGACGTCGGCGCTGCCGCCGGAGCCGCTGCCGGCATTGCCGACCGGGTCGACGATCCCGCGCGCGGAGGCGTCGACGGTGGCGGTGCCGAAGATGCGGATGTTGCCGCCGTCCAGCGTGAAGATGCGCGCGGTGCCGCCCGTCAGATTGACCGCGGCGGGATCGATGGAATCGAAGGCGGCGGCCGAAACCACCGCATTGCCCTGCACGTTGACAGTCTGGCCGCTGCGCACCGAGATGATCGCGCTGCGGGTGCCGAACAGGCTGACGTCCTGCAGGAAATCGAGCGTCGGCGTGCCGGCCGGCGCGGCGACGATATCGGTGCGCGCTGTGCCGATGAGGTCGGAGCGGACGATGCCGCCGCCGATCTGGAAGCTGGCGGCGAGATCCGGTGCGGGCGTGCCAGTGAGATCGCCGTAGCGGTCGGCTACGCCGCCGACCACATTGGCGCCCGCCGACAGCACGATGACTCCGTTCTCGACGCCCGCGGCGACCGCCGGATCGAAGCCGATATCGCCCTGCAGGATCGCGGTGATCGCCTGGTTCTTGGGCACGGCGACCAGATAGATGGCGTGGATGTCGCCCGCGGCGCCGCTCGCCGGGCCGCCGGTCGTGCCGAGATGGGTGAGCGGCACCGGATTGTCGCTGCCGACTTTGACGATGATGTCGAACAGGCCCTGATTGACCCGCATATCCACGGTCTCGCCCGCGATGTAAGCGGCCGAGCCGTTCACCCGCACCGACCCGCCATGCAGGATGCGCGGCGAAACCATGGCGACGAAGCTGCCTTGGCTGAGCGCGCGGACTTGCGAGCCCGCCTCGGTGACCACCGCCCGGCCGGGGAAGCCGCCGAACGGGGCGAAGTTGAGGCCGCGCGTCGCGGGATCGTAGAAATTGCCGGCGCCGTCGTCGACCACGTTGAGGCTGGTGAGAACGAGGCTGCCGACGTCGAATACGGCGGTCGCGCCGATGATGATCCCGCCCGGGCTCGAGAAGATCACGGTGCCGCCGGGCCGCGTGGTGCCCAGCGCGGGGTTCAGCAGCCGGCTGAGCACGGTGCCGTCGAAGCGGACGGCGGGATCGCTGATGATCCGGTTGAGGACGACGAAGTCGGCATTGTTGGGCCCGTTGGTGAAGGTCGCGACATTGCCCGCCGGCAGGAAGACGCCCCCCGCGGGGTCCCAGCGGATGATCGCGGTGTTGGACTGCACCTGAATCCTCTCGACGCCCGGCGTCGCGCGGTCGTAAATGACGGTGCCGGCGGTCGTCGTCGGATTGCCGTTGAACGCCTGCGCGCCCGCTTCGCCCGCGCCGAGGCAGGCTGTGCCGATCGCGCTGCCGATGAGCAGAGCCCGGCGGAGCGCGCGGGCGCGGGCGAGGAGCGGGGAGGACATCATCTTGATCTCCATGGCCACAAGCGGGTGGTGAGCGAGACGAGGAAGCGGGTGTCGCCGCGGCTGGTCTGGAAGGGCAGGCGGTCGAGCGGCTCGGCGACGAGCAGATCGATGCGGAAGCGGTCGCCATAAGCGGCGCGCACGCCCGCGCCGACCGAGCTCAGTTGCTGGCGGCCGGTGGCGAACAGCACGTCCTGGTTCCAGACCCAGGCATGGTCGAAGAAGATATAGGGTTCGGCGGTGAACTGGTCGGCGCGGCGCGGATAGGCGCTGCCATAGCGTATCTCGGCCTGGACGCCGACGCCGCTGTCGCCGAGCAGTGCGCCGGGATCGTAGCCGCGCCCCGCCGCATAATTGCCCGCCGAGAATTCCTCGAAGCTGAACAGTGGGTTGGCGCTATATTGGCCGCGCAGGTCGAGGGCGAAGGTGAGCCGTGGGATCGGCCGATATTCGCCATAGACGGTGCCGCGGAACAGGGTCGCGGTCGGATCCCCCTCGAGCCTTGTCGGCGGCACCGAATTGGGGACGAGGCAGAGCGCGAGGCCGGGGCCGCAGCCCGCGCTGGCGCCGAAGATGTCGAGCCCCCGGCGCGCTTCCACCGAAAAGCCGATGCGCCACAATGGTTCGGCCGGCGTGTAGAGCGGGTTGCCCGGCGACAGCCCGAGCGCGTCGAACGCCAGCCTGGCGAAGGCGACGCGCAGCCGATCGCGGTTGAGCGGCAAGCTGTTGAAGTCGATATCCTGCTCGATCACGTCCATGCCGATCGCGCCGCGCAGGGTGCGAGTCTGGCGCCGGATGAACGGGTAGCTCGCCTCGACGGTCGCGAACAGCGTGCGCGAGTCGATGTCGACGCCGGGAATGTTGAGGTCCGGGCTCGCCCAGGCGTAGGTGAGCTGGGCGCCGATCGCGAGCCCCTCGCCGCCGATCCGGAAATCGTGGCCGAGCTGGAGCGTCTGCTGCTCCTTGGTATCGGCGGTGCTGTAGAATGCGATCGTGGTGCGGTCGCCGAGTCCGGTGAGGCCGAAGAACTGGCCGCGCAGCAGCGCCCCCCAGCGGCCCAATTCGCGCGATCCCAGATTCTGGACGACGAGCTCGGCCAGCACCGGCATGCGGACGACCGTCACCTCGCCGATCACCTCGCCCCGCGCCGCGCCCGCCGAGCGCAGCGCCAGCCGCACGTTGAATCCGGGCAGGTCGCCGGCGAGCAGCAGATAGCGCTCCGCCTCGTAGCGGTTGAAGACCTCGCGCTCGGTGAGCTTCTCGAGATAGGAGGCGATCATCCGTTCCGACCGGCCGGCGTCGCCGCGCACCCTTATCCCGACCAGCTTGGCCATCAGCACCGTGAAGCGGACCGTGCCATCGGCGATCCGCTGCTCCGGCACCTCGACCGCGGCGATATAGCCGGCCTCGCGCAACAGGGTGGCGGCGCGGTCGCGTATCTCGCAGATCGTGGCGACCCCCATCTCCTGGCCGACGAAGCGGGCGTAAGCGGGGCGCAATTGCTCGGCGGTGAGGCCGCGCAGGTCCTCGAACACGACGTCCCTCAGGGTGAAGCGGATGTTCGCATAGTCCGGCCGGTCGAGCGCGCAGGGCGCCCGCTCGACGTCGCCGTCGACGGTCAGCCGGACGGGCGGCGCCTCGCCGCGGGCGGGCGGGGTGCGGTCGACCTCCTCGCGGGTCGGAGCGACCGGCTGGCCGGGCGGGAGCTGGGCGAGAGCCGGGCCGGCCGCGACGATCGCGGCAACCGCCAGACCGGCGCGCAACGCCCGGGGGCGCGCTGGACCGTTCGGCAGAAGCTCACCCATGCCCGGACCACCCC
>JBKJZJ010000130.1:0-13883 GCA_046715355.1 Allosphingosinicella sp. | reverse complement strand
GAGCGGAGCGACGCGGCAATCCAGCCGCACTGGATTGCTTCGCTGCGCTCGCAATGACGGGAAACGGCTAGGCGGCGCGGCGCTGGCCGGCCATGTCGGCGAGCCAGGCGCGGGCCTGGCGCTGGGCGTCGGCGATCTCGCGGGCGGTCATGTCCTCGGCGATGTCGGCGCGGCATTCCTGGGCGAGCAAGCTGCCGTTCAAGGCCGCGAGGTTGAACCATTTATGGGCCTCGACGAAATCGACCTCGACCCCGCCGGTGCCGGTCGAATAAGCGACGCCGAGCTCGTAAAGCGCCTTTATGTCGCCCATCGCCGCGTCGGCCATCCGGCTGTCGATCAGGAACATGCCGGCTTTGAGACTGTGACCCATTTTCGTGCCCCTTGCGTTCGTATCGGGGCCGTTCTTGGGCGCGATCTGCCAACAAATGGTTAACGCGCCGGTGACCTTATCCCGGATTGACCGGCAGATTGTCGATCAGGCGGGTCCGGCCCATCCGCGCGGCGGCGAGGAGGCGGGCGGGGCGGTCGAGCGCAGCCATCGGCGCAAGCGTTTCGGCATCGCGCAATTCGACATAGTCGACCGGATCGAAGCCCGCGCCCTCGATCCGCGCGCGCGCCTTGTCGAGCGCCTCGGCGACCGGGGCGCCGTCGGCGATCGCCTGCGCCGCCTCGCCGAGCGCGCGCGGCAAAGCGCGCGCCGCCGCCCGCTCCTCGTCGGAAAGATAGGCGTTGCGCGAGGAGAGAGCGAGGCCGTCGGCGTCGCGCTGGGTCGGCACGCCGACGATCTCCACGGGGAGGGAAAGGTCGCGGACCATCTGGCGGATGACGGCGAGCTGCTGATAGTCCTTCTCGCCGAACAAAGCGACGTCGGGCGCGACCTGCTCGAACAAACGCGCGACCACGGTGGCGACGCCGTCGAAATGGCCGGGCCGGGCGGCGCCGTCCAGGCCTTCCCCGACGCCCGCGACATGGACCGTGGCGGCGGGCCCGTCGGGATACATGGTGGCGACGTCGGGCGCCCACAGGATCGCGCAGCTTTCCGCCTCGAGCATCGCCGCGTCGGCCGCCTCGCGGCGGGGATAGGCGGCGAGGTCCTCATTCGGTCCGAACTGGGTCGGATTGACGAAGATCGAGGCGACGACATGGTCCGCGTGGCGCCGCGCCTCGGCGACCAGGGCCATGTGCCCGGCATGGAGCGCGCCCATCGTCGGCACGAAGGCGATGCTGCCCCCATCCGCGCGCAGGGCGGCGATCTCGCGCTTCAGCGCCTCGGCGTCACGGATGATTTGCACCGCCCTTTGGGCTCCGATAGAGGATGCGGGGAGGCGGGTCCCTAGCGGCTCGCGCACCCCATGATCAAGTCGCCCGAGGTTTCCGCGTAGTGCCGCATTTCATCACCTTCGCCAACGAGAAGGGCGGCACCGGCAAGTCGACCACCGCCGTGCACAGCGCCGTCGCTCTGGCCGCGCAGGGGCGCAGGGTCGCGGCATTGGACCTCGACAGCCGCCAGCGCACTTTGGGCCGCTATCTCGACAATCGCGCCGCCTCGGCCCGCCGGCTCGGCCTCGACCTCGCCATGCCCGCTTATGCGACCTTCGACCCCGCCACGGGCGAGAGCCTCGAGGCGGCGATCGAGCGGATCGCGGACGGGGCCGAATTCGTGATCATCGACACGCCCGGCCGCGACGATCCTTATGCCCGCGCCGCGATCGTCCGCGCCGACACGCTCGTCACCCCGATCAACGACAGTTTCGTCGACCTCGATTTGATCGGCGAGGTCGATGCCGAGACCTATCGCGTGCGCAAGCCCAGCTTCTACGCCGAACTGGTCTGGGACAGCCGCACCCAGCGCGCCAAGGCGCACGGCGCCAGCGTCGACTGGGTGGTGCTGAGGAACCGCATGCAGCATATCGAGGCGCGCAACATGCGCCGCGTCGGCGAGGCGCTGAACGAGCTGTCGCGCCGGGTCGGCTTCCGCATCATCCCGGGGCTCGGCGAGCGCGTCATCTATCGCGAGCTCTTTCCCAAGGGGCTGACTTTGCTGGACCTGCAGCAGATCAACGATGTCGGCCTCAGCCACATCGCCGCGCGCCAGGAATTGCGCGAGATGATCGCCGGCTTCGCCCTCCCCGAACCCGGCACCGAGCCTGGCGCGCAGAGCCTTGCGCGCCGGACCGCGATGGCGGGCTGATGGGGCTGCTGCTCAAGCTGCTGATCGGGCTGGTGATAGCGGCCCTGATCTATGCCTGGCTGCGGCGGAGCCTCGCCGCGCCGGCGATGCGGACGAGCGAGGCGCGGACCCTGCTCGGCGTCGGCGAGGGCGCGAGCGCCGACGATATCCGCGCCGCCCACCGGCGGCTGATCGCCAAGGTCCATCCCGACGCCGGCGGTTCGGCGGGCCTCGCGACCCGGGTCAATGCGGCGCGCGATGCGCTGCTCGCGGAGCTCAAGCGGCGGTGACACACGATTTCCACGCAAGCTCCTTACGCGAATATGACATTCGCGGCGTCGTCGGAAAGACTCTGGGGCCGGCGGACGGCTATGCGGTCGGGCGCAGCTTCGGCACCCTCGTGCGCCGGAGCGGCGGCGGCAAGGTCGCGGTCGGGCGCGACGGCCGCGAAAGCTCGCCCGAGCTGGAGGCGGAGCTGGTGCGCGGGCTGAACGAGAGCGGCGTCGGCGTCGTCCGCATCGGCCTGGGACCGACGCCGATGCTTTACTATGCCGAGGCCGAGCTTGGCGTCGACGGCGGCATCATGATCACCGGCAGCCACAATCCGGCCGATTATAACGGCTTCAAGATGGCGCTCGGCCATCGCGCCTTCTTCGGCGCGGACATCCAGGCGCTCGGGCGGATGGCGGCGGCGGGCGATTGGGAATCCGGGGAGGGGTCGGTCGCCGACGAGGAGGTGCTGGAGCGCTACGTCGCGCGGCTGATGCGGAATTTCGACGGCGGCGCCTTCCGCATCGGCTGGGACGCGGGCAACGGCGCGGCCGGCCCGGCGCTGGAGAAGCTGGTCGAGACCCTGCCCGGCGAGCATCACCTGCTCTACACCGACGTCGACAGCCGCTTCCCCAACCATCATCCCGACCCCACTGAGGAAGCCAATCTCGCCGACCTCAAGGCGCTGGTCGCCAGGGAAGGGCTCGATTTCGGCATCGCCTTCGACGGCGACGGCGACCGGATCGGCGCGGTCGACGGCGAGGGCCGAGTGGTCTGGGGCGACCAGCTGCTCGCCATCCTCGCCGAGCCCGTACTCCGCGACGTGCCCGGCGCGACGATCATCGCCGACGTCAAGGCGAGCCAGACGCTCTACGACCGCATCGCCGAGCTGGGCGGCGTGCCCTTGATGTGGAAGACCGGGCACAGCCTGATCAAGTCGAAGATGAAGGAGACCGGCGCTCCGCTCGCCGGCGAGATGAGCGGCCATGTCTTCTTCGCGCACGATTATTACGGCTTCGACGACGCGCTCTACGCGGCCGTCCGCCTGATCCGCGCGGTGAGCCAGCTTGGCGGCTCGCTGACCGCGTTGCGCTCGGCGATGCCGGCGGTGGTCAACACGCCGGAATTGCGCTTCCAGGTCGACGAGGCGCGCAAGTTCGCGGTGGTCGAGGAGGTGCTGGAGCGGCTCGCCGCGGCGGGCGCCGAGGTCAACCGCACCGACGGCGCCCGGGTCAGCACGGCCGACGGCTGGTGGCTGCTCAGGGCGTCCAACACCCAGGACGTGCTCGTCGCCAGGGCCGAAGCGAAGGACCAGGCCGGCCTCGACCGCCTCGTCGCGCAGATCGACGAGCAGCTCGCTTTGTCCGGCATCGCGCGCGCCCCGCGGGCGGGGCATTGATGCCGAAATTCCAGCTCGAACCCTTGCTTTTCTGCCTGGCCTGGGCGTTGCTCGCGATCGCGGGGACGGTGCTCGGCGGGATCTGGGCGGGCGCGGCCCTCTCGTTCGGCCTGCTGCTGCTCCTGATGCCGCTCTCCGCGATCGTCCTCACCCGCTATGAGGACGCCGCGCTCGAACGCCAGGTCCGCTGGGGTGTCCTCGTCATCGCCGGGCTTGCGCTGGCGGTCTGGCTCAACGCCTAGAGCCCCATCCGCTTCTCTAAGAAGCCGTGGATCTTCGCCGCGCGGGCGTCCCAGGTGAGCTCGGCGGAGCGGGCATAGGCCTCGGCGCAGAGCCGGGCGGCGAGCGCGGGGTCGCGCAGGCGATCGAGCGCGACTGCGGCGGCGGCGGGGTCGCCCGGCGGGACGAGCAGGGCATTGTCGCCGTCGGCGAGCAATTCGGCGGTGTCGGGGGCGAACGGGGCGAGGATCGGCCGGCCGGCGGCGAGATAGGCGAAGAGCTTCAGCGGCAGCACGCAATTGCGGAAGCGCTCGAGCGGCGCGCGCGAGGGCGGGATCAGCAGCACGTCGGCGGCGTGGAGCCAGGCGGGCAGCTCGGCGGGCGCCTGCCAGGGCACGACCCGCACATTCGCCCGCGCCGCCGCCTCGGCCTCGATTCCGCCCTCTCCTTCCGATCCGATCAGCAGGAACAAGCTGTCGGGCTGCAAGTCCGCCAGCGCCAGGAGCTGGTCGAGCCCCTTGTGCGCGTTGATCCGCCCCGCATAAGCCGCGATGAACCGCTCCGGCGGCAGGCCGAGCGCGGCGCGCGCTTCGGCCTTGTCTCCCGGCGGCCCCATGCGCCGCGGCTCGGCGCCGTTATGCGCGACCAGGATCTTCTCCGCCGAGATTCCGGCGCGGGCATAGGCGGCGGCGGCGAAGGCGGAATGGAGGATCAGCCCCAGGCATTTGGGGCCGCGCGCCGTCCGCCGCAGCAGTGGGCGGATCGCCGGCAGATCGTCGGGCCAGGGCCGGTAATGATCGGTGGCGAAGGGAATGGGCGATCGTCCGCCCATCGCGAGCATCGCCGGGATGCGCGAATAGAGGAGATCGGCGCCGGCCAGCGCGGGATCGCCGAACACCTGCCTGAGCCAGAACAGGGTCCGCACCAGCGCCTCGCCGGCCCAATTGCTCGGCCGCTGGATCAGGCGGAAATCGCCCTCGACTCCGAAATAGGCGCGAAGGTCCGCCGGGCTGAGCGCCGGGTCCCGGTCCCCGCGCGGCATCAGCAAAGTCACCTCGACTCCACGCCGCGCCAGCGCCGCCGCCGTGTTCACCGATTGCTCGCGGCACGCCTTGCGGTCGGGGCGCGACCACAAAAGGGGGTAGGTCAGGCGCATCGGCCGGAATGTAGCACGCGCGCGCCTTCCGTCCGCGCGCTTTTCCACCTAAAAGCGCGCCATGGCGAAACCCACATTCTGGGAAAGGCTGAAGGCCTTCTTCTTCCGGGGAGCGCCGGCGGAGCAGCCGTCGCTGCCGCCGCCGTCGCCTGCGCCCGTCGCGGACGATACGTCCTGCGACAACCGCCTACCCGAATCGTCGCTGGCCAAGGTCCAGGGGATTCGCCGCATGCTCGGTGAGCTCGACCAGCGCGCCAAGGAAAGGTCTTTGTTCGACGAGACGCTGGAGCTCCAGCGCCTGAGGGCCCAGCATCTGCCCTCTTTGCTCAGGAGCTACGCCGACATCCCGCCCGAGCATCGCGCCGAGATCTTCCGCGAGACCGGCCGCTCGGCGAGCTTCCTCTTGAACGAGCGGCTCGACAAGATCGTCGATCGGCTGGAGGAGATGTCGCGCCAGCTCGCGCGCGGCAATCTCGACGCTTTCTCCGAGAATATCCGCTTCGTCGACACCAAATACGGGGCGTCATCGCCCTTCGACTGATCCCGCCACCCGCGCCGCGCCGGTGACGCCGAAGATCTCCGCGCGGCGGATGGTCATATGGGCCCAGTCGCGGTGGGTTTCGGGCTCGCACATCGCGCCGCGGCTGGCGAAGACGCCGCGCGGCTCGTCGGTGACCATCGCCCTGGCCTCGGCGAGCGCGTCGGCGTCGACCGCATAAGCAGCCTGGATCACCTCGATCTGCGAGGGATGGATGGCGGTCTTGGTGTAGAGGCCGTGATCGAGATCGCGCTCGACCTCCTCGCGCAGCAGATCGGCATTGGCGAAATGCTCGAAGACCGGCGCCGCGAGCGCGAAGCCGAACGGCGCGAAGGCGGCGACGAAGCCTGCGATCATCGCGCCCAATGGCCCGTCATAGGCAGTGCGGAGCGCCGAGCGGCGGGCGCCGATCGCCTTCAGCAGGTCGTTGCCGCCGATCCGGATCGCGAGGATGCGCGGCTGCACCGCGAGCAATTGGTCGCGCAGGCTGCGCAGCTCCGGCTCGTCGAGCAGCCGCGGCGTCTCCAGCGTCGGCATCAGCAAATGCCGGTCGTCGGCGAGGCCGTGCAGCCAGGCCGGGAAATTGTCGGGCGTCGCCTTGGGAATGACGAAGCCGGCCAGGGCCTCGACCCCCTCGAAGCTCAAAATATGGGCGAGCATCGCCGCGTCGCGCGGCCGCACGAACAGGGCCGGTCGGCCCTCGGCCGGCTCCGCCCGCGCCGCATCGCGCAGCAATCCAGCGAGGTTGGTCAAGGCGAGCGGCACCTCCTGGCGGTGGATCGAATCCTCCAGGCACAGGACCGCCGAGCGCAGGCTCGGATGGCGGCCGCCCAAGATGCCGGCGAGGTCGGGCCGGCTGGCGGGAATGTAGAGCGTCGCGCCGAGCTCGATGGCGTCCATTAGACACTTTCCTTTTCTTGGCTGCCAAGCGTGCGGATGATGGTCACCGCCCGGTAGCGGGTGTCCCTGGGCAGCCGCCCGACCTCGAGCCCGCTTTCGCCGGCGAGGAGGAGGAGATGGCGGACGTCGGGGTCGCCCTCGTCGCGGACCAGCAGCCGGTCGGGCAGCCGGCGCAGCAAGGCGCGCGTCGCCTCGGCGATGCCGGGCTTGATCCGGTTGCGGTCGGCGATGTCATGATCGCGCATCAGCCTTGCCATCAGATCGTCGCAGGCAGATGCCGCTTCCTCGCGTTCGGCATCGGTGCGAACCAGCGGGCGCGGCTGCTCCGCCCGCGCCAGCGTGTCGATGGCATCGACGAAGGCGCGCGAAAGATCGTGCGGCGCGAGATGGCGGTGGTGGACGCAGGCGTGGAAGTCGCCCGGGCCGACGAGCGCGTCGTTGAGGATCGAGCGGCTGACCAGCCCGGAGACGATCGCGCCCAGGATGCCGGACGGGATCAGATAATCCTCGCTGGTGGCGGCGAGGTCGGCCTGGCCGGCTGGGTCGGCGACCACTGCGAGACAGGGCGAAGCGCCGGACAGGCTGGACCGCAGCTCGCCGGCAATCGCGCCCTTGCCGGTCCAGCCGTCGACGAACACCACATCGCGCGGGTCGTGGCGCGCGGCGATGTGGCGCAGCGCTTCGCCGTCCACGCCCCGGTCGCGGATGATGCTGATCGAATAATGGTGCGCCGTCACGCCAAGCCTGCGCAAAGCGCGCAGCAGCAGCGCCCCGATCGGCGTCCCCGCCCGCGCCAGCGACGCGAGGACGATCCGCGGCCGCCTTTCGGCCAGCGCCCCGGCGAGGTCGACGATGTCGCGGGCGAAGCGGGCGCCGTTGCGCGCCAGCGCGTCGCGGTAGAGCGCGAGATAGGCTTCGCCCGGTACCTTTTCCTCCGGGATCATCTCGGAATAATGGCGCGCCCCGCTCTGGATCAGCCGCTCCTTGGCCGCGACGTCCGTCGGCTCGAGCGCGACCGGCTTCATCAGGAAGACGACGTCCTCCGGATCGTAGCTGCCCGAAAAGGGGGCCAGGCGAGGCTCGAGGGCGGCGATCATCCGGCCAAAGCCTCCAAGGTCGCCGCGCTCAGCTGCGAGCCGGCGGGCATCATCGCATAATCACACAGGGCCATGAACGGCGCGTCGGAGAGGCTGTCGCCGACGCCGATCACCGGCGCGTCGGGATGCAGCGCGCGCAGCCGCGGCAGCAGCGCGCGCACCGCATGCGCCTTGCCCAGGAAGGGCGGCATCAAGGCGGCATTGTTGCCGTTGCGGTGGATGGTCCAGCCGGCCGGCACCAAAGGCGTCACCCGCTCCAGCACCGGATCGAGCAGGGTCTCGTCGCCGTCGGGGTCCTTGAGCAGCAGATAGAGATCGGTCCCGCTTTCGGCCAGGATCCGCGCATTCACCCTGGTCCCCTGCGCCGCCTCGGCGAGGGTGGCGAGCATCGCCTTGTGCGGGGCCGCGCGCTCGGCGATGCCGGCGGCCCAATCGCGATCGGTCTCACCGCCTTCGTTGAGGATGACGCCGCCATGGGCGCAGACCGCCGCTTTATAGTCGATGCGGACCCGGCCGAGCGCGTCGTGGCTGCGCCCGGTGACCGGCACGACCAGCGCCGCCTCGCCGAGCCAGGCGAGGAAGGCCGCCTGGCGCGGCGTCGCGAAGCCGAGCGGGGCGCCGTCGCGGCCGAAGCCGAGCGGGCGCAATGCCTCCTCCGGAACGTCGGGCGGGCATTTGCGCCGGGTCTGGAACAAGGTGTCGTCGAGGTCGACCAGGACTATCGCGCGCAAGGCCGGCCCCCTTCGAAGTAAAGAGCGGTCGCGCCGAGCGCCGCGATCAGCTCCGGGTCGACGCTTCCCGGCGGGGTTTCGTGGCAGACGATCGTGCGCCGCCCGTCGCCGCGCGCCGCGTTGTAGAGATAATTGGGGACGCCCGCCCCGTAATTGTCGCGGAAGCGGAGCGCGCTTGCGATCGGTCCGCCGACCCGGACGGGGCTGCGCGACGCCGCCTGGACGACGACGTCATGGCCCTCTTGCTCGAGCCGCTCGGCGAGCAGGAAAGGCGGGTAGGTGAATTCGCCGGTGCCGACGATGCGCAGCATTGTCCCGGGCGCGAGCGGCGGCGGGGCGGGCAAAGCGAACGGCCCGGGCGCGCCCAGCCGGCCGAAATCGACCTCGGGCATCGTCCCGAAGGCGTGAGCGGCGGGCGGCGCGGGCTCGTTCTCGGCCGGGGCGGGCCCCGCCTGCCAGCGCAGCGAGCCGGCGAGCAGGCTGACGCTCCGCGCGGGCCTCGGCAACCGGGAGAGCCAGCCGGTCCCGCCCGACCAGTCGGTGAGCGAGGCCAGCGCGATCCGCTCGACGCCGGGCAGCGCCGCGGCCAAAGCCGCCGAGAGATTGGCGAGCGTGGTCCCGGTCGAGACCTCGTCGTCGACCAGCACCAGCGAGCGAACGGCGGTGAGGTCGACGCCGCGCGGCCGGTAGATGAGATGGCTCGCGGCATGGCTGTGCGGCTCGTCGAAGCGGCAGAGCAGGGGATGATCGCCCTGCTGGCGCGTCGAATGGACGAAAAAGGCGTCGCGCCCGAGCCCGACCAGCGCCTCGTGCACGCTTTGGCCGAGGCAGACCGCGGTCTCGGCGAGGCCGGCGACCAGCATCGGCCCGGGCAGGTCCGCCGGAACCAGCGCCGCGAGCTCGCGGGCGGCCGCGCGCATCGCCGACGGGCGCGCGGGCAGATGCCGGCCGAGCACTTTGGAGACGATCAGGAAGGAGCGCCGCGCGTTGCGCCGCACCGCGAAGGCGCAAAGCGCATCGAGCGGCATCAGGCTGCGCGCCACGTCGAGATGCAGCGTGCCGCCCGGCAGGGTTATGGCGACGGGGCCGGTATAAGGCGGCGTGAGGGGTGCGCTGCTCATCAGCCGCGCCCTGTAGCGTGAGGGAGGCGGCAAGTCGCTAGAATCATTGTTCCCCGCGGAAGCCGGGGCCCAGCGGCACTGCCGCAAGACTGGACCCCGGCTTTCGCCGGGGAACAGGTGCGATCGCATCACCCACTCAGGCTTCGCACTTGATCCGGTAGATGTAGGTGCGTGCCTCGCGGACGATCTCGGCCCTCCCGCGCGCAATGCCGGCGGCGCCGAGCTGGGGCTCGATGCCGACCGTGCCCAGGAAGGCGCGGACCAAAGCGCCCTTGACCCCGAAATTGATATTTTCGGCATTGCTTCCGCCCTCGCGGATGCGGTCGACGTTGAGCGACGCGTGGACGATGCCGACGACGAGGCCGGACTGGTCGAGGATCGGTCCGCCGCTATTGCCGCTGGCGATCGGTGCGCTGAACTGGACGACGCCGGTGTCGTTGCCGATCCCGCACAAGGCCGAGATGTTGCCCGCGGTCGCCTGCGGGCCCGAGCCGAGCAGGCCCTGCAGCGGGAAGCCCAGCACCATGATGTCCTCGCCCAGATGCACTTCGGCGGGGTCGCGGAAGCGGGCGGCGGCGGCAAGCGTGCGATCGACGCGGAGCATGGCGATGTCGTTGCGCGGATCGGAGAAGACGATCTCGGCCGGCGCGCTCATCTTGTCGTTGGCGATCTCGACCTTCTGGGCGCCGTCGATGACGTGGAAATTGGTCAGCACATGGCTGGGGTCGACGGCGAAGCCGCTGCCCGAAAAGGAGCTGCCGGGCGGCGGCCGCCGGTCGTCGCCGTGAAAATCCGGGCCCGGCCGGTCCTGGCGGGCGGGGACGGGAACCGGTAGGTCGAGGCCGAGCGCGGTGTTCAGCGCCGCCATCCCGCCGGTGAAGCCCTGGCCGCTCGCGCACAGCCGCCATTCCGTCCCGCGCCGGTAGATCTCGAGCATGATCAAGGCCGCCTCGCCGCGGCCGGCGCAGTCGATCCGGAAGCGGCTTTGCCCGAGATCGACGCCGATCAGCCCGAAATCGCGGAAGGTGAGGCCCGAGCCGACGCCGCTCCTGATGTGGAGGACGAGCAACAGCCGCTCGATCTCGGCCGGCAGCCCGGCCAGCTCGATGGTGAGCGCGCCGTCGGTGCCGTAGCCCGTCCCCGGCCTGAGCTCGCGGGCGCCGATGTCGAGCGGCGCGAAAGCCTGCGAGACCCGCCGCGCCGCATCGAGCGCCACCAGGGTCGCGCCGAGCTCGCGCGCGAGGCTGTCGAGCCTGGGGCCTTCGAGGCGCAGGCTGAGCGACCCGCCTTCTATCGGGACGCGCTGGCCGGGGACGAGCTCAGCCATGGCCCCGGCCGCCGCGCCGCGTGCTCAGACGCTGACGCCGAACGAGCGCGCGAGCGGGCCCAGGCCGCCGCCGAAGCCCTGGCCGATCGCCTTGAACTTCCATTCGCCGCCATGCCGGTAGAGCTCGCCGAAGATCATCGCGGTCTCCGTCGAGGCGTCCTCGGAAAGGTCGTAGCGCGCCACCTCCTTGCCGCCGTCGCCGTTGACCACGCGGATGAAGGCGTTCTGCACCATGCCGAAATTCTGCCGCCTTTGGTCGGCTTCGTAGATGGTCGCGGCGAAGCTGATCTTGGCGACGTTGGCGGGCAATTTGTCGAGGGTGACGACGATGACCTCGTCGTCGCCCTCGCCCTCGCCGGTCAGATTGTCGCCCTGGTGGACGACCGCGCCGTCGCCGCCGGTCAGGTTGTTGAAGAAGACGAAATCCGAATTGTTGCGCACCTTGCCGTTCTCGCCGAGCACGAACACGGATGCGTCGAGGTCGAAGGCGGCGCCATCGGTGACGCGCATGTCCCAGCCGAGCCCGATGCGCATCGTGCGCATGTCGGGCGCCTCCTTGCTGAGGCTGACATTGCCGCCCTTGCTGAGTGAAACCGTCACTTCATCGCTCCCGTCTGTCTAGCTGGCATTGACGCCGTAATTGCGCGCGAGCGGGGCGAGGCCGCCCTCGAAGCCCTGGCCGACCGCGCGGAACTTCCATTCGGCGCCGTGGCGGTAGACCTCGCCGAAGATCAAGGCGGTCTCGGTCGAATAATCCTCGCTGAGGTCGTAGCGGGCGATCTCCTTATTGTCCGAATCGTTGACGACGCGGATGAAGGCGTTCTGCACCATGCCGAAATTCTGCTTGCGGTTGTCGGCGTCGTGGATGGTGACGGCGACCGCGACCTTCTGGATTTCGGCGGCGACGCGGCTGAGGTCGACCTTGATCGCCTCGTCGTCGCCCTCGCCCTCGCCGGTGAGGTTGTCGCCGGTATGCTCGACCGAGCCGTCGGACGATTTGAGCTGGTTGTAGAAGATGAAATCGGCGTCCGAGCGCACCTTGCCGCTTTCGGTGCACAGGAAGGCGCTGGCGTCGAGATCGAAATCGGCGCCGTCGGTGGCGCGCGCGTCCCAGCCCAGGCCGATCAGGATCTTGGTGAGCCCCGGCGCTTCCTTCGACAGGCTGACATTGCCGCCCTTTGCGATACTGATCGACATCTTCTTCTCCTGCTTGCTGCTTAATCCTTCATCCGCTCGCCGGTCGCGAGCACCGGATCGGCGTCCTCGACGGCTTGCGCGTTGAGATCGATATCCTCGCGGTCCTCGGGGTGCAGCCGGTTGTGCCGCATCGACCACCACAAGGCGACGCCGATCAGCACCGCGCCGATCAGTCCGGTGACCGTCTCGGGGATGTGCCATGCCTCATTGGCCGAGAGCAGCATGATCGCGGCCAGCGCGAGGATCGCCCAGAAGGCGCCATGCTCGAGATAGCGATATTGGGCGAGCGTGCCCTTATCGACGAGCATCACCGTCATCGACCGCACGAACATCGCGCCGATGCCGAGGCCCAAGGCGATGATGAAGAGGTTGTTGGACAAAGCGAAGGCGCCGATCACTCCGTCGAAGGAGAAGGAGGCGTCGAGCACTTCGAGATAGAGGAAGGAGGCGAGGCCCGAGCGCACGACCATGCCGGTCGCCGCATCCTCTTCCCCGCCCAGCAGCCCGCCCAAGGCGTCGACCGCGATATAGGTCAACAGGCCGAATATGCCCGAGACCAGATAGGTCATGGAATCGTGCGCGGGCAGCTGCGTCGAGACGCCGTAGAGGATCAGGAGGACGATGCCGATCTCGATCGCCGAGACGTCGGAGAGCTTGGTGAGCTGCCGCTCGACCACGCCGATCCAGTGGATCTCCTTGTCCGAATCGAAGAAGAATTTGAGGCCGACCATGGCCAGGAAGGCGCCGCCGAAGCCGGCGATGCTGACATGGGCGCCCTCGATGATGTGCTGGTAGGTCTCGGGCTCGGTCGCGGCGAGACGGACGGCCTCGATCGGATTGACCATCGCCGCGATGGCGACGATCGCCAGCGGGAAGATGATCCGCATGCCGAACACCGCGATGGCGATGCCCCAGGTCAGGAAGCGCCGCCGCCATTTCGCGTCCATGTGCCTCAGCACGGTGGCGTTGACGACCGCATTGTCGAACGACAGCGAGACTTCGAGCACGCCGAGGACGAGCACGATCCAGACGATCCCGAGCGTGCCGGTCACGGTCCCGGTCAGCGACCAGCCCAGCCAGGCGCCGAGCGCGAGGCAGACGATCGTGAACAGCAAAGAGCCCGTATAATATTTGCGGATCACCCAATTTTCCTTTTCTTGAACCTGCGCTCAGTCCTTGCTGCCCGCGACCCAGCGCATGCCCCAATTATGGGCCCGGTCGAGCTCGCTCTGGTCGCGATAATATTCGACGATCCGCGTCGCTTTCAATTTGCCGCCCTCATTTTCCAGCATGACCACCCCGCACAGGCGCTGGTTGTTGCGCCCTTCGGTCATGCGGACCTCGATCGGCGGCTGATCGGGCATGGTGACGGTGACGACGCCGTCGGTCGCCTGCCAATTGGGGACGCCGTCATAGATGTTGGCGAAGATGGCGACGCGCTTGATCCACTGCCATTCGGCGCCGTTGATCCGCATCGTCTCGCCCTTGCTGACGTCGCCGGTGCGGTCGTCGCCGTCGAGCTGGATGAAGGGCGGGCCATGGAAGTCGCCGAACTGCCGGCCGAGCGCCTGCACGACGCCCTTCTGGCCGTCGCTCATCTCGACCAGGCAGCCGAGATCGAGGTCGATCGCGGTGCCGCCGCCGAAGAAGCTCTTCTTGCCGCGCGTCCAGTTGAGGTTGACGACGATCTCGCCGAAGCTCGATCCCCTTTTCTCGAGGCTGATCGCCTGGCCCTTCTTCTCCAGGCTGACCTTGGAG
>JBKJZJ010000129.1:0-11790 GCA_046715355.1 Allosphingosinicella sp. | reverse complement strand
GCACAACAGCCGCCAAGACAGGCTTTGAATCCGCTCATCCAGCCGGACGGTTTCGTTTGGGTCCACCCCTGCCACGACCGCGCCATATCCTACGCCAGCTCCGAGCTCAGGGAGGCCTGCTTGACGCGCAAGGTCCTGGCGGACCGCTTCGTCGCGATACGCCAGGGGCTCGGAACATGGGCGGTCGGGGCCAGTCCGGAAACCGCGAGCTGGCTGGCGAACCTGCTCGGCTCGGGCGTGTTGCCGGTGCTGTACGGCTTCCTCGGCGCGATCGCGGCGGTGGTCCGCACCCTGTCGCGCAAGATCAAGGGCAGCCTGCTCAGCCCGCGCGACGTGCAGCTGACCTTTCAGCAGCTCGCGCTCGGCGCGGTGGTCGGCGCCTGCATCAGCCTGTTCATCGCCGCCCCGGGCGCCGGCGACAGCGACACCTCCCTGCTCGGGCCGGTCGGACTGTCGAGCGCCGCCGTCGCCTTCGTCGCCGGCTTCGGGGTGGATTCGGTGTTCAAGGCGCTGGAAGCGCTGATCTCGAGGATCTTCAACCTCGCCCCGGCGGGAGCGGGCCCGACGCAGGAGACCCGAGCCGGCGGCTGAGGGCGCCGGTCCCGCGCCGGGGCTGGACCTTCGCCTTTGCTTAGACCATTTGGGCTAGAGAAGGCCCGGCCGGGTTAGCTCAGCTGGTAGAGCAACCGCCTTGTAAGCGGTAGGTCGTCGGTTCGAGTCCGACACCCGGCACCATCCCGATCGCCGGTTTTCGCTTGCCCCCCGGCTGCTTTCTTCCGATGGTCGCGCCCTTGTTGAAGCGGCACCGGGGGGATGGGATGCGACAGCTTTTTGCGGCGATCGCCCTGCTAATCGCAGCGTTCACGCCGGGGGCCGCGCAGCGCGATGCGGCCGGCGCGCAATGGGTCGGGACCTGGGCGAGCTCGCAGATGGTCCCGGTCGGCCGCTTCCCGCCGGCCGACCTCACCGACGCGACCGTGCGCCAGCTGGTGCGGGTCAGCCTCGGCGGCGAGCGCATCCGCATCCGCCTCTCCAACGCCTTCGGCACGCGCCCCTTGAGGATCGAATCCGTGCATGTCGCCCGCTCGGCCGATCCGGCCACGGCGCAGATCGACCAGTCCGCCGGCCGCGCGGTGACCTTCGCCGGCCACGACGCTGTCACCATCGCGCCGGGCGCGGAGGCCGTCTCCGATCCCGTCGACCTCGAAGTGGCGCCGCTCAGTCACCTCGCCATCTCTTTCTACCTGCCGCGGCCGCCCACGCCCAGGACCAGCCATCCGGGCTCGCGCACCACCACCTTCCTCGTCCACGGCAACCGCGCCGCGGCCGCCAATTTGCCCGGCGCGCGGACCATCGCCCATTGGTGCCAATTGGCGGGCGTCGATGTGATCGCAGGCCCGCGCGCGGCGGCGATCGTCGCCTTCGGCGATTCGATCACCGACGGCTTCGGCATCAGGCCCAACAGCAACCAGCGCTGGCCGGATTTCCTCGCCGCGCGGCTGCAGGCCGATCCGGCGACGCGCCACCTCGCCATCCTCAACCACGGCATCAGCGGCAATCGCGTGCTGAGCGACGGCTTCGGCCCCAGCGCGCTCGCCCGCTTCGAGCGCGACGTGCTCGGCCAGCCGGGAATCAAGTTCCTGATCCTGCTCGAGGGCGTCAACGATCTCGGCATGCTGGCCAGCGACCCGCGCGTCACGCCGGCGGCGCGGCGCGCGCTCGTCGCCAACCTCATCGCCGCTTATACGCGGATGATCGCCCGCGCCCGCGCCCGCGGCATCAAGGTGATCGGCGCGACGCTGCTGCCTTATGGCGGCTCCGAATATCGCCCGGGCGCCGCCAGCGAGGCCGACCGCCGGGCGCTCAACGCCTGGATCCGCAGGCCCGGCCATTTCGACGCGGTGATCGATTTCGACGCGGTGATGCGCGATCCGGCCGATCCGACGCGGATGCGCCGGGCCTATGATTCGGGCGACGGCCTCCACCCTTCCGCCGCCGGCTATCGGGCGATGGGCGAGGCGGTGCCGCTGACCCTGTTCCGCTAAGCGTGGCTTGCCGTCGACGCCTTATCGGTGCAGCCTCATCGCAGACCATAAAGAAGGGGTGGAGGCATGGCTGAACCGCAGGCGGACGATGCCGGGCGCTACGACGAGGTGCTCGCCGATCCGCGCTACCAGCGGCTGGTGAAGCGGCGCGGGCGGTTCACCTGGACGCTCACCGCGGTCATGCTCGCCGCTTATTACGGCTACATATTGCTGATCGCGTTCGACAAGGCGCTGCTCGCCAAACCGATCGGCGGCGGCGTCACTTCGCTCGGCATCCCGGTCGGCGTCGGCATCATCCTGCTCGCGATCCTGCTGACCGGTCTCTACGTGCGCCGCGCCAACAGGGAATATGATCCCCTGGTCCGTGCCCTGAAGGAAGGGGCGCCCGAATGAGCGGCGCCACCAATTGGTCCGCGATCGGCATGTTCGCGATCTTCGTCGCGTTCACGCTGGGCATCACCGCCTGGGCGGCGCGGCGGACCAAGACCCGATCCGATTTCTACGCGGCGGGCGGCGGCGTCTCGGGCTTCAAGAACGGCCTCGCCATCGCCGGCGACTATATGTCGGCCGCATCCTTCCTCGGCATCTCCTCGCAGATTTTCGGGTTCGGCTATGACGGGCTGATCTACTCGATCGGCTTTCTGGTCGGCTGGCCGGTCATCCTCTTCCTGATGGCCGAGCGGCTGCGCAACCTGGGCAAGTACACCTTCGCCGACGTCGCCTCCTTCCGCTTCGCGCAGACGCCAGTGCGCTGCTTCGCGGCGGTCTCGACGCTTGCTGTCGTGCTCTTCTACCTGATCGCGCAGATGGTCGGCGCCGGGCAGCTCATCCAGCTCCTGTTCGGGCTGCAATATCTCTACGCCGTGGTGATCGTCGGCGTGCTGATGACGCTCTACGTGCTGTTCGGCGGGATGATCGCGACGACCTGGGTGCAGATCATCAAGGCGGTGCTGCTGCTCGGCTGCGCGACCTTCATGGCATTGGCCGTGCTATACCAGTTCGGCTTCTCGCCCGAGGCCCTCTTCGCCCGCGCCGTGCAGGTGAAGACCGACATCGCCGCCGGCGGCGGGCTGGGCGCGGAAGCGGCGGCGGCGAAGGGCGGCTCGATCATGGGGCCCGGCACCTTCCTCACCGACCCCGTCTCCGCCATCTCGCTCGGGATCGCGCTGATGTTCGGCACCGCCGGCCTACCCCACATATTGATGCGCTTCTTCACCGTGCCCGACGCGCGGCAGGCGCGCATCTCGGTGCTGTGGGCGACGGGATGGATCGGCTATTTCTATATCCTCACCTTCATCATCGGCTTCGGCGCGATCGTGCTGGTCGGCACCAACCCGGCCTGGGTCGACGCGGCGGGCGCGCTGCGCGCCAGCAACATGGCCGCCATCCATCTCGCCGAGGCGATCGGCGGCAACCTCTTTTTGGGCTTCGTCTCGGCGGTCGCCTTCGCGACGATCCTCGCGGTCGTCGCCGGCCTGACCCTGTCGGGCGCGTCGGCGGTCTCCCACGATCTCTACGCGAGCGTGGTGCGCAAGGGAGAGGCGAAGTCCGCCGAAGAATTGCGCGTCTCGCGCTGGACGGTGGTCGTGCTGGCGGTGCTCGCGATCGCGCTCGGCGTGGCGTTCCAGAAGGTCAACGTCGCCTTCATGGTCGGCCTCGCCTTCGCGATCGCCGCTTCCGGCAATTTCCCGGTGCTGATCCTCTCCTTGTTCTGGAAGGGCTGCACCACGCGTGGGGTCGTCGCGGGCGGAACGGCGGGCGTGCTGCTCGCCGTGGTGCTGACCGTCCTCTCCAAGTCGATCTGGGTCGACATCCTCGGCCATCCGACGCCGATCTTCCCCTATATCTACCCCGCCATCTTCTCGATGCCGGTGGCCTTCCTGACGATCTGGATCGTCTCGCTGCTCGACCGCGGGCCGCGCGCGGCCGTGGACAAAGCGGGCTATCTCCACCAGCGCGTCCGCTCGGAGACGGGGATCGGCGCGGAAGGCGCCTCCTCGCACTAGTCCAGGCCGAGCGCTCCCGCGGCGCCGCGCTCCGCCAGCAGCGCGAGCTGGCGGGTGACGACCTCCGCGAAGCGCGGATCGGCGGCTAGCGCGGGCGGGAAGATCGCCGCCATGCCGAGCAAGGCCCGAACCTGCCCCGCGGGCTCGCATTGGCCGGCCAGGCGCCGCGCCGTTTCCGCGGCCAGCGGGTCGTCGACCGGGAACGCCTCTCCATTGTCGGTGCGCCCGCTCTGCCAGCGCATCCAGGCGGCGACGGCGAGCGCCAGCGTCTCGATCCCCCGCCCCCGCGCCAGCCGCGCGGCGATTGGCGCGAGCAGGCGCTGCGGCAGCTTCTGGGATCCGTCCATCGCGATCTGGCGGGTGCGGTGCCGGAGCGCCGGATCGGCGAAGCGCGCCATAAGTGCGGCGCGATAGGCAGCGATGTCGAGGCCCGGCGGCGGCGTGAGCGTCGTCTCCGCCTCGTCCCAGAGCGACTCGACGAAGCGCCGGCCGGCCGGATCGGCGACGAAGTCGTGGACGAACGCGACACCGGCGAGCCCGCCCAGATAGGCGATGCCGCTATGCGCGCCGTTGAGCAGCCTGAGCTTGGCCTCCTCCCAGGGCGCGATGTCGGCGGCGAGCCGCACCCCGGCCGCTTCGAAATCGGGCCGCTCGCCCGGCGCGAACCGCTCCTCGATCACCCATTGGAAATAGGGTTCGGCCTTGACCATGGCGCGGTCGACGAGGCCCATGCGCGCAGCGAGTGCGTCGATGTCCGCCTCCTCCGTGGCGGGGACGATGCGGTCGACCATGGTCTGCGGGAAGGCGCAATGTTCGGCGATCCGGTCCGCCGCATCGCCCGCCGCGGCGAGCACCGCGTCGCGCAGCACGACGCCGTTGCGCGGGAGATTGTCGCAGGAAATGACGGTGACCCCGTCGCGGCGGCGGGCGAGCGCGTCGGCGAGGATCGCGACCGCGCGGCTGCCCGGGAGATAGCCCTTTTCGGTCACGGTGAGCGTGACGAGCCGCGTCTCCAGGGCGGCGATCCTTGCGACCAGCGCGTCCGAATCCAGCAGCATTTCGCGCACCGCGCCGATCACGCGCACCTCCTCGCCGACGACCAGCGAATAGAGCCCGTCCTGCGGCGCCATCGCCTCGCGCATCGCGGGCGAGCGCAAGGAGGCGCCGGCGACGCCCCAGCCGAGATCGTCGAACACGACCGCCTGATGGGCGCGGTGAAAGGCACCGAGCCCGAGATGAACCACGCGCGGCGCCGGGCGGGGACCGGAGCGCCGAACCCAAGCCGGGAGGTCCGCGAGTGTGACTTCGGAGAGACGCCGCATCAAACGTCGCCCCGGCGAAGGGACATCCCGCAACCTGGCACCGTGCCGAGACTCCGAAGCCCGGGATCGCCGGACAGGAAGGTGCGGCGGACCCGCACGCGACCCCGGCCTTCCTTCTCGATGGTCGCGGCCGCTTCCTCGATGGTCCCGGCCGCCGCTTGCGGGAAATCCAGCGCCTCGCCGTTGGTTCCCTTATAAGGGAGACCCCTTATAAGGGAACGGATTCTAGTGCGCTCCAAATGTTGCGCGACCGAGGCGGGTCGGGCTCCCCCGCGCTCGGCTGGCTTTATTGGCCCTATGCCGGCTCCTGCTCGATGGCTAGGCGCGCGATGCCCGCATCCATCTCCCTGACGAGATGGCCCCTCGCCGGGGTGACGGCGGTGGATCAGGCTCCACCTCGTCACAATTTGTAGGCCGCCTTCACCAGGTCGTAGGCGAGCGCGCGGGCGACCTCATGCGCTTCGTCCTCCTCCAGCCGGTGCTCCGCGACCAGCCGGGCGAGGAAGCCGCAGTCCATCCGCCGGGCGACGTCGTGGCGTGCGGGGATGGAGAGGAAAGCGCGGGTGTCGTCGTTGAAGCCGACCGTGTTGTAGAAGCCCGCCGTCTCGGTCGCCGCCTCGCGGAAGCGGCGCATGCCTTCGGGGCTGTCGTGGAACCACCAGGGCGGACCCAACCGCAGCGCCGGATAATGGCCGGCGAGCGGGGCGAGCTCGCGCGAATAGGCGTCCTCGTCGAGCGTGAAGAGAATGATGGTCAGCCCGGCCTCGTTGCCGAAACGGTCGAGCAACGGCTTGAGCGCGCGGACATATTCGGTCTGGACCGGGATGTCGGCCCCCTTGTCGCGGCCGAAGCGGGCCAGCAGCGGGGCGTTGTGGCTCCTCAGCGCGCCGGGGTGGATCTGCATCACCATGCCGTCGGCGAGGCTCATCCGCGCCATCTCGGTCAGCATCTGGCCGCGGAACAGCTCCGCGTCGCGGGGCCCGAAGTCGCCGCCGCGGATCTTCGCGTAGAGCGCGTCTGCTTCGGCGCGGGAAAGGTCGGCGGCGAAGGCGCTGGGATGGCCGTGATCGGTCGAGGTCGCGCCCGCCTCGCGGAAAAAAGCGCGGCGATTTTCGTGGGCGCGCAGATAGCCCGCATAAGTCGAGACGTCCTCTCCCGCCGTCTCGCCGAAGCGGATGAGATTGTCCGCGAAGCCCGGATGCTCGGGATCCATCACCGGATCGGGCCGGTAGGCGGTGACGACGCGCCCGCCCCAGCCGCTCTCCCGGATCGCGCGGTGCTGGTCGAGCGGATCGAGCGGGCTTTCGGTGGTGGCGATGAGCTCGATGCCGAAGCGCTCGAAGAGGGCGCGTGGACGGAAGGCGTCGGTCTTCAGCGCGGCGTCGATCGTCTCGTAATAATATTCGGACGTCTCCGCCTCGAGCCGGACGTCGAGCCCGAAGGCTTCGGCGAACACCCAGTCGAGCCACAGCCGCGACGGCGTGCCGCGGAACAGATGGTAATTCTCGGCAAAGAGCCGCCAGATCCGGCGCGGGTCGCTCTCGGTCGGGCTGCCGTCGGCCGTCGGGATGCCGAGCGCCTCCAGCGGGATGCCCTGGCTGTAGAGCATCCGGAACAGATAATGATCGGGGACGATCAGCAGCTGCGCCGGATCGGCGAAGGGCGCGTCGGTCGCGAACCAGGCGGGGTCGGTATGGCCGTGCGGGCTGACGATCGGGAGGTCGCGGACCGGCGCATAAAGCGCGCGGGCGATATCGCGGGTGCGCGGGTCGGCGGGGAAGAGCCGGTCCGGATGGAGCGTTAGCGGTCGGGTCATCGATCCTAGCGCCGGACGTCGCGCTCGCCGGCGAGGAAGGCCTCGATGTCGCGGGGGGTGAACAGGCTCGCGTCGCCCGGAAGGCTGTGCTTGAGACAGGTCAAAGCGAGGCCGGCCTGGACCATCCAGTCGCGGTCGCGGCCGCCCAGCATGCCGTGCAGCACGCCGGCCGCGAAGGCGTCGCCGGCGCCGATCCGGTCGACGATGCCCGCGATGACGACCTCGTCGGTCTGCGCGGCGCCGTCGGGCCAGTCGAGCCGCGCCGCGATCCGGTGGGTGTCGGCATCCTCGACGTGGCGCGCGGTCGAAGCGATCAGCCTGAGCTGGGGGAAAGCCGCGAACGCCGCCTGGGCCGCCTCGCGCCGCCGCTCCGGCCCCTCCCCGCCAAAGTCCCGGCCGAGCAGCAGCGAGATGTCGCGGTGATTGCCGAAAAGAATGTCCGCCTGGCCGACCAGCTCATTGAGGATCGCCGCCGGATCGCTGTCCCACCGGCTCCAGAGCTGCGCCCGATAATTGCCATCGAAGGAGACCGGGACGCCCTTCGCTTTGGCCGCCCCCGCCGCCGCCTTCGCCGCTTCGGCCGAGCGCGGCCCGAGCGCGGGCGTGATGCCGGAAAGATGGAGCAGGGCGGCGCCGTCGAGCAGGACGTCCCAGTCGAATGCAGCCGGCCCGGCCAGAGCGAAGGCGCTGCCCTCGCGGTCGTAAACGATGTCGGACGGGCGCAGACCCGCGCCGGGAGAGAGGAAATAGAGGCCCATCCGCCCCGGCCCCGTCTTTACGCCGGCGGTGTCGACATCATGGCGCCGCAAGGCCCCCGCCGCCGCCTCGCCCAGCGCATTGTCGGGCACCCGGCTCGCCATCGCCGTCGCATGGCCGAGCCGCGCCAGGGCGACCGCGACATTGGCCTCGGCGCCGCCGACATGGACGTCGAGCCGGCCGCTCTGCAGCAGCAGCTCCCGCCCCGGCGCGGCCAGCCGCAGCAGCACTTCGCCGAAGCACACGATCTTTCCGGCCAACGCGCCCTCCCCTCGCGCTTAGTCTAGGCAGGTTGGCATCGCGGCTCCAGCCTCAATTACACCGGTGTCATAACCCGCGCCGCGATTGCGCGGCGGAGATGGCTCCATTACCGAAAGGCACGGATTCATCCCAGAGGACCTGTTCGACTGACCCTTTCTTCCCTTGAGCGTCTGGAAGCGGAAGCGATCCATATCATCCGGGAGGCGGTGGCCGAGGCGGAGCGGCCGGTCATGCTCTTTTCCGGGGGCAAGGACAGCTGCGTGATGCTGCACCTCGCCCGCAAGGCCTTCTTCCCGGCGCGGCCGCCTTTTCCCTTGCTCCACGTCGACACCGGCTGGAAGTTTCGCGAGCTCTATGCCCTGCGCGACGCGCTGGCCGCGGAGGCGGGGATGGCGCTCATCGTCCACAGGAACCCCGACGCCGAGGCGCGCGGCATCAACCCGTTCGATCATGGCGCGGCGCTCCATACCGAGCTGTGGAAGACCGAGGGGCTGAAGCAGGCGCTCGACGCAGGCCGCTTCGACACCGCCTTCGGCGGCGCGCGGCGCGACGAGGAGATGAGCCGGGCCAAGGAGCGGATCTTCTCGGTGCGCTCGGCGAGCCATGGCTGGGATCCCAAGCGGCAGCGGCCCGAGCTGTGGCAGCTCTATAACGGCCGGCGCGCGCCCGGCGAGAGCTTGCGCGTGTTCCCGCTCTCCGACTGGACCGAGCGCGACGTCTGGGCCTATGTCGCCGCCGAGCGGCTCAAGGTCGCCTCGCTCTATTTCGCTGACCTGCGCCCGACGGCGCTGCGCGACGGCACCCTGCTGATCGTCGACGACGAGCGCTTCCCGCTGGAAGCGGCGATGCGGCGGGTCAGGGTGCGCACGGTCGGCTGCTGGCCGCTGACCGGCGCCGTCGAGAGCGACGCGGCGGACATCGAGGCGGTGCTCGCCGAGATGGCGCGCGACGGCACGTCGGAGCGCTCCGGCCGGCTGATCGACAAGGACCAGCCCGCCTCCATGGAGCGCAAGAAGCGCCAGGGCTATTTCTGATGGCCGAGCCTGCCTCCCTCCTGCGCCTGCTCACCTGCGGCTCGGTCGACGACGGCAAGTCGACCCTGATCGGCCGGCTGCTCCATGATTGCGGCGCGGTGCCGTCGGACAAGCTCGAGGGACTGACCGATTTCTCCCTGCTCGCCGACGGGCTCGAGGCGGAGCGCGAGCAGGGCATCACCATCGACGTCGCCTATCTCTATTTCGCATCTGCCAAGCGCCGCTTCATCCTGGCCGACACGCCGGGCCACGAGCAATATACGCGCAACATGGCGACCGGCGCCTCGCGCGCCCAGGTCGCCATCGTCCTGGTCGACGCGAGCAAGGGCCTGCTCACCCAAACCCGGCGGCACAGCACGATCGCGCGGCTGCTCGGGATCAGGAGCTTCGTGCTCGCGGTCAACAAGATGGACCTGGCCGGCTTCGAGCGCGACCGCTTCGAGGCGATCGCGCGGGATTATGCCGGCTTCGGCGCGGCGATCGGCATCGAGCGGATCGCGGCCGTGCCGGTCTGCGCGCTCGACGGCGACAACGTCACCGGCCGCTCGCCGCGCATGGCCTGGTATGAGGGGCCGTCGCTCCTGGAAATTCTCGAAGCGCTCGAGCCGGAGGGGGAGAGCGCCCCCGCCGCCTTCCGCATGCCGGTCCAACAGGTGATCCGCGAAGGCGGCGCGCGCTTCTACGCCGGCACCGTCGCCGCCGGCGTGCTGCGCCCCGGCGACGGGATATCGATCGCGCCCGCGGGCACGCCCGCCGAGGTCGCCCGCATCGCGACCCTCGACGGCGACCTCGACCGGGCCGAGGCCGGCCGCTCGGTGGCCCTGAGCTTCGCGGCCGAGGTCGATTGCTCGCGCGGCGACACTCTCTATGCGGGCGCGCCGCCGCAAATCGCCGACCAGTTCGAGGCGACTTTGATCTGGATGGCGGAAGAGTCGCTGCTTCCCGGCCGCCAATATCTGCTCAAGCTCGGCACGCAGAGCGTTCCCGCCACCGTGCAGGAGCCCAAATACAAGATCGGCATCGATACGATGGAGCAGCTCGCCGCGCGGACGCTGGGCTTGAACGAGATCGGCGACGCCGTGGTCCACACCGCCCGCCCGATCGTCTTCGAGCCCTATGAAACGAGCCGCGCGCTCGGCGGCTTCATCCTCATCGACCGGATCAGCGCCGCCACCGTCGCCGCCGGGCTGATCCGCTTCGGCCTGCGCCGCGCGGAAAACCTCCACGAGCAGGCGCTGACCGTGACCACCGAGCGCCGCGCCGCTCTGATGATGCAAACGCCGAAGCTGCTCTGGTTCACCGGCCTCTCGGGCGCCGGCAAATCGACGATCGCCAACCTCGTCGAGGCGAAGCTTCACGCGCGCGGGCGCCACACCTTCCTGCTGGACGGCGACAATGTCCGGCTGGGGCTCAACAAGGATCTCGGCTTCACCGCCGCCGACCGGGTCGAGAATATCCGCCGCGCCGGCGAGGCCGCGAAGCTGATGATGGACGCCGGCCTGATCGTGCTCACCGCCTTCATCAGCCCGTTCCGCGCCGAGCGCCAGCTGGTCCGCGAGATGGTGGGCGGCGGCGACTTCATCGAGATTTTCGTCGACACCCCGCTCGCCGAGGCCGAACGGCGCGACACCAAGGGGCTCTACCGCAAGGCCCGCGCCGGCAAGCTCGCCAATTTCACCGGCGTCGACTCCCCCTACGAAGCGCCCGAGGCCCCGGACATCCGTATCGACACGATGGCGATGGACGCCGAGACCGCCGCCGACCTCATCGTCCGGCATCTGGAAGGCGATGCGCGTTGAACCTGCTTGATTTGACGCTAGGATCGCCGGACACGCCGATGGGGGACGAATGAGCAAGAAGCCGCAACCGGCCCCAGACGTGGCTGTCGAGGAAGCGCAGGCGGCGCCGCAGCCCGCCCAGCCCGTCGCCAACCAGACCAAGATCAGCGTCTCGCGCGGCTTCGGCCAATGGCTGAACCGGATGGGCTGCAGCCTCGCCTTCAGCTCCTACCAGACCGGCCAGCTCTTCCTGGTCGGCATGCTGCCGTCGGGCCAGGTCAGCTTCCACCAGCAGAATTACGTCCGCGCCATGGGCCTGCACGCGACCCCGCAGCGGCTCTATGTCGGCTCGCTCTTCCAGATCTGGCGGCTCGAAAACGTGCTCGCGCCGCACGAGCGCGCCAATGGGGATTTCGACCGGCTCTACGTGCCCCGCAACGCCCAGACGACCGGCGACGTCGACGTCCACGAGCTCGGCGTAGACAAGAGCGGGCGGGTGATCTTCGTCAACACCAAATTCTCCTGCCTGGCGACGACCAGCATCACCCACGGCTTCAAGCCCCTTTGGAAGCCTGGCTTCATTTCGCGCCTCGCCGCCGAGGATCGCTGCCACCTGAACGGCCTCGCCATGCAGGACGGCGCGCCGGCCTTCGTCACCGCGGTCAGCCGCTCGGACATGATCAACGGCTGGCGCGACCGGCGCCACGAGGGCGGCGTCCTCATCGACGTGCGCGACGACCGCATCGTCACCGACCAGCTTTCCATGCCGCAC
>JBKJZJ010000128.1:0-19652 GCA_046715355.1 Allosphingosinicella sp. | reverse complement strand
GCGAGAATAAGCTCAGCCCTCCTCCCCGAGATCCCGGATCAAGTCCGGGATGACTCCGCGCGCGCCGTTCCGGCGCTGCGGGTCACTTGAGCTAGACGGTGCCGCCGGCTTCCTCGATCTTCTTCTTGATCTCTTCGGCCTCGGCCTTGTTCACGCCTTCCTTGATCGCCTTGGGCGCGCCCTCGACCAGGGCCTTGGCTTCGCCGAGGCCGAGCTGGGTGATGGCGCGGACTTCCTTGATCACATTGATCTTCTTGCCGCCATCCGAGGTCAGGATGACGTCGAACTCGGTCTGCTCCTCGGCGGCTTCGGCGGGGGCGGCGGCGGCGGGGCCGGCGGCGACCGCGGCGGCGGCCGAGACGCCCCATTTTTCTTCCAGCGCCTTGGCGAGGTCGGCGGCTTCGAGGACGGTCAGCTCGCTGAGCTTCTCGACGAGGGTGTTGATGTCTGCCATTTTAAGTCTCCGTTTTTCGTTTCATGCGGGCCGTGCTGGCCCAAAGGTTCCGTTCAAAATCGAAAAGGTCAGGCCGCTTCCTTCGCCGCATAAGCGCCGATGACGCGGGCCAGCTGGGCGCCGGGCTCGTTGATCGTCCGCGCGATCTTGCTCGCGGGCGCCTGGATGAGGCCCACGATCCTGGCGCGCAGCTCGTCGAGCGACGGCAGCGCGGCGAGCGCCTTGATGCCGTCGGCGTTGAGCAGGGTCTGGCCCATCGCCCCGCCGACGATCTCGAGGCGATCGTTCGACTTGGCGAAATCGACCGCGGCCTTGGCGGCGGCGACCGGGTCGGACGAAGTGGCGAGCGCCGTCGGCCCGGTCAGCAGATCGCTGAGCGGCGCGTAGGTGGTGCCCTCCAGCGCGATCAGCGCCAGCCGGTTCTTGGTGACCTTGTAGGCGGCGCCGGCATCGCGCATCCGGTTCCTCAAATCGGTGGACTGGGCCACGCTGAGGCCGAGATTGCGGGTGACGACCACCACGCTGGTCTCGTTGAACGTCTGCTTCAATGCGGCGACCGTTTCTCTCTTCTGAGCACGATCCATATTGCTCTCCACATTTCGCGCGGCGGACCATCCGCCGTGCGCGGTATTGAGTCCGATGGGGAGAGTCATGGCCGAACGGGTTCGGCGAGTCCGGCCACGCAATCGCACGCGGGCCCGGATCAAAACTGTTCCCCGTCTAGGCTGGAAATTAAGAGGGCCGAAGCGCCCCCACCAACTGTCTCGGACGGAACGCGAGCAAGCCGAGGCCCGCAAGCGAAGGGGGGCCTATACAGCTTTTCCGAAATCGATCAAGCCATCCCGCCGGAAGGGCAGGGCCGGGATCGTTTCCGGCGCCGGGCCGTCCTCCTGCTCCAGCCAGCCGGTCAGGCCTTTCAGCACGACCGTCGCGGCCTGCTCAAGGTCGCCCGGCCGCGGGCGGCGCTGGGGTCGAGCCTTCTTGTACAGCCGCTTGGAGACTTGGGCCTCCAAGCGCCGGAGGCGAGGACCCTGGCCCAGATAGCCGATTGTCTTGGTCATGGGGTCGAAAATGACCTCATAATAACGCTTCTGAATCTCCATCAGCTCGATCGAGAGCGCTTTCGCATCCGCGACCGCAGTCGCTTCGTCCATGCCCTCGGCCATGGCTCTGACCTGGAAGACCCGAATGAAGTACAGGCGCAGGCAATGGCTGCGAACCTGGAGCTGCACCGAACGATAGCCAGCTTCCGGCGCCCCGGTGGGCGAGGACGCCGGTCGGTCCGTCAATGTCCGCTCGCTCGCGACCGCTGCCCAGGTGAGCGTCTGCAGATGGTAGGACGCGATATAGATCGACGCGAACAGCGCCCTGACCAGCGGCAGGCCTGCCCCACCATTCAGGTTCGTGTCGATGATCAGCTCGGCGGCGATCACGTCGCACTGTATCTCGGTGAAGGTGGCCGGATCGTCCAGCGCCTGCCCGTAAAAAGCGCGATGGCGAAGCCCTTCCGGACTCGAATAATGCGCCTCGATCTCCCGTCGCACGCTGTCCAGATCATCGTGATGATAGGCTGCAGGCGGTCCCCGCTGGAGCGCCTCGATCGTCTCGCCGGCATCGCGGGCCCAGGTCTCCCGAAGCTCGTCCATGAGGACGCCGATCGTGCCGCGAAAATGACCGTCGCCGCCGTCCTGGTCCAAGATCTGGTGGCCCAGCTCGTGAAATATGGCGAAACGCTCGCCGACGAGATTGTAGAACGCACGCACCTCGTCAGCCACGTTCTTCAGCTTCAGGGCGTCTCGAATATCGTCATAGACCGTTGCGAAGTGGGCGCCGGCAAAAGGGCGGCCAAACTCCAGGCAGCGCTCGGCCATATATTTGTGAAAATAGGCGATGGCTGGCTCCTCGCCCTCGGCCTCGACCATGATACGATTCAGCAGCGCCATGGTCTGGCCCATATATTGATCGTATATCAGCCAGTGGCGGTCGCCGACCCGGACATGCTCGATCTGGCGGGAGGGCGAATAGCATATCCGGACCCCCAGATCGAAGCCGAGGGCCTTCGACAGGGACGGCAGCAGCGGGGCGACCCGCTTCTCGTAATAATCCGGATGGATTCTGTCCGCGCGATTGAGGCGTGTGGCCGCAATATAGCGGTCGATGTCTGCCGCTATGAATTTTCTCCGTCGGCTTTTTCGAGTATCTTGAGTAGGGTCGCCTCACTCACGCCTTCGATCGTAACACCGCCCTTCTTCACGCGCACGTGGCGCCTGGCTTCGATGTTGGCCTTGAGAATCTTGACGAGGGCCGGGACGACGGGCGCCGAGAGCGACAGGACCACGGTTGCGACCGATAGGCCGTCCCAACCTTGGCTGTGGCCGGTCAGGGACGGAGCGGTGCCTTCGAGCTGCTCCAGCTCGGCGACGAGTTCTGGGCTGTCGGTTTCGATTGCGATATCGACCACGTCGTCTCCTTGGTCTTTGGCGAAGAGACTATGAGCATCGCGACAGATTGGCAATTGACGCGGAGACGGGCGGCTGGGCGCGTTGCCGACTATGCGCGCTGGCTCGCGGGACCGCGGCCGGCCGCCGCGCGCCGCACCGGCCGACGTTTCCAAGGCATCGCCGACGCGGTCCGCTTCGCGTTTCAAATTTCTCTTGACCGGAAGCTGGGCACAACCATAAATGAGCGAACACTCACTCAATAATGATTCGGAACCATGGCCCGCCCGCTCAGCGACGACAAGAAAGACGCGATCATCGCCGCCGCCGCGGAGCTGGTGGCGGCGCTGGGGACCAGCGCGCCGACCGCGAAGATCGCCAAGGCCGCCGGCGTCGCCGAGGGCACGCTCTTCACCTATTTCCCGGACAAGGACGCTTTGCTCGGCCAGCTCTTCCTCGATATCGAGGGCGAGCTCGCGGCGGCTCTGCTCGGCGATCTCCCGGCCGGCGGCGGCCCGCGCGCGCGCGCCCGCCACATCTGGGACCGCTTCATCGACTGGGGCGCGGCCAATCCCGCGCGGCGCAAGGCGCTCAGGCAGCTCAAGGTCTCGGACCGGATCGGCGAGGATTGCCGCCGCCTGGGCGAGAAGCTCTTCGCCGGGTTCAGGGCGGTGCTCGAGGAGACGCTCGCCGGCCATGTCGCCGACGGCCAGTCGGTCGACTATGCCGGCGCCGTGTTCGGCGCGCTGGCGGAGACCACGCTCGAATTCATCGCGCGGGAGCCCGCGCGTCACGACGATCACCGCGCGCTCGGCTTCGAGACCTTCTGGAAGGCGATCGCCCGCTGATATTTTTGCCCCCCGGATGAGTGATTACATGCTCATTCAAACCACCGAAAGGAAGACCCGATGACCACCGCAACTCTCACCCGCTTCGGCGCCAAGTCCACCACCGACGAGGTTCTCGATGGTATAGATCTCACCGGCAAGCGCATCCTCATCACCGGCGTCTCGGCCGGGCTCGGCGTCGAGACCGCCCGCGCGCTCGCCGCCCGCGGCGCCAGCGTCGTCGGCGCCGCCCGCGATCTCGACAAGGCCCGCGCCGCCACTGCCGGCATCCCCGGCATCGCGCTGATCGAGCTCGATCTCGCCTCGCTCGCCAGCGTCCGCGCCGCCGCCGACGCCCTGCTCGCCGCCGGCGACGGGTTCGACATCGTCATCGCCAACGCCGGCGTGATGGCGACGCCCAAGGGCAAGACCGCCGACGGCTTCGAGACCCAGTTCGGCACCAACCATCTCGGCCATTTCGTCTTCGTCAACCGGATCGCGCCGCTGATCCGCGAAGGTGGCCGGCTGGTCAACCTCGCCTCGGCGGGCCACCGCTTCTCGGATGTCGACCTCGACGATCCCAATTTCGAGACGACGCCATACGAGCCGTTCGTCGCTTATGGCCGCTCGAAGACCGCCAACGTCCTCTTCGCCGTCGAATTCGACCGCCGCCACAAGGGGCGCGGCGTGCGCGCCGCCGCCGTCCATCCGGGCGGCATCGCCACCGAGCTCGGCCGCCACATGACGCCCGAGGCGATGCAGGCGCTGATCGATTCGCTGGAAGCCCAGCATGCCGCAGGCGCGCCGGCCTTCGAGTTCAAGACCATTCCGCAGGGCGCGGCCACCTCGGTCTGGGCCGCGGCGGTCGCCTCCGCGGACGAGGTGGGCGGTCGTTATTGCGAGGATTGCCACGTCGCGGAGCTGAAGGATGAAGGCGAGATGATGAGCGGCGGCGTCCGCGCCTATGCGGTCGATCCGGAGCGGGCGAAGGCGCTCTGGGCGCTGAGCGAGGCAATGGTGGGGGAGCGATTCTAGCCGCCCCTCGTCACGCCACCGGGATCGTGCCGCCGTCGATGACGAGCTCGGTCCCGGTGATCGATCCCGCTTGATCCGAGACCAGGAAGGCGATGAGATCGGCCACTTCCCTCGGCCGCGCCGGGCGGCCGAGCGGGATGCCGCCGAGCGAGTCCATCAGCCCCTGACGCGCCGCCTCCTCGCCGCCGCCCGCCTCGGCGGCGATGCGGGCGACCAGCGCCGTCGCCGCCTCGGTCTCGACCCAGCCGGGAGCGACCCGGACGACGCGCACACCCTTTGGGCTCACCTCCTTCGACAGCGCCTTGCTGTACGTAGAAAGCGCCGCTTTGGCCGCGGCATAAGCGGTGGTCGATTCGGGCAGCGGTAGCCGGTCCTGGATCGAGGTGATGTGGATGACGACGCCCGATCCCCGCGCCGCCATTGCCGGCACCAGCGCTCGGTCGAGGCGCACCGCCGGCATCAGGTTGAGGTCGATCTCCCTTTGCCATTCGCAATCGCCGAGCGCGGCGAAGCCGCCGGCCGGCGACGAGGAACCGCCGACGACATGGACGAGAATGTCGAGCCCGCCCAGCCGCGTCTCGACCGCTTCGGCGATCGCGGCGCAGCCCGCCGCCGTCGCCGCGTCGGCCGCGATGAAATCGGCCGCATCGGCCCCGGCGGGCAGGCTGCGCGCCGTCCTCAGTACCAGCGACCCGGCCTCGGCCAAGGCCGCCGCCGTGGCCGCGCCGATGCCCTTGCTGCCGCCGGTCACCAGCGCGCGCCGTCCCTCGAGATTTCTCATCTTCAGTCTCCTTTTGCTGTCGCTTGCGGAGAGATGATGCTATGCAGGCCAAATGGGAAGAACCGACAGAAAAGTAGGGTACTCACCTACAGGTAAGCTCGAGGACGTCACCCCCGAAATGGCGGCGGGCGGCGTTGAGGAGGCGCTGGGGATGATCGAGGGGCGGTGGAAGATGATCATCATCTTCCAGCTCTTCGCCGGCGGCATTCTGCGCTTTTCCGAGCTCGAACGCGCCATCCCCAAAGTCTCGCAAAAGATGCTGATCCAGCAATTGCGAGAGCTGGAGCGGGACGGGATCGTTGCGCGCAAGGTCTATCCACAGGTGCCGCCCAAGGTCGAATATGACCTCACCGCCTGGGGCCGGGCGATGTGCCCGGCGCTCGATCAATTGCTCGAATGGGCCGCCGCCCGCCCGCGCGGGGCCTGAACGCGAAAAGGGCCGGAGCGTCGCCGCCCCGGCCCTTCCCGTTTTCGCTAATGGCCGGCTTAGACCGACGCCACCTCGGCGACGTCGAGCTTCAGCCCCGGGCCCATGGTTGAGCTGATCGCAGCCTTCTTGACATATTTGCCCTTGGCCCCCGACGGCTTGGCCTTGACGATCGCGTCCACGAACGCGTCGAAATTGCGCCTCAGGTCCGCTTGCGTGAAGCTCGCCTTGCCGATCCCCGAATGGATGATCCCGGCCTTTTCGACGCGGAACTCGACCTGGCCGCCCTTGGCCGCCTTGACCGCCTCGGCGACGTTCGGAGTGACCGTGCCGAGCTTGGGGTTGGGCATCAGCCCCTTGGGGCCGAGCACCTTGCCGAGCCGGCCGACGATGCCCATCATGTCGGGCGTGGCGATGACCCGGTCGAAGTCGATCGTGCCGCCCTGGATGGTCTCCATCAGATCCTCCGCCCCGACCACGTCGGCGCCCGCCGCTCTGGCCTCGTCCGCCTTGTCGCCCTTGGCGAAGACGGCGACGCGCACCTCCTTGCCGGTGCCGGCGGGGAGCGTGACGACGCCGCGCACCATCTGGTCCGCGTGGCGGGGATCGACGCCGAGGTTCAAGGCGATCTCGATCGTCTCGTCGAACTTGGCCGTCGCATTGGCCTTGGCCGCCGCGATCGCCTCGTCGACGCCGTAGAGCCTGGTCGGATCGAGCTCGGCCATCTTCTTCTGCTTCTTGGTCTGCGCCATGATCAATTCCCCACCACTTCGAGGCCCATCGCGCGGGCACTGCCTTCGATGATCCGGGCCGCGGCCTCGATATCGTTGGCGTTCAGATCCTTCATCTTGGCGGTCGCGATCTCGCGCAGCTGGGCGCGGGTGACGCGCCCCGCGGTGACCTTGCCGGGCTCCTTGGCGCCCGAGGTGATCCGCGCCGCCTTCTTGAGGAAATAGGAGGCGGGCGGCGTCTTGGTCTCGAAGCTGAACGACCGGTCCGCATAGACGGTGATCACCGTCGGGATCGGCATCCCCTTCTCCATCTCGCCGGTCGAGGCGTTGAACGCCTTGCAGAAATCCATGATGTTGACGCCGCGCTGGCCGAGGGCCGGGCCGATCGGCGGCGACGGATTGGCGGCGCCCGCGGGCACCTGGAGCTTGATATAGCCCGTTATCTTCTTCGCCATGTGTCACTCTCTTTCAAGTCGAGCGGTCCAGACGGGAACCCGAAGGCGCCCTCCCGCAAAATTTCCATTGCTGATGCGTTGGAAGCCGGCCCCATAGCGCAAGCCGCCCCGCGGCGCAAATCCCGCGAAGCGGCACACCCCTTCCCGTCCTTCTCCGCGCCTCCGCGCCTCCGCGCGAACCATCCTTCATTTTGCGCGCCGAGACGCAGAGACGCGGAGGCGAGGGAGGAAGGATTGAAATGTAGGATTTCTTCCGGGATAGGCTGGCAATGGCCCACCGCCCCTTCACCCGCCGCCAGGCGCTGCAGAACCAGGCCTTTCTCGAGGCGCTGCGGGCGACCGGCAACCCGCGCCTCGCCGCCCTGATGCTCGGCGTCCACCGCTCCACCTACACCAAGCGCCGCGCCAAGAGCGCCGCCTTCGCGCAGGACTGGGACGCCGCCCTCGCCGCCGCCCACGCCGCCTTCCACGAAGCCGGTGGGGCAAGCGCGCCCGAGCCGGGGACAGTTACTCGTAACTGTCCCCATTCCAACCTCCGCACCAAAGGCGGCGAGCTCCACGTCGGCCGCACCCGCGGCGGCCGCCTGCAGCTGCGCCGCGCCCCCGCGGGCTGGATGACCAAGGCGGGCGAGCAGGCCTTCTTCCGCGCCTTGAGCGCCACCGCGAACGTCCGCCTCTCCGCCGCCGCGGCCGGCTTCTCCCACACCGCTTTCTACGCGAAGCAGCGCACCCGCGTCTGTTTCGCCCGAGAGATGCGCCTCTCGCTCACCATGGGCTACGAGCGCGTCGAATCCGCCGCGATCGCCGCCGCGCTCCCCGAAAGCCACGAGGACGACACCTGGCGCCACAACGACCCGCCCCCGATCCCGCATATGACGCCGGACCAGGCGTTCCAATTGCTCTGCCTCCACAACAAGAGTGTCCGCCTGAGCTGGGACCGCCCCCACCGCCGCAAGCGCCGAGGCGAGCCCTGGGACACCTACACCCAGCGCCTGAGCGCGATGTGGACGGCGGAGAAGGGCAGGGAAGCGGAGGACGCCGCGCTGCGCCGCGCGGCGCAATATGAGGCGACGGGGGATTGGCGGTATGAGGATGAGCGGCAACTGCCGGCCCTGCCGGCGCTGGATCAGGTCACGGGGTGGAGCAAAGCGAAGCCGCAGGTGAGCAGCGCGAACAGCGCAGCGAACGCTGACGGCGCACGCCGGCCGACGGGTCCGCAAAGCGGAACCCGATCGACGTCACGGGACAATGGTCCCGTGACGCACTGGGCGGCGGTTCATAATCCGGACCTGGCGCTGTTCGGGGGTTGGCGGTTGAGCGATTGGAAGAAGCGAAGCCGCACTTGAGCAGCGCGCGCGCAGCGAATGAGACGGCGCACGCCGGCCGACGGGTCCGCATAGCGTAACCCGATCGACGTCACGGGACAGTGGTCCCGTGACGAAGGAGGCGGGGAAGGGTTAGATCCTCCCCTGCCTGCAGGGAAGGAGGACTATGCACCACAGGGTGAAGGGACATTGCGCAGGCAAAAGTCATACACAGGAGTTGTGTATTCTTCCCCGACACCAGCCGGGCGCTACGTGAGACTCGGATTCATGCAGACCAGGCTAATTTTCCTTCAGCCCACGGGTAAAGGCCTCATTGACAGCATAGAGATTCTCCCCGCGGTCGGGAGAAACCTCCGCCATAAGCCTTCTAAAGTCGTAGCCACGGTCAAATATGAATAAGGGGACATCGCCGGCCGCCACGATACCTAGAAAGCCGTACCATAACAACAACTCTATCGTACTATCAACGTCAATATCCGGCCACCGCGTCGTCAATATACTGAAGACTTCCTCCCATGTGAGCAGCTCCGGCTTACCAATAAAGGCATAGAAGATATCCTCATGCGTCCCAGCAACGTCGCGCATCTCGTACCCGAAATCCGACACCAGGTACAATGACATTTTATCTAAGCCGTCCTGAACATCGTCTGAGACCACGAACGACCGCCCGCGGTTGATGGCGTAGGATAGCACGCGCTCCGAGCTCTCAATAAGAAATCGAGGACGATAAAGCGACGCTCGTATCAGATAATTAACCGCTTCCTCACCGTCCGGCATTGACGGATTAAAGGCCTTCCAGGCCTCGTCGCGATCACGCTCTTCTATGCTGCTCGTTACTCGTTCCTTTAGAAGGTGACAAAGCTGAGCAGGGTCAGACCAATCAACCTTGATAACGCTATATTTCCCGCGATCCGCCGTCTGCTCCACGAGATTTTCGTATACGTCGCTACGAATAAATAAAAGATACTTGAACGGGACTCCTCGGCGCCGTAAGTCACGCTGGATTCTATTAAGCACTTCAATAAGATGGCGAATCATGCGAACATCGTATTCTTCCAAACGCCTTGGGGGCCATCCCTTGTCCAAGTCGTCTATCAGAAGAACAATGTCGTCAAAGAAATCCCTAAAAGATAGCAAAGCTTCTCTCAAATCTGGTATCGGATGCTCATAGAGTAAATTGGTAAGCTGACTGCGCACCTGATCTGGATTAGGCTTAGTTTGCATAAAGTCAATAATCTGAGCCACAGCTGTTTCTAATCGCGAAGTAAAATCTCCCGCGACAAACTCATCAATTAAATTGAATCTCTCCTCCAGCGCGATTATTCTCCGCTGTAATTCGAAGTCTCGCTTGGCTTGTCTAAGAGCCTTTTCTCGAATTCCTAGCACAAGTTCTACATAAATAATATAATGCCAGAACGCCGCAATCGTGTGGTCAAATACGCCCTGCCCAACGACCTCGAGCATATGCTCCCGCAGCTCGCTTAAATTATGTGCGGCGGGACGAAGTTCTACAACGTGTGAAAATTTATGGCGCAAAAACTCATCTCGAGCGCGGAAAAAAATTGCAGACTTGCCGGATCCTTTTCTGCCAGAGACAATGCTGCTTTCCCCGCGTAAAGCTCGCGCGTACTCGGCTGTCTGAATAAAGTACGCAGACAAGTGCTCCGTCTCATTTTCAGCAGCCGGCGCTCCTAGGTCTATTTTATTCAGGAGACCCAGACGGATCGGAGGCCTGTTACGCACCGCCTGCTGGTTACGGATGAGTACTTGGGAACAATATTCTGAAACGTGATGTTCGGTTTCGATACGAACGGTGGAGTTTGTGATAAAGTCCCGATAGTCTAGCGGCGCTGGGCCATTTCCATATTGGATAAGGAGTGGTTCGACGTCGAAGCCGTGGGCGAGGCCGGCGACGAATGCCGCTCTGAGGTTATGAAGCTCCTGATCAACGATGTCGGACGTTAGTATCGGTACTATGACGCCTGCGGACGCGGAAACTTCAGAGATCGCGTTAGCTGCCGTGAGACGGGGAATCTCGGCGGGGTCATATGATCGATAATTTACAGAGCTGTTGACGACACTGCTCACTATATAGTTTCGAAAATTGGTCTTCTTCAATGTGTCCAAAATGAACATGGGCTGAGCGTGGTCCAACGGCTTGCGGAAATTGCCGGCCCACGTCAGTCCAGACCAGTTTTTTAGCTGACTAATCAGCTCCTCTGAGTTGTTGTAGCTAACATATCCTATGGTATCAAATAGGCCAATCTGCTGAATGTTCTTAGCCGCGTCCCGAATTGATGTATTTAGGATCGGTATCACGGGCTTATCGTGAGCTATCGAATAGCCGATTTCGTAATAGACGTTAAAATTGGGGTAGGTGATATCGGCTATGAGGACGTCTGATTCACGCAATTTGTCTCTTATTTGATGGTCAATCTTGAGGCCAATGATTGGCAGGTGTTCCCAAGGAATCAGTCTTAGTTTTTCCTTCTCGGAAAGCGCAGCGGCTTCACGGATCGCATCCGCAACCTCCGTGCGGTTTCCAGGATAGGCGACGAAGGCTTCTCGCTTGGCCGGCACTGGACCACCCTTCCCGCTGCTAGCCACATTCCGTGGCATGCAACCTGGTTATCGTATCAGCCGACAACAGAATTGGAATGGACAAAGCGTTAGCATCTAGTGGCTCGAGCATCAGCCCAACCTTAGTAGCAGTTCGGCCGGGTCCACCCCCAGCGTCCGCGCAATCAGCACGAAATCCACCATCCCAAGCCGCCGCTCGCCGCGCTCATAGTTGGAGACGAAGGTCTGCGTCCGCTTCAGCGCAGCGGCCAGCTCGGTCTGGGTCAGCCCCTTCGCACTGCGTGCCTCGATCAGCACCTCGCGCAACCGCCGCGTAAGCCGATCCCGCTCGTCCTCCTGCATGCGCATGCCCTAGGCAGGCGCGAACTCTATTCGAATTTGTCATAATTCCGGAGCGATTTCTACGCTGCGAGGCCGGCCAGTCCGCCAGTGGCGGCCAGATAGGCGTGGGTGCGCCTGGCCGTCTCGTCTGTGAGGTCGATGAGCAGCAGCCTTTTGTCCGCAGGGTCGGCCCGCCGGCGGAAGACGCCCGCCTCCAGCATCCGGCGCGTCTCCCGCAGAGCCGTGGTCTGAGGCACGCCGGCGGCGATGCCGAGGCGGGTCTGACTCATGCTGAGGCCCTCTAGGCGCGCGGCATAGAGCTCCAGCACCATGCTCCAGGCCGCCTCGCCCGGCTCGAAGCCGAGATAGCGGCGCCTGAGCCAGCGCGCCGCGATGACCGCGCGCACATCGGCGGCGGTGACATTCAGGCCGGGCGGCGGCTCCGGCGCGCCCGCATGCCGCCGCAACAGCCGCGCGGTCTCCTCGAGCACCCGGCTGATCTCGAGCAGGCTCACGGGAGGGGAGGGATCGACACCGGCAGCCATATTCACCGCTTAGCGAAATATGACATTTCCGAATAGTCGGTTTTCGCAACTTCTTCGATAGGGGAGAGACAGCCGAATGCCAGGGGCCTAGATTGTGCGGATGGAAACGGAACAACAACGGCGGCTGGTGCCCCTAAAGGACCTCGTCGTGGAGAAGTTCACGAGCGAGCACTGGTTGGAGTTGGGCGCGATCACTGGCTGCCTCGAGACTGTGCAGCACCATCCAAGACTGCTTCGCAGCCTGTCCTGGGACGACCCGGACTATCCTGGAAATGCGATGCAGGTTTTGGCCTCTTTTATCGAACAAGATCCGGACAACTTTTTGCGAATCGAGCAGTATGTCCAATCCCGGTTCGAACCCGCAGCCGAGCTAGTTTCGAGTGTCGAGGTTGGCCGCCGCATATATTTCACGCCTTCGGTCTTCCAAGCTCCCGAGACGGCGGTAGATCCCTTGCTAGTCGCAGTAATGATGCCTTTCGAGAGCAAGCTAAAGCCCGTCTACCTAGCTATTAAAGCGGCTGCGAGCGAGCAAGGGCTGAGCTGTAAACGAGTGGACGACATCTGGGAGCACTCGACTGTCATCCAAGACATCTTCTCGTTGATATTCCAGTCGAATATCGTCGTCTGCGACTTCACAGGTCGGAATCCGAATGTGTTCTATGAGTGCGGAATTGCCCATACGTTGGGCAAGGCCGTCATACCGATCGCTCAGCACGACAGTGACGTGCCATTTGACCTTCGTCATCACCGCTATCTGCCTTACCTTAACAATGCAGAAGGCTTGAGCGAGTTGACAGCAGGTTTGTCTTCTCGGCTCAAGACGCTGGCGGGAAGCACTCATCTTCCCGGCAACACATGGTGACGCCAGCGGCCTGCGTCTTCGTGCTCTTTGCGGCTTCGCGTGAGATGAACGAGGCCGGAGCGTCCGCCCCGGCCTGATGCCTTTGTCCTGGATCCTGAACCGGGTTCAGGATGGAACACGTCCTATTTGACCCGTTCCACCTGCTCGACCTCCAGCTCCACCGGCGTCGCCCGCCCGAAAATGGAAACAGAAACCTTCACCCGGCCTTTACCAGAACCGCCGCCGCGGCGCCGCCGTCGCTTCAGGCTTGCTGCCGCCGAGCCTGGCCAGCCGGCGCGCCGCCTCGCGCTCGATCAGCGCCTTGAGCCCTTCGTGGACGAGCGCGGATATCTCCTTGATGCCGGTATAGGACTGAGCCGTAGCGATGAGATCATCGTCGAGGGCGAGGGTTGTACGCATCGCCCGGCAGCCTAAGGCAGCCCGCCGATAATGAAAAGTGCCGCGCCCGGATTTGCGTTTTCCATGGAGCTCGCGCGTGAGGATACCGGGTGGGGCATCGGTCGGTCACTTTTCGTGACCGCGCGCCTGGTTTTCCATCGCGGCTTCGCGGCTTCGCGTGAAACAAAAGGCGGAGGCCCTGGCCGGATCCGCAGCCCGTCGCCCGACCATCGCCGCCGCTCCGGCCGCCCATGAGCGCGAATGGTAAGGTGGGGGGCGGGAAGGGGAGGCGAAAGTTCCCTTATAAGGGACGTCCCTTATAAGGGAGATGGGTCGCGGCCTTATCCTGGGGAGCGGCAATCCTCTCGCCGCCACGGGCGTCGCCGGACTCTCCGCAAGAGGGATCCCGGCTCGCGTCCGGGATGGAATGCGGCTTACTTGACGCGTTCGACCTGCTCGAATTCGAGCTCGACGGGGGTGGCCCTGCCGAAGATCGAGACGCTCACTTTGACCCGGCTCTTCTCGAAATCGAGCTCCTCGACGATCCCGTTGAAGCTCGCGAACGGCCCGTCCAGCACCTTCACCGCGTCCCCGATCTCGTAATCGACGCTGATCCGCGCCTTGGGGGCGGCGGCGGCGGCCTCGTCCTTGGTGTTGAGGATGCGGGCGGCCTCGGTGTCCGAGATGGGCTGGGGCTTGCCCTGGGAGCCCAGGAAGCCGGTGACCTTGGGGGTGTTCTTGACGAGGTGGTAGACGTCGTCCGACATTCTGAGCTTGGCGAGCACGTAGCCGGGGAAGAATTTGCGGTCGCTGGTGACCTTCTTGCCGCGGCGGACCTCGGTGACCTTCTCGGTCGGGACCTCGACCGCCTCGACCAGCGGGGTCAGGCCGAGCCTTGTGGCCTCGGCCATGATCGCGTCGCGGACCTTGTTCTCGAAACCCGAATAAGCGTGGATGATGTACCAGCGGGACATGTTCTGCCTTCTTGAAAATCTCTAAATCGAGGCCGGTGCGCGCCGGCCGCTAGGTGGTGGCGAGCGAGGCGAGCAGGGCCTTGACGATCGCGCTGAACGCGGAGTCGATGCCGAAGAAGAAGATGGCGAGCAGGGTCGTCATGATCACCACCATGACGCCGGTCATCAACGTCTCCTTGCGCGTCGGCCAGACGATCTTGGCCGATTCGGTGCGGACCTCCCTCAGGAATTTGCCCGGATTGAATGCCACCTTGTTTCAAACCCTTTTGACTGAATGGACGGGACGAAGAAGCGGATGCGGATGCGGCCCGATAGCGGATCGCGCGCCTCAGCACAAATGAGGCCGCCGGCGCGCTTGCGCAAGGGGGCGCCGCTCCGCCCCGCCCTGCACCGGCGCGCCCCGCGTTGCAAGCCCCGAGCGGTCGCCGCCGGTCTTCCGCCACGCGGGGGCGGCCGCGTCGTCTCCCCGCAAACCGCTCCTGCGGGGCGGCCGCGAAGTCTTCCCGCGAAACCGCTCTTGCGGGGCGGTCGCGACATCTCCCGGCAAACCGCTCTTACGGGGCGGGCCGCGGCCTTGCCCCCCAAAACCGCTCTCGCGGGGCGGGCCGCGGCCTTCCCCCACGAAACCGCTCCCGCGGTCGGAAAGCCTGGCAGGAGTGGAGGGATTCGAACCCACGGCCCTCGGTTTTGGAGACCGATGCTCTAACCAGACTGAGCTACACTCCTAAGCCAGAGTGCGGCGTCCTTAACTGCGGGGGCCTGGCCGCGCAAGGCTTTGGTTGCGTGGCGGGAACGGGCGTAGGATACGGGACGGAATCCTACATTTCAAGCGGCGAGCGTGCGCTTCTCGCCGAGCATCGCGCGGACCGCGGTCGCGGTCACCGGGCGGGAGAAGATATAGCCCTGGATTCGGTCGCAGCCGAGCGCGCGGACGAGGGCGAGTTGCTCGGCCGTGGCCACACCCTCCGCCACGGTCTTCATGCCGAGGCTGCCGGCGAGCGCGACCACGGCGCGGACGATGGCGGTGCTCTCCGGGTTTTCGGCCGAGATCGACTGGACGAAGCTGCGGTCGATCTTGAGCGTGTCGAAATCGGCGCGCCGCAAATAGCCCAAGGACGAATAGCCGGTGCCGAAATCGTCCATCGCGAGCTTCACGCCGAGATGCTGAATCTGCTCCAGCACCTTCTGGGTGGCGCTGGTCAGCTCGAGGAACACGGTCTCGGTGACCTCGAGCTCGAGCCGGCTCGGATCGAGCCCCGCCTGGGTCAGGGCCTGCACCAGGGTGACGATGAAGCCGGGATCGCGCAACTGGCGCGGCGACACGTTGACCGCGAGCGAAATCTCCTGCGGCCAGGACGCCGCCTCCTTGCACGCCGTGCGCAGCACCCATTCGCCGATCCGGCCCAGCATGCCGGTTTCCTCGGCGATCGGGATGAACTTGGCCGGCGGGATCTGGCCGAGCTCTGGATTGTGCCAGCGCAGCAGCGCCTCGAAGCCGCTGATCTCGCCGCTCTTTGCCAGCACCACCGGCTGGTAGGCGAGGCTGAACTCGCCCGAATCCATCGCGCCGTGCAGCGCCAGCTCGATCCGGCGGCGCTCCTCGGCGCGAGCGTGGAACGCCGGTTCGTAGAAGCGGATGTCGTTGCCCGAACCCGCCTTGGCCCGGTAGAGCGCGAGATCGGCGTTGCGGATCACCTCCTCGACGGTGTCGCCGTCGCGCGGTCCGATCGCGACGCCGACCGAGGCGCCGACGAACAATCTCTGCTCGCGATAGAGGAACGGTCCCTGCAGCGCGCTGACCAGAGCGAGGCAAAGCTGCTCGAGCTCGTCGCGGCTCTCGACATGGGGAACGACGATGGCGAATTCGTCGCCGCCCAGCCGCCCGGCGGTCATCTCGTCGGAAATCACCGTCTCGAGGCTGCGCGAAACCTGCTGGAGGAGGTGGTCGCCGGCGACATGGCCCAGTGAATCGTTGATCGTCTTGAACCGGTCGAGATCGACCAGCAGCAACGCGCACTTTCCGCCGCGCGTCTGCGCCTGCTTGAGGGCGCTGCCGAGATCGTCCATCAGCTGGAGTCGATTGGGCAGGCCGGTCAGCGCGTCGTGGCGGGCCATATGCGCGATGCGGTCGGCCGCCTGGCGGGCCGCGGTCACGTCCGAACCGACGCCGTGATAGCCCGTGAAGCGCCCCTGCTTGTTGAAGGTCGGCCGCGCCGAAAGCTCGATCGACCGGATACCGGCCGCGGTGGGGATGGCGAGGACGATCTCGCTGAACGCGTCCTTGCGCCCGATCGTGGCCAGCGCCGCGGCGCGCGTGCGCCGCTCGCCCTGGTCGCCGCGCGGCAGCGACTTGATGAACTCCAATATGGACAGGCCCTCGATCTCGTCCATCGGCCGGCCGGTCGCCCTTGCGAAGCGCGCCGAGGCGTTCTGGAAGCAGAGCGTGGCGTTGGTCTGCCACAGCCAGTCGGCGTCGGAGCTTTCATATTCGCGCAGCAGCAGGCTCACCGTCTGCTCGCGCTCCTCGAGCGCGATGTCGAGATATTTGCGGGCCATGAAGGAACGGCCGTTGATCAGCACCATCGCCAGCAGGCCGGCCGTATAGACGGGCGCGATCAGGGTGATCACGGCCGAATCCGTGGTCGCGAGCATGCGTGCCGCGGCTATGCCCATCATCACCACATAAGCGGCGGCGGCGGCGGGAATGGGCGAGAAGATGAACGCGGCGCCCGCCATCATCGTCGCGGTGATCACGCACAAAGCGAGCTGCTGGCCGTGATCGGCATGTTCGAAGAAATAGCGCGCCGGGAAGCACCAGACGAGGCCGACGAAGATCGAATGATAGGCGGCGCGGTTGATCGTCTTGCGTGGCAGCGAGTGAATCTCGCGGCCCCGGAGCCTGCCTTGCTGCTGGGCGAAATAGAGCATCAGCAGCGCCACGCAGAACAGCCACAAGCCCATCGCCACCGGGGGCGCGCGTCCGGCGAGCATGTAGCAGATGAAGAGCGCGTTGAAGGCCTGGCCCCAGGCGGCGACCTTCATCGCCGGCCGCATCGAGGCGAGCTGCGCGGCGCGCACGCGTCCCCACCCCCGGATGCCGGGGGGTGCGGCGCGGTTGAAGACGACGCGCCAGTCGAGCTTGGGAAGCGTCTTTTCGGTCATGACTCTCCGAAGGAGGCCATAGCCGACAAAGCATTAGGGAAGCGTTATCCGTGATCCCGCGCCGGACCCGTAGTAAGACGGCCCCGGAACCGGTTCAGGCGGCGATGTCGTAGGTCTGGATCTCGCCGGAAAGGTAGAGATTGCGCGCCTTCGCCCGCGACAATTTGCCCGAGCTGGTGCGCGGCAGCGAGCGCGGCGGGACCAGCTCGATCACGCAGTTCATGCCGGTGATCGCGCGCACCCGCTCGCGGATCGCGTCGCGCAGCCGGCCCCGCTCCTCGACGTCCGAGGTGCGGCACTGGACGAGCACGGCCGGGGTCTCCTCGCCGCCCGGCGTGGTGATCGCGAAGGCGGCGATGTCGCCAGCCTTGAAGCCCGGCAGCTGCTCGACCGCCCATTCGATGTCCTGCGGCCAGTGATTCTTGCCGTTGATGATGATCATGTCCTTGGCGCGGCCGACGATGTAGAGATAGCCGTTCGACAAATAGCCCATGTCGCCGGTGTCGAGCCAATTGCCGGGGTCGAGGCAGGCGCGGGTCGCGTCCTCGTCGCGGAAATAGCCGGCCATGACCGAAGTGCCGCGGCACACGACCTTGCCGATCTCGCGCTCGCCGAGCACGCTGTCGTCGTCGCCGCGGATCGCGACTTCCATCTCGCGCACCGGACGTCCGCAATTGACCACGGCGCGGTAGCGCTGCGGCCGGTCGCGCTCGCCCGGGCCGCCGCCGGCGAGCAAGGTCTCCTCGACCAGCTCGACGACGATGCCCTCGCCCGGCGGCATCACCGAGACCGCGAGCGTCGCCTCCGCGAGGCCGTAGGAGGGGAGGAAGCTCCTCGCGTCGAAGCCGGCCGGCGCGAAGGTGTCGACGAAGGCCTGCATGACATCGGGCCGGATCATGTCGGCGCCATTGCCCGCGACCCGCCAGCGCGAGAGATCGAACCGCCCGGCGACATCGGTCTGGCTCGACACGCGCCGCGCGCAAATGTCGTAGCCGAAGGTCGGCGAATAGCTCATCGACTGTTCTTTGTTGCGGGTGACGAGATCGAGCCAGGCGAGCGGACGGCGCGCGAAATCCTCGGTCTTGAGATAATCGACCGACATCTGGTTGGCAATCATCGACAGCATGCAGCCGACCAGACCCATGTCGTGATAGAAGGGAAGCCAGGAAACGCCGCGGTCGCCGGGGCCGATATTCATCGAATGCGCGTGCGCGGCGAGGTTGCTGAGCAGGGCACGGTGGGTGATCACGACTCCGTGCGGGAAGCGCGTCGATCCGCTCGAATATTGCAGATAGGCGATATCGTCGGGCCCGGCCTCGCGGAGCGGGGCCGGCGCGGCTTTCTCGGCGAAGAAGCTTGCCCAGTCGGTGGCCGCGACGCCCGAAACCTCGGCCGCGGTGCCGGCCATGGTGAGATCGGGTGGATAGACGAGAAGCGCGGGATCGGCGCTCTTCAGCTGCACCGCGAGCTGATCGAGATAGGCGTCCTTGCCGCCGAACGAGGTCGGCAAGGGCAGCGGCACCGGCCAGACGCCCGCGTAGAGCGCGCCGAAGAACAAGGCGACGAATTCGGCGGCGGTCTCGGCGATCAGCGCGACCCGGTCGCCGGGGACGAGGCCGCGCGCGACGAAGCGATGCGCGGCGGCGAGGGCGTCCTGCCGAAGCTCGGAATAGGGATAGACGCGAACGAGGGTGGCCCGCGCGTCGTGGAAATTCATGCCGAGCGGGCTCGCCGCGACATAATCGAGCGCTTCCGTCATCGTCGCGAAATCGGCATAGCGACGCGGCAGATCGCCGTCCGTCGGGGTTGGCTGGAGCGCCGCCGGCGCCGTCGCGGCGCGCGTCATCACCTGGCCGTCATGGTCATGCACGTCTGGCTGAATCCTTCTTCATGGGCCTCTTCGAGTCCCTAAGCTCGAGTTCAGCGTCCGCTCTACGAGACGAGGCGCGTTCATAATCCGGCTCGACTATGGCACAAACATGGCGATGAGCAAGGTTCATGGCAGAAGCACGCGCCCACCGCTCGACGCGGCGGGGCTCGAACAGGCCGCTCTTTTCTATGCCGGCCGCTATGCGACGACCCGCGCCCGCCTGCGCCTTTACCTGCTGCGCAAGCTGCGCGAGCGCGGGTGGGCCGAGGCCCACGAACCGCCGGTGGATGCGCTCGTCGAGCGGCTCTCGGCGCTGAACTACGTCGACGATCGCGCCTTCGCGGCCGCCCGCGGCGCCGCGCTCACCCGGCGCGGCTATGGCGCGCGCCGGGTCGGCGCGGCGCTGCGCGCGGCGGGAATCGACGAGGAAGACGGCGCCGAGGCGCGGGCGGCGGCGGAGGAAGCCGCCTGGACGGCCGCCTTGCGC
>JBKJZJ010000127.1:0-7948 GCA_046715355.1 Allosphingosinicella sp. | reverse complement strand
GTGCTCGACGAGGCGACCCTGGAGGCGCCTAGGGACCAGCGCCCGATCCTTGGCGGCCGCCGCGGCCATCATGGCGAGCATCTCGGCCACATCCTGGCGGTGATGCAATATCTGCCCCGCACCTATCCGGACGCGACATGGTGACGCTGATCTCCACCGACGCGATCTGGGAGGTGCTGGAGCATGTCCCCGATCCCGAGATTCCAGTGGTTTCCGTGGTCGATCTTGGCATCGTGCGCGAAGTACGGCCGGACCGCGTGACGATTACCCCGACCTATACCGGCTGCCCCGCGACGCTGGTGATCGAGCAGGACATCCGCGCAGCCCTCGACGCCGCCGGCTTTCGCGGCGTGGCGATCGAGACCACTTTGTCGCCGCCCTGGACCACCGACTGGATCAGCGAGGCGGGCAAGGCGAAGCTCCAGGCCTATGGCATCGCGCCGCCGAGCCTCGATGCGACCGCGACCTGCCCGCAATGCGGCTCCACCAAGACCGAGGAGATCAGCCGCTTCGGCTCGACTCCGTGCAAGGCGCAATGGCGGTGCCGCGACTGCCTGGAGCCGTTCGACCGGTTCAAGTGCCACTGATGAGCGTGTCGTTCCACAGCCTGACGGTCGCCGATGTGGTTGATGAAACCACTGAGGCGCGCTCGATCCGATTCGTCGTGCCCGAGGAGCTTCGCGAGACCTTTAAATTCAAGCCGGGCCAGCATTTGACGCTCAAGGCTGAGATCTCCGGCGAGGAAATCCGCCGCAATTATTCGCTCTGTGTCGCGCCTCAGGACGATGCGGTGATGGTCACCGTCAAGCGGATCGCCGGCGGTGCCTTTTCCAATTGGGCGAACGACACTCTGCAACCCGGTATGACGATTGAGGTGATGGCGCCGCACGGCAGCTTCACCTGGGAGTTCGAAGCGGGCGCGGCCAATCACTATGCCGGCTTCGCGGGCGGCTCCGGGATCACGCCTGTGCTGTCGCTGCTGAAGACGGCGCTGCTCAGCGAGCCGCAAAGCCGTTTCACGCTCTTCTACGGCAATCGCGACAGCAGCTCGATCATCTTCCTCGAAGCCCTGGCGCAGCTGAAAAATCGTTTTATGGACCGGCTGCAAGTCCATCATTTTCTTGCCGAAGAGGCCGAGGAGATCGACCTGTTCAACGGCATGCTCGACCGCGCCAAATGCGACGAGATCCTCGAGACCCTGGTCGATCCGGCAGACGTCGCCGCTTTCTTCATCTGCGGCCCCGGTCCGATGATGGACGCGGCCGAGGCGGCCCTGCTGGCCAAGGGCGTCGCCAAGGACCGGATCCACCTCGAACGCTTCACGGCCGGGCGGCCGTCGGCGGCGCTCCAGGCGCAGATGCAGGCGCTGACCAGGGAGGCGGCGGGGCTGACCCTGTTGGTCACGCTCGACGGCCGCAAGCGCCGGGTCGCGTTCGACGCCGCCGCCGGCAACATCCTCGATTCCGCGCGCGCCGCCGGCCTGCCGGCGCCCTTCGCCTGCAAGGCCGGGGTCTGCGCCACCTGCCGCGCCCGCATCGTCTCGGGCGAGGTCGAGATGGCCGCGCGCTACGGCCTCACCGACGAGGAGGTGGCGGCGGGCTACGTGCTGACCTGCCAGTCCGTACCCAAAGGGGAGGGCGTCGAGCTCGACTACGACGCCTGAGGCGCGAGGGTGGACCCTAGGCCCCGCTGCATGATCTCGACCACGCGAAGCGCCAGCGCCTCCGGCATGAACGGGCCGGCGGGATCGAACCAGGTGTGTGTCAATTTGATCATACCTAAGAACAGCATCGTGTTCACCCGCGCGCCGCCGCCAGGGGCGACCTCGGCGATCACCGATTCGGCCGCCGCGATGATCCGACGCTGCTTGGCGACGACGTCGGCACGGCGCTCCGGCGGAAGCCTGTCCAGTTCGTTCAGCAGCACCTTGTGATGATTCTGCGCGCTGGCGTAGAGTCGCATGAAGGCGATTGTCAGCGTCCGCAGCTTGTCGTCCGCGCTGCCGGTCGCGCAGGCCGTCTCGGCTGCCTCGGTCAGGGCATCGAGATGCTCGGCCATGACCGCGTAGAGAATGTCGTCCTTGGACGGGAAATAGTGATAGATCAGCGATTTGGACGTGCGGCAGGCCTTCGCGAGCGCCGCGACCGAGGCGCCCGGAAAGCCCTTCTTCGCATAAAGCTGGGCCGCCGCGGCGAGAATCGCCTCGCGCCTTTTGTCGTAATCGGGGGATTGCGGCCGGGCCATGCCGCCACCTTATGGCGGCGGCGGCGCCAGCGCCAGCGTTAGCGGCGCCGGTAGCGGCCGCCGCCTTCGTCCAGCGCCTCGTCATAGGCGACCACGGCGCGGGTGACGTTCTGCATCAGCGTCATCCTCGTCCCGAGCGGCGTCGCGGTCCGGCCGATCATCACCGCGACCGCATAGTGGCGGCCCTCGGGCGAGGTCAGGATGCCGATGTCGTTATAGCCGGCCTGGGTGCCGCCGAGCACCTGGCCGGTGCCGGTCTTGTGCGCGATCCGCCAGCCGGGCGCGAGGCCGCCGGTCAGCCGCTGCGGCCCGGTGCGGGTCCGCGACATGATCGAAAGCAGCCGGCCGGTCGAGGCGCGCGAAAGCAGCTCCCCGCGCTGCAGCATGGCCAGGCCCATGGTCAGCCCCTCGGGCGTGGCGCCGTCAATCGGATCCTCGATATAGCGTTCGAACGCTTGGCGCCGGCGCGCGGCGGGGACGGCGCTGCGCGCCTGGGAGAAGGCATTGCCGACCGAATAAGCCGGCGTCCATTGCAGCCCGGCGATCCCGGCCTGGAGCAGCCGTTCGCCCGGGCCGAAGCGCACCCCTGAAAGGCGCGCGCGCTCGATCATCGCGCGCACCGCGGCCGGGCCGCCGGCGTGACGCAGGACGATGTCGTTGCAGGTATTGTCGCTGCGGGTCATCGCGCGGAACAGGAGGTCGCCGAGCGTCGTCGTATAGCCGTTCGGGCCGATCTGCGCGGCGATCGGCTGGTTGAACAAAGTGAGGTCGGAGCGGGTGATGGTGACGCGCCGGTCGAGATCGAGCGCGCCCGCGTCGACGCGCTGCAAAGCGGTCACCGCGACCCAGAATTTGCTGACGCTCTGCTGCGGGAAATAGCGTTCGCCGTTCCAGCTCGCCATGAAGCGGCCGTCGATCTCGCGCACCGCGATGCCGACCTCGCCCGGAAAGGCGCGGCCGAGCTCCTCGATCCGCTGCTCCAGCGCGCGCTGTTCGGCGCCGCCCCGGGCGTAAGACGGGCCCCGCGAGGGAATCTGCGCCGATTGCGCCGGCACGCAGGCGGCGAACATCAAAGCCGCCATTCCAAGGAAGCGCATTCGCCCCGCTGTCGCTCCGCCCCGCATCATGCCTCCTAAGACCTTCTACCCCAAGGATTTGAATCCATAATCGGCGCGAAGTTTCTGTCAGCCTAATGCATGCCGCCGAAAGACGGATCGTGTCGCGGATGCGGTGGAGCGAATCCATATCGTACTAACCACGGGCGCGACCCCCCACAAAACCTAGAAGGTGAAGCGGGCGCTGATCCTGAGGTCGCGGCCGGCGAGCGGCGCATAATCCTTGAGGAAGCTCGCGTGGCGGCGGGCGTCGACGTCGAAGATGTTGTTCGCCGAGAGGATGATCGCGCTCATATTGCCGCGGCCGAAGGGATGGATGGCAAGCGACGCGTTGACCATCACATGGCCGCCCGTCGGCGTCTCGAACGCGGCGATGCGGTCCTGCGCGCTCACCCATTCGACCTCGATCCGGCCGTTGACATGGTTGGACTGGGCCTCGATGCCGCCGAGCAGGCGCAAGGGGGGGATGCGCGGTGCCGGGCCGGCGCCGTCGATGGTCGCGCGGACATAATCGGCGACGCCGTCGAGGTTGATCAGGAAGTCGCCGAGCTGGGCGACATGGGCCGAGGCTTCGAGCTCGACGCCGAAATAGCGCGCGTCGGACTGGCGGTATTGGAAGACCGGCAGATCGTCCTGGACGAGGCCGGTCGGCGCCTCGAAAATATAACCGTCGAACCAATTGTGGAAGAGCGAGGCGGCAAAGGTGAAGCCGCCGCCGCTATGGCGCAGCGTCCCCTCGAGCCCCCAGCTGCGCTCGGTGTCGAGGCCCGGATCGCCGATCTCGAACGACTGGGTGCCGGCATGCGGCCCGTTGGCGAACAACTCCTCGGCCGAGGGCGCGCGCTCGCTGCGGGTGACGTTGAGGCCGATCCGCCAGTCGCGCGCGAAAGCGTAGCTGGCGCCGACCGAACCCGAAACGGCGTCGAAGCCGCGGCGCAGCGCCGGATTGCCGAGGTCGGCGTCGGCGTCGGCGCTGAGCGTGCTGTGCTCGTAGCGCAGGCCCGCTTCGGCCTTGAGCGCGCCGCGGTCGAGCGTCTGCAGCGTGAACAGGCCGAACTGCCGGGTGAGGTTCGGCGGCAGGAACTTCTCCGCGCCGTCGACGCTGAAGTCGCGCTGGAAATATTGCGCGCCGAAGCCGCCGCCCCAGCCGTTCCGCGCCGTCTGGCGCGCCTCGATCCGGCCCTCCCAGCCCTGATTGAGGAAGGTCGTCGCGATGTCGCCATTGTCCTCGATCTCGAAGTGGCGATAGTCGGAATAGGCGCCGCGCAGGCGCACCGAATCGAGGAAGCCCGAGCCGGTGTCGATCTCGGCGCGGCCGTCGGCGCGGGTCTGGCGGACGTCGATATGCGGCCCCTCCGCCTCGATCGCCGGGTCGAGCGAATAGCGGATCGGCACGCCGTAGAAACTGTCGTAGCGGTTGACCGAAAAGCCGGCATTGTCGTTGCCGTCGATCCAGGCGATCGCCGCGGCCACGTCCCAGGTCCGCCCGTCGGTATTGGGAATCCGTCCGCGCAAGCCGGCCAAGGCGGCAATGTCGGGATCCGGGCTCGCCGCGGCCTGAGCCCGCAACGCCCGCGTGAGCAGGAAGCCGCCGATCTCGAGATCGTCCGACTTGCTGTAATTGCCGTCCAGGTGGAAGACGAGATTGGAGGCGAGCGGAATGTCGATCATGGCATTGGCCGAGCGTTCGTTCGCCGCGGAGCCGTAGGTGAGGATGCCCTCGGCATGGACCGCCTCGTCGGGCATGCGGCGCGGGATGCGCGCGTCGATGACGTTGACCACGCCGCCGATCGCCGAGGAGCCGAACAGCAAGGCCGCGGGCCCGCGCAGCACCTCGATCCGGTCGGCGGTCAAGGGGTTGATCGCCACCGCATGGTCGACGCTGGTGCTCGACGCATCGAGGCTGCCGATGCCGTCGGTGAGCACGCGCACGCGCTCGCCCTGGAAGCCGCGCAAGACGGGGCGCGAGGCATTGGGCCCGAACGAGGTCGCCGAGACGCCCGGCTGATGCGCCAGCGTCTCGCCGATCGTCGGCCGCAAATCGCGGGTCAGCTCGTCGCCGGCGACCACCGAGGTGCCCGACAATATGTCGCCGCGGCTGCGCGCGAAACCGGTGACGACGATGTCGTTATCCTCGGGCGCGTGATAATCGGCGGGCGGCACGGAGCCCTGGGTTTCGCCGCCCTCCGCCCCGGGCGCCTGAGCGGGCTCGGCGGTTTGGGTTGCGGCGAGAGCCGGGGAGGCGAGGCAGGCGCTCGCCAGCAGCAGGGGTCGGAACACGCAATCACCTTTTCTCTGTCGGCACGGGTTATGAGCGGCAGGATATAATATATCAACGCTTCTCATCGCGTCTGACGCTCGTTCCGTCGCGCGGATGGGCAATGATTGCGACAATCGGCGACACTTTTCCCGTCCCGCGACAAAGTTGGGCGACAGCCGCCGGGCATGAGGGGCGGCATGGACCATGGAGCAATTGGAGGGATGTCCCGATGAACAAGTTGAGCTTTCTGGGCTGCGCCGCCCTGCTCGCCACGGCCGGCGCCGCGGCCGCGCAAGGGCCGGACCAGCGCCCCGGCCGCAATGCCGACCTGACCCGCGCGCAGCTGATCGAGCGCACCGACCGGGCGTTCGCGCGGCTCGATACCAACAATGACGGCCGCTTCACCCGCGAAGAGGGGCAGGCGCGCGCCGAGCAGCGCCGCGAACAGCGCATGACCCGCATGTTCGACCGGCTCGACGCCGACCGCAACGGCAGCATAACCCGCGAAGAAATGGCGCAGGCGCACGCGAACCGCGGCGGCCCGGGCGGACCCGGCGGCCCGGGCATGCGTCATCGCGGCATGCGCCACGGCGGTCCCGGCATGCGCGGCATGCGCGGCCAGCGGATGTTCGGCGAGCAGGGCTTCGTCAGCCGCGAGCAGTTCCGCGAACGCGCTCTCGCCCGCTTCGACCGGCTCGACGCCAATCATGACGGCACGGTCACCGCCGCCGAGCGCCAGGCCGCGCGCGGCCAGCGGCGCGAGCGCATGCGCGAGAGGCGCGGCGAGCAGAACTGAGCGCACTTTTCCGGCCGATTGGAAAGGCGGGCTCCCAGGGAGTCCGCCTTTTCATGGCCTGGATCAGTGAGATTCGGACGGGCGTCGCGCGCGCTTGATTTCGCTCAAGTCGTTTCGGTTCCGTTTGTGCGACATAAGATCGGCTTCGCCGGGACTAGTGAGCGCGAGGTGGGGGAAGAATTGGCCTATTACCGGCTCTATCGGCTGGCCGACCCGGGCGGCAAGTTTGTCGGCTTCGAGGAGATCGAAGCCGACGACGACGCCGAGGCCGCGCGCCTCGCCGAGGCGCATTGCGGCCCCCAGGCGCTCGAATTGTGGTGCGGCAAGAGAAAGGTCCACACCTTCCCGCCGGTGAGCGGCTAGGCGTCCGCCTCTTTCTTCGCCCCCGCGGGCAGCAGGATTCGCGCCAGCAGGCCGCCTCCCGCGCGATTTTCGAGGACGAGGCTGCCGCCATGCGCCAGCGCCGCGCTGCGCGCCAAAGCGAGGCCGAGGCCCGACCCGCCCGTCTCGCGGTTGCGCGAGGCTTCCAGGCGGACGAACGGCTCCAGCACCCGCTCGAGCTCGGCCTCGGGGATGCCGGGGCCCTCGTCCGTCACGTCGAGCGCGATCGCCTCGCCTTCGGTCCGGACCGCGACCCGGGCGCCGCCGCCGTGGCGGACGGCATTCTCGATCAGATTGCGCAGCGCCCGGCGCAGCAGATTGGGCTGGACGGCGGCGACGTGGCGCGCGCCGGGCTCCATCGCGACGGGCTGGCCGAGCGCGCGGAACTCCTCCGCCAGAGCGTCGGCCAGCGCGTAGAGGTCGACCGGCCTGACCTGCTCGGTGGCGCGGCCGGCGCGGGCCAGCGCCAGCGTCTGTTCGAGCATGTCGTCCATCTCCCCGATGGTGGCGATCATCTTCAGCCGCTCGGCCTCGGGCTCCATATTCTCGGCGCGGATCCTGAGCGACGTCAGAGGCGTGCGCATGTCGTGGCCGATCGCGCCAAGCATCCGGTCCTTCTCGTCGAGCATGATCGAGACCCGCGCGCTCATCGCGTTGAAGGCGAGGATGGCCCGGCGCACGTCGGCGGGCCCGCGCGGCGTCACCTGCGGCGCCTCGCCGCGCCCCTCGAAGCTCCTGGCGGCCGCGGTGAGGTCGCGCAGCGGCCGGCCGAGCCGGAGCGCGATCAGCACGATCGCGCCCAGCAGCAGCACGTAGATGAGCAGGGTCGAGCCGGCGAGGCGGACCGCGAGCCAGGGATTGGGCCGCGGCGTCACCATCCGGCCGTTGAGCCAGCGCCCGTCGCCAAGCTGGATCGAGAGGCGCAGGGTCTGCAACCGGCGCAGCCTTTCCTCGGCGCGCTCGCGCTGCGCGGGCCCGAGCCGCTCGCGCGCCCGCGGCGGGAGCTGGACCTCGTCGCTGACCGCGGCGCGCGCGTCCCGGATCGCAAGGCCGGCGCCCGCGGCCTGGTCGCGCAGCCGCGCCGCGATCCGCTCGTCATTCCCTTGGGGCGGAACGATGCTGTCCGGATCGATGGAGAAGCGGCCGCGGCGG
>JBKJZJ010000126.1:0-26102 GCA_046715355.1 Allosphingosinicella sp. | reverse complement strand
GTCCTCGGTGGGACGGCTGTCCTTCACCTGGCTGTTTTCATGCGCGCAGAACGGGCAGCGCACTTACTGCTCGGGGTAAATGGGGAAGCGCGCGCAGAGCTCGCGGACCCGGCCTTTGACCTCGGCCTCGACCGTCGGGTCGCCCGCCTCGCCATTGGCGCGGACGCCTTCCAGCACGTCGGCGACCATGTCGGCGATGTCGCGGAACTCCGCGACCCCGAAGCCGCGCGTGGTTCCCGCCGGGGAGCCGACGCGGATCCCGCTGGTCTTCATGGGCGGCAGCGGATCGAAGGGGATGCCGTTCTTGTTGCAGGTGATCGACGCGCGCTCGAGCGCCTCGTCGGCCTGCTGGCCGGTAATGCCGAGCGGGCGCAGGTCGACCAAGGCGAGGTGGGTGTCGGTGCCGCCCGCGACGAGATCGGCGCCGCGCTCCTTGAGCCGCGCGGCAAGCGCCTTCGCATTGGCGATCACCGCTTTGGCATAAGCCTTGAAATCGGGCTGCAGCGCCTCGCCGAAGGCCACCGCCTTGGCGGCGATGACGTGCATCAAGGGGCCGCCCTGCAGGCCTGGGAAGACGGCTGAGTTGATCTTCTTCGCAATGGCCTCGTCGTCGGTCAGCACCATGCCGCCGCGCGGTCCGCGCAGTGTCTTGTGCGTGGTCGTGGTGACGACATGGGCGTGGCCGAACGGGGAGGGGTGCTCGCCCGCGGCGACCAGCCCGGCGAAATGCGCCATGTCGACCATGAAGACCGCCCCGACCGCGTCGGCGACGGCGCGGAAGCGGGCGAAATCGATATGGCGCGGATAGGCCGAGCCGCCGGCGATGATCAGCTTGGGGCTGTGCTCCCGGGCCAGCCGCTCGACCTCGTCGAAATCGATCAGATCGTCGTCGCGGCGGACGCCATATTGGATGGCGTTGAACCATTTGCCGGACAATGCGGGCCTGGCGCCGTGGGTGAGGTGCCCGCCCGCGTCGAGCGACATGCCGAGGATCGTGTCGCCGGGCCTGGTCAGCGCCAGCATGACCGCGCCATTGGCCTGCGCGCCCGAATGCGGCTGAACGTTGGCGAAGCCGCAGCCGAACAGCTGCTTCGCCCGCTCGATCGCCAGCGTTTCGACCGAGTCGGAGGGGCCGCAGCCCTGATAATAGCGCCGGCCCGGATAGCCTTCGGCATATTTGTTGGTGAGCACCGAGCCCTGCGCCTCGAGCACGGCGCGCGAGACGATATTCTCCGAGGCGATCAGCTCGATCTGGTTCTGCTGGCGTTCCAGTTCGGCGGCGACGGCGTCGGCGACGCCGGCATCCGCCGCGCGCAGATCGTCGGTGAAGAATCCGTCGGGCTGGACGTCGCTGAGCGGGCGGCTGCTCATGCGGGCTCCTTGCTGAAATGCGGGTGGGAGAGCTTTTCGACGCGGCGGCCGTGGCGACCGCCGCCGAACGGCGTGGCGAGGAACGCCTCGATGCAGGCCCTGGCCATCTCGACGCCGATCAGCCGCGCCCCCAGCGCGATGACGTTGGCGTCGTTATGCTCGCGGGCCAGCGTCGCCGAAAGCGGCTCGGAAACCAGCGCGCAGCGGCAAGCCGGGTGGCGGTTGGCGGCGATCGAGATGCCGATGCCCGAGCCACACAGCGCAATGCCGTAATCCGCGCGGCCGGCGGCAATCTCCTCGGCGAGCTTGTAGCCGTAATCGGGATAATCGACCGAATCGACGCCTTGCGGGCCAAGATCGTTGACGTCGTGGCCCTCGTCGCCGAGCCAGCTGACGAGCTCGGTCTTCAGGGCGACTGCGGCATGGTCGGAAGCGATGGCGATACGCATGGCGCATGCCCTAGGCAATCGGGGCAGGATTCGCCACCGGATATTATGGAGGGGCGGGCGGCTCAGGCCGCCCAGCGCATCTCCATGCGGTCCCAGATCTCGACCAAAGCGGCGGCGAGATCGCGCATCATTTCGGCGGTGTGCGCCGGCCCCGGCGTGAAGCGCAGGCGCTCGGTGCCGCGCGGGACGGTGGGATAGTTTATCGGCTGCACGTAGATGCCATATTCGGCGAGCAATATGTCGCTGATCTTCTTCGCCATGACCGGATTGCCGACCAGCAGCGGCACGATGTGCGTCGTCGACGGCATTACCGGCAGCCGCGCCTCGGCGAAGATCGCCTTCAATTCGGCCGCGCGAAATTGCTGCGCGTCGCGCTCGACGGTCGAGGCCTTGAGGTGGCGCACGCTGGCGAGCGCGCCGGCGACGAGCACCGGCGACAGCGAGGTGGTGAAGATGAAGCCGGGCGCGTAGCTGCGGATCACGTCGATGATGTTGCGATCCGCCGCGACATAGCCGCCCATCACCCCGAACGCCTTGCCCAATGTGCCCTCGATCAGGGTGAGCCGGTGGGCGACGCCGTCGCGCTCGGAAATGCCGCCGCCGCGCGGGCCGTACATGCCGACCGCATGGACCTCGTCGAGATAGGTCAAGGCGTTATATCTGTCGGCGAGGTCGCAGATTTCCGCGATCGGGGCGACGTCGCCGTCCATCGAATAGACGCTCTCGAACGCGATCAGCTTGGGCGCTTCGCGATCGGCGGCCGCGAGCAGCTCTTCGAGATGGGCGAGATCGTTGTGGCGGAACACCTGCTTGGCGCAGCCAGAGCTGCGGATGCCGGCAATCATCGAGGCGTGGTTCAAGGCGTCTGAGAAGATGATGCAGCCGGGGAGCAATTTGCCGAGCGTCGAGAGCGTCGCCTCGTTCGAGATATAGCCCGAGGTGAAGAGCAAGGCGGCTTCCTTGCCGTGCAGGTCGGCGAGCTCGGCCTCCAGATCGATATGATAATGGGTGTTGCCGGAGATGTTGCGGGTGCCGCCCGAGCCGGCGCCGACATCGTGCAGCGCCTCCTCCATCGCCGCGATCACGCCGGCATGCTGGCCCATGGCGAGATAGTCGTTGGAGCACCAGACCGTGATCGGCTTCGGCCCGTTATGGCCGGCGAAGCAGCGGGCATTGGGATAGCTGCCCTTGTTCCTCAATATATCGATGAAGACGCGATAACGGCCCTCGGCATGGAGCCGTTCGATCGCGTCGGCAAAGATACGCTGATAGTCCAAAGCTCTTCCCCGGCCTCTCGTCGCCCGCTTCAATAAAAGATGTCGGGCCCGAAAAGCCAGTGCGAACGATTCGCAACAAGCCCTTGTCGCCTAGAGTTTCTCGATCCGGGTCAGGCCGAAGCCGGCGAGCCCCGGGCGACAGGCTTCGGCCGCTTCGCCGGTGAAGACCGCCACGCCTTCGCAACGCGTGGCAGGCCAGGCATGATCGCGCATCAGCCAGGCGACCCGGCGGGCGATGCCGGCATTGCCGTCGACGAAGGAGAGCAAGCGCGGCGCGGCGGCGGCGAGCTCGGCCTCGACCAAAGGAAAATGGGTGCAGGCGAGCACGATCGTGTCGATCCGCGCGCCGCCGGGCCGGCCGAGAAGGCCGCCGAGGATGCGGGCATAAGCCGCGGGGTCCGTCGCTTCCCCGCGCAGCTTCGCCTCCGCGAGGTCGACCAGCTCGGCCGAGCCGTGGCGGACGACTGTGCAGTCGGCGGCGAACTCGGCGGCCAGCCGGTCGACATAAGGCTGGACGATGGTGGCGTCGGTGCCGAGCACGCCGATCGCCCGCGTCTTCGACAGCGCCGCCGCGGGCTTGATCGCGGGCACGGTGCCGACGACCGGCAGATCGAGCGCGGCGCGGACCGGGTCGAGGGCAATGGTCGAGGCGGTGTTGCAGGCGATCACGATCGCGGCCGGATCGTAGCGTTCGGCGAGCCGGCCGAGCAAGGCCGGCACCCGCGCCGCGATCTCGGCCGGGCTCCTGGTGCCGTAGGGAAAACCGGCGCTGTCGGCGGCGTAGACGATCGGCGCGTTCGGCAGGAGCTTGCGGATTTCGCGCAGCACCGAAAGCCCGCCGACGCCGGAATCGAAGACTAGTAGGGGTTGGGGCGCGGTCATGCGGGGTCCTTCGATAATGAGCAGGTGAAGCATGCCCCGCATGCTTCAGGATTGCCCGGGGGGCAATCCGACCTGCTCATGGTTCGGCAAGCTCACCGGCTACTCAGGATGAGCGGGCTGGGTCAATGACAACTCCCACCCGCTCATCCTGAGTAGGGACCGAGCTTGTCGAGGGCCCGTATCGAAGGACCCACCGCTTTCGCGGCAATTTGTTGCGCTCATTTTCCGGCGTGGCTAGGCATGGTGCCGGGGGTGTTCGTGACGCTCGAAATCCTGGTGCCGCCGATCCTCTGCCTCTTGCTCGGCTATGCGCTGGGGGCGATTCCGTTCGGGCTGCTGCTGACCCGCGCGGCCGGCGCCGGCGACGTGCGCACGATCGGCTCGGGCAATATCGGCGCGACCAACGTGCTCAGGACCGGGCGCAAGGAGTTGGCGGCGGCGACCTTGCTGCTCGACGCCGGCAAGGGCGCGGCGGCGGTGCTGCTGGCCAGGGCGATCTGGCCGGATCTGCCGCAGGCCGAGGGGCTGGGCGCTATCGGCGCGTTCCTCGGCCACCTCTTTCCGGTCTGGCTGCGCTTCAGGGGGGGCAAGGGCCTCGCCACCGGCCTCGGCATCGTCGCGGCCCTGCACTGGCCGAGCGCGCTAGCGCTCGGCATCATCTGGCTGCTCATGCTCATCGTCACCCGTTATTCTTCGGTGAGCGGGATGACGGCCGCGGTCGCGGCGCCCGTCACGGCGGCGATCTTCGGCCGCTTCGACCTGGCCTTGCTCTTCCTGGGCTTCGCCTTGCTCGTCTTCTGGAAACATCGCGCCAATATCGGCCGGCTGGCCCGGGGCGAGGAGCCCAGGGTCGGACGGGGCGCCGCCTGACATGCCCGCGCCCGCCGATCACGTCGCCCGGCTCAGGCTGATCCGCTCCGACAATATCGGGCCGATCACCTATTTCCAGCTGCTCGCCCGCTTCGGCTCGGCCCAGGCGGCGATCGACGCAATTCCCGACCTCGCCGCGCGCGGCGGCGGGCGCGCGCCTCGGCTCGCCTCCAAGTCCGAGATCGAGCGCGAGATCGAGCGGGTCGCGGCGCTCGGCGCGCGGCATCTGTTCCTTGGGCAGGGCGCCTACCCGGCTTTGCTCGCCGAGCTGGAGACCGCGCCGCCGGCCTTGATCGTGATGGGCGATATCGCTTTGCTCGACAGGCCGGCGGTGGCGATCGTCGGCGCGCGCAACGCTTCGGCCGCCGCCTGCCGCTTCGCCCGCCAGCTCGCCCTCGCTTTGGGCGAGGCGGGGAGCGTCGTCGTCTCCGGGCTGGCCCGCGGGATCGATTCGGCGGCGCATGACGGGGCGCTCGACAGCGGCACGATCGCGGTGATCGCCGGCGGCATCGACGTCGTCTATCCGCCCGAAAACAATGAGCGCCAGCGCGCGATCGCCGAGCGCGGCCTGCTGATCGCCGAGCAGCCGCCGGGCGTCGAGCCGCGCGCGCGCCATTTCCCCTGGCGCAACCGCATCATCGCCGGCCTGACCCACGGCACGGTGGTGGTCGAGGCGGCGCCCAAATCGGGATCTTTGATCACCGCGCGCCTTGCCGCCGAAGCGGGGCGCGAGGTGATGGCGGTACCGGGCTCGCCGCTCGATCCGCGCGCGCAGGGCTGCAACCATCTGATCCGGGAGGGCGCCACCCTGGTCCAGACCGCCGAGGACGTGCTCGAGGCGATCGGCCCGTCGCGCATCCGCCCGTTCCGCCAGCGCGAGCTGGATTATGCCGCGTCCGGCCCCAGCGCCGACGCCGACGAGGCCGCGCGCCGCGCCGTCGCCGATCTGCTCGGGCCGACGCCGGTGCCCGTCGACGAGCTCGTCCGCCAGTCCGGCCTGTCGCCGGCGACGGTGCAGACCATCCTGCTCGAGCTCGAGCTCGCCGGCCGGCTCGAACGGCATGCGGGCGGCAAGGTCAGCGCGCCATGAGCGAGCGGACCGCGCGGCTGACCTTCCTTGTGGCCGGCATTTACGGCCTGATCGTGCTCGTCCCCTTCTTCTTCCTCGAGCGCTGGATCGCGCAGGCGACGCAAGGCGGGCTCCCCCATGCCGAATATTATTACGGCTTCCTGGGCGCGGCGACGGTGATGCAGCTCGTCTACCTGACGATCGCCCGCGATCCGGTCCGCTTCCGCCCGCTCATGCCGCTCTGCGCGCTCGCCAAGACGGCCTTCTTCCTGCCCGTGCTGATCCTCTGGGCCGAGCAGCGGATCCCGGCGGCGGTGCTCGAATTCGCCTCGATCGACGCCTTGCTCGCCGCCGCCTTCATCCATGCATGGCGGGTGACGCCGGAGAGCTAGTCGCGGCAGGCCGGCTCGTCGCGGGCCGGGGCGCAGAGGATCAGCGTGTCGAGATAGGCGCGCGCTCGCGCGGCCTCGGCGTCGGTCGGTGGGCGCCGGAAGGTGATGGCCGCAGCGAGAAGGCCCGTCGTCCCGGCGATGCTCCGCACCAGATAGATATCCTGCCGGCCGGTCTCCGGATAAAACGGGCAGACGATGACATAGTCGGCGGCGGCGCGGCCGGACCAGTCGAACAACCTCAGTTCGCCGGCCCTGACGCCTGGACAGGTCGAGATGATCTCCCGCCGGATGCCCGCCGCCTGCTCTGCGAAGGCCGGGCGGTCGAGCAGATATCCGGGATAGGACCATATCGTGATCCGGCGAGTCCAGGTCTCCGGCGTCTCGCCGCGCCCGACATAGACTGTCTTCGTCTTGAACTCGGTTGTGGAGCTCTCGATCACGTCCAGCGTCTCGCGGTCGCGGGGTGCGAGCCATTCGCGGGAGGATTGCGCCAGCGCGGGAGCGGCGGAGAGAACCAGAAGGACGGCGGCAAGGCTGCGCATCATGTTTTCCCCCTTAGCGCCCGTTCGGGCTGGTCGAGAAGTCGACGACGCAGACCGTCCGCCAGCCCCGGTGCGGGCGGCAGGCGGCGCCCGCGGCGCGGAAGCGCGCGCTGAACATCAGCCGGCGATGGCCCCGGTCCGCCACGCCGTCGTCGATGATCAGCTCGCGGACCACGCTCGCGGCGTCGGTGGGCCCATAGGCGATCACTTCGCCCGTGCCGGCATAAGCGCCGCCGCCCCGCCGCCGGATCCGCTCGGCGGGGCGCGAGCCGTCGCGTCCGCCATGGTCCTGGAGGCCGCTCCGCTCCTGGTCGGCGGCATGGTCGGCCGCGGCGCGGGCGAGGAGGGGGAGCTCGGCCAGCGGCGGCAGCGGGGCCTGCGCGGAGAGGAAACGAATCGCTTCGTCGACCGCGGCGGCCCCTTCACGGGTCCTGAGGCCGACCGGATTGCCCGGCCGCCACACGATCCGCCCGCGATAATAAGCGCGGTAACGGCGCAGCTCCGCGGCATAAGCGCGGGGATCGGCCCGGGCCCGGTTGAGCTCGGCGACGATCCGCGTCCCTATCCCGCGTTGCAGCGGCTGCGCGACCGAGCCGGCGCCGGGCCAGGCGAGCGCGATCAGGCCCGCTCCCGCTATCCCCACCGCTTGGCTCTTGACGCTGCGCAATCCCGCTCTCCACCATCGCGCGTACGTGTAAGGACTTAAACAAGACATGAAGCTCGTCGTCGTCGAATCGCCCGCCAAGGCCAAGACCATCGAAAAATATCTCGGCCCCGGCTACAGGGTGCTCGCCTCCTACGGCCATGTCCGCGACCTGCCACCCAAGGACGGCTCGGTCGATCCGGACGACGGCTTCGCCATGACCTGGGAGAATTACGCCGACAAGGCGCGCCAGCTCAAAGCCATTACCGACGAGGCGAAGAAAGCCGAGTCGCTGATCCTCGCCACCGATCCCGACCGCGAGGGCGAGGCGATCTCCTGGCATGTCCAGGAAGTGTTGCGCGCGCGGCGCGCGCTGCCCGCCCATGTCGAGCGCGTCGCCTTCAACGCCATCACCAGATCGGCCGTCGGCGAGGCGATGGCCCATCCGCGCGCGCTCGACGAGGATCTGATCGACGCCTATCGGGCGCGCCGCGCGCTCGACTATCTGGTTGGCTTCACCCTCTCGCCGGTGCTGTGGCGCAAATTGCCCGGGGCCAAGTCGGCCGGCCGGGTGCAATCGGTGGCGCTGAGGCTGGTGGTCGACCGCGAGCGCGAGATCGAGCTGTTCCGCGCCCGGGAATATTGGAGCGTCACCGCCTCGATGGAGGCGGACGGCACCGAATTCCCGGCGCGCCTCGTCCGCTATGACGGCAACAAGATCGACCGGCTGACGATCGGCGACGAGGGCATTGCGCTGGCCGCGAAACGCGCGGTCGAGGAGGGGCGGTTCAGCGTCGTCTCGGTCGAGACCAAGCCGCTCGACCGCAATCCGCCGCCGCCCTTCACTACCTCCACGCTGCAGCAGGAGGCGGCGCGCAAATTGGGCTTCTCCGCGAGCCAGACGATGCGGGTGGCGCAGAGCCTCTACGAGGACGGCGCGATCACCTATATGCGCACCGACGGCGTGCAGATGGCGGCCGAGGCGGTCTCGGCCGCGCGCAAGGCGGTCGCGATGCGCTACGATGCCGGCTACGTCCCGGACAAGCCGCGCTTCTACGAAACCAAGGCGAAGAATGCGCAGGAGGCCCATGAGGCGATCCGCCCCACCGATTTCGGCCGCGACCGCGCCGGCTCGGGCGACCATGCGCGACTCTACGAGCTGATCTGGAAGCGGGCGCTGGCGAGCCAAATGGCCTCGGCGCGGATCGAGCGGACCACCGCCGAGTTTGCCGACGGCACCGGCCGGCACGGCCTGCGCGCCACCGGCCAGGTCGTGCTCTTCCCAGGCTTCCTCGCCCTCTACGAAGAGGGCCGCGACGATGCCGAGGACGAGGACAGCCGCCGGCTCCCGAGGCTGCGCGAGGGCGACACGCCGGCGAAGAAGAGCGTCGCGGCGGAGCAGCATTTTACTCAGCCGCCGCCGCGTTACTCCGAGGCGAGCCTGGTCAAGCGGATGGAGGAGCTCGGCATCGGCCGTCCCTCCACCTACGCCGCGACCCTGCAGACGCTGAAGGACCGCGATTACGTCCGGCTCGAGAAGAACCGCTTCTTTCCCGAGGAGAGCGGCCGGCTGCTGACCGCCTTCCTCGAACGCTTCTTCGAACGCTACGTGTCCTACGATTTCACCGCCCATCTCGAGGACGAGCTCGACGAGATTTCGGGCGGGCGGATGCAGTGGCAGCAGGTGCTCGAAGGCTTCTGGCGCGACTTCAAGCCGAAGACCGCCGAGGTGATGGAGCAGAAGCCGAGCGAGATCACCGCCGCTCTCGACGATTTCCTCGCGCCCTGGCTGTTTCCCGACAAAGGCGACGGCACCGACCCCAGGCTTTGCCCGGCCTGCGGCGAGGGCCGGCTCGGCCTGCGCGGCGGCCGCTACGGCGCCTTCGTCGCCTGCTCCAATTATCCGGCGTGCAAGTTCACCCGCCGCTTCGGGCAGGGCGCGGAAGGGGCAGGCGAGGATTCGGGTCCGCAGGTGCTCGGGCAGGATCCCGAGAGCGGCCAGGACGTGACTTTGCGGTCAGGAAGGTTCGGGCCCTATTTCCAGCTCGGCGAGGGAAAGGAGGCCAGGCGCGCGTCGCTGCCAAAGGACGTGGTGGCGGCGGAGGCTGACTTGGAAACGGCGCTGCGCTTCCTGTCTTTGCCGCGCGGCATCGGCGACCATCCCGAGACGGGCAAGCCGATCACCGCCAGCATCGGCCGCTACGGCCCCTATCTCGCCCATGACGGCAAATATGCGAAGCTCGCCTCCACCGCCGAAGTGTTCGAGGTCGGCATGAACGCCGCCGTCGCCAAACTCGCCGACGCGGCGAAGGGCGGCGGGCGCAAGGCGGGGTCGCGCGAGCCTTTGAAAATGCTGGGCGCGCATCCGCGTACGGAGCTTGAAATCCGGCTGATGGAAGGGCGCTTCGGCCCCTACGTCACCGACGGTACCACCAACGCTACCCTGCCCAAGTCGCTGGCGCCCGACCAGCTCACGCTCGAGGAAGCGGCGCAGCTGATCGACGAACGCGCCGCAAAGGGGCCGGCGCCGAAAAAGGTCAGGGGCCGCAAGGCGCCGGCCAGGAAGAAAGGACCGAAATGATCGTCACCGCTCTGCTCGCGCTCGCCGCCGCCGCCCAGGAGCCGCCGGCGCCGCCGTCCAATCCGGCCAATGCCGATTGGCATTTCCGCTACCTCAACGGCCTCGACCCCGCTCAAGGCTGGCGCCGGACGCCGAGCGGGCTGCGCTACCGCAAGCTTAGCGGCAATGCGCGCGGGCCGCGTCCCGCCCCGACCGACACGGTCACCATCCATTATGCCGGCCGCTTCATCGACGGCACCGAGTTCGACAGCTCGGTCGCGCGCGGCGAGCCGGCGACCTTCCCGCTGCCCCAGCTGATCCGCGGCTGGCAGGAGGGCGTGCCGCTGATGAACGTCGGCGACCGCTACGAATTCGCCATTCCCTACATGCTCGCCTACGGCCCCGTCGGGCGCGAACCGATCCCCGGCGGCGCCACCTTGATCTTCACGATCGACCTGATCGGCATCGCGCCGCGATAACCCTGAAAAGGCGGCCGGTTGACGGAAAATTAGGGATAAAGGGTCCGCTTATCTTTACCGCGGCGCCGGTAGAGACAATCCATGCGTACGGGCAGGCTCAGCATCAGCCGCGGCAATCGGGTCGAGCCGAAGGCGGACCCGGTTTCGCCGCATCTGGCGCTCGTCCAGCCGCAAGCCGAGCCCGCGCCGGCGCATCACGATCTCGTCGACCGCCGCCTGACCTCGCTGGAGCGGCTGACCCGGCTCTACGAGCAGGGCGTGCTGACGATCGACGAATTCCTAGCCGAGAAGGCGCTGATCCTGGGCCGCCCTCCCGAGGATCCCGACCGTGTTGCCGCGGCCCCCGTCCATTTCGTCCCCGCCGCGCCGCGCACGGCCCGGCGCGGACCTTCGCTGCTTGGCCGGATGTTGGGCTGGCGGTTCCTCCTGTTCAGCCTCGTCGTCGGGATCGGCTTTTCCTTCGCGATCCAGCCCGACACCACCGGCCGCTTCTTCAGCCAGCTGTTCCACGCGCTCGGCGGTTAGCGGGAGCAGCCTCTGCAGGCCGGATCCTTGGCGATCCGGATCGTCCGCATGGCGGGCTTCAACCCGTCGAAGACGTGGAGCTTGCCGGCCGGATCCTCGCCCAGGCCGGTCAGCGCGCGGATCGCCTCCAAGGCGGCGAAGCTGCCGGCGATCCCGGCCATCGCGCCGAGCACCCCTAGCTCCGAGCAGGTGTCGCAATCCTCCGCGTCGAAGGCGTCGCCGACGAAGCAGCGATAGCAGGGCGCCGCCGCCCGCCAGCCGCGGAAGGTGCCGACCTGCGCCTGGAACTGGCCGATCGCGGCGGAGACCAAAGGGATATGCGCCGCGGTGAGATGGTCGGAGACGATCAGGCGGGTGGCGAAATTGTCCGAGCCGTCGAGCACCAGATCGGCGCCGCCGAGCAAAGCGGCGACATTGGCCCCGGTCAAGCGCTCGGCCCGCGCCTCGAAGCGGACGTCCGGATTGAGCCTTGCCACCGCCTCACCCGCGACCTCGGTCTTGGCGCGCCCGACGTCGGTCGTGCCGAACAGGATCTGGCGCTGGAGATTGTCGAGCGTCACCCTATCGTCGTCGATCACCCTCAGCGCGCCGACGCCCGCCGCCGCCAGATACTGGATCGCCGGCGCGCCGATCCCGCCCGCGCCGACAATGGCGATCGTCGCGGCCAGCAGCCTGCGCTGACCTTCTCCGCCAATCTCCTTGAGGACGATATGGCGGGCATAGCGGTCGAGCTGGGCGTCGCTGAGAGTCACAATCCGGTCGAGCCGAAGCCGGCCTCGCCGCGCACGGTTTCGTCCAGCCGGTCCACCTCCTCGAAGCGGGCCCTGAGAACCGGCGCCGGCACGAGTTGCGCGATGCGCGCGCCGCGAGCGATCTCGAACGGTTCGGCGCCGAGGTTGACGAGCACCACCATCAATTCGCCGCGATAGTCGGAATCGATCGTGCCGGTCAGGCAGGTGATGCCGTTCCTGACCGCAGTGCCGGAGCGCGAGCGGACCTGGACTTCGTAGCCGTGCGGAATCGCCATCGCGATGCCGGTCCTGACCGGATGCCGAGCCCCCGGTGCCAGCATCACGTCCTCGGCCGAAACCACGTCCAGCCCGACCGCATGTTCGGAGCCGTAGGAGGGCATCGGCAGGCCCTCGCCATGCGGCAGCCGCTTGAGGGCAATGCCGATCTCAGGCCAGGGCATCGGCGATCCGCTGCGCGAGCCGGCGCGCGACCTCGGCCTTGGACATGCGCTCCCAGCTCTCGGCCTTGCCGCCGGTGATCAGGTGGACCGCATTGGCGTCGCCGCCCATCACGTCGCCCGAGACGTCGTTGGCGACGATCCAGTCGGCGCCCTTGCGCCTGCGCTTGGCCGATGCCTGCGCCGACACGTCGGCGGTCTCCGCCGCGAAGCCGACCAGGAGCCGAGGCCGGTCGGCATGCGCCGCGAGGCCGGCGAGGATGTCGGGCGTCCGCTGCCAGTCGAGCGCCGGAGGCCCCGCCTCCTTCTTGAGCTTGGCGCGCGCTGGCTCGACCCGCCAGTCGGCGACCGCGGCGACCAGCACCGCGGCGTCGGCGGGCAAGGCGGCGAGCACCGCCTGCTCCATCTGCGCGGCGGTCTCGACGTCGATTCGCGCCACGCCGGCGGGCGTCTCCAGGCCGACCGGCCCCGCAACCAACGTCACCCGCGCGCCGAGTGCGGCGAGCGCCCCGGCGATTGCGAAACCCTGTTTGCCCGAGGAGCGGTTGGCGATCATGCGGACCGGGTCGATCGGCTCGTGAGTCGGGCCGGCGGTGACGATGACGTGCCGGCCGGTCAGCGGTCCCGGCGCGCCGAGCGCGGCCTCGATGGCGGCGAGGATCGCCTCCGGCTCGGGCAGCCGCCCCGGCCCATATTCGCCGCAGGCCATCTCGCCCTCGTCGGGCTCAAGCACAGTCACGCCATCGCCGCGCAGCTGGGCGACGTTGCGCCGCGTCGCTTCATGCTGCCACATGCGCACATTCATCGCCGGCGCGGCCAGCACCTTCTTGTCGGTGGCAAGCAGGAGGGTGGTGGCGAGATCGTCGGCGATTCCGGCCGCCATCTTCGCCAGCAGGTTTGCCGTGGCTGGCGCGACCACGACGAGATCGGCCTCGCGGCTGAGCTGGATATGGCCCATCTCCGCCTCGTCCTTGAGGTCGAACAGGTTGGTGAAGACCTGCTGCTCGCTGAGCGCCGCCAGCGTCATCGGCGTGATGAACTGCGCCCCGCCGGGGGTCAGCACGCAGCGCACGCTGGCGCCCGCCTTGCGGATCAGCCGGATCAGCTCGCACGCCTTGTAGGCCGCGATCCCGCCGCCGATGATCAGAAGGATTTTCCGGCCGTTCATGCGCGCGGACCCTTGCGGGCTGCGCCGGCAACTGCGCCGCTAATCATGCCGATGACGGCCATGCACGCGATTGGAAGAAAGTATACCCATGCAGGATTGGCCTCAACGCCGGTGGCCACCCAAACGATCCAAATGCAGGCGACTGGCACCATGGCAAGGATGCCGGCGAGAGGCCAAAGGAGGCGTGGACGATGGGCACGGTGCTCAAGAGAAAAAATGATCGCTGTCAATGACATAGCGTAGGCAACGGCCACGAAGGCAACATAGGGGAGTTTCCGCGCTACGCCAGCCCACCATTCGAATGTGAGTGGGGTTGGCGGGCCTATGCAGCGTTCGCACCCGGCCGTCTCATAGGCGAGCAAGCTCAAGATGCCGATCAAAGTGAGAAGCGCCGCCGTCAGCAACGCGGCAAGGGCTGCGACCCATAGCGGGCGCCGCGAAGCTGCTTCCATCTGGCCGCCGTCATTTTCGAGCCGTTCCGCCATGGCATCATCCTAGAAGCAGCACCGCCGCCGCGCCAGCAGCGGCTGAGAGCAAGGCGGTCAGCACGAGCGGCCAGGGGCGGTGCGGGCGGACGACGCCGATCTCTCGGAGCGGCGGCGCGGGCGGGGCGGCGCCGGGGGGCGGGTAATAATGGTCGATGCGGCGGATCAGGTCTGGGAGCTTCCTCAGCAGGCGGAAGCCGCGGATCAGCTCGTCGGCAATGCGCGCCTCCGGGCCGAGCTCGCTGCGCGCCCATTCGGTGAGGAAGGGCTCGGCCGTCTCCCACATGTTGATGTCCGGATCGAGCGCGGCGGCGACGCCTTCCTCCATCACCATCGTCTTTTGCAGGAGCAGGAGGTGCGGCTGGGTCGGCATGTCGAAATCGCGGGTGATCTTGAACAGGCCCTCGAGCATCTGGCCCAGCGAGACGTCCTTGGCTGGTAATCCACGCATAGGCTCGCCGACCGCCCGCAAAGCGGTGGCGAACTCCTCCATATTGTGGTGCGGCGGCACATATTGCGCCTCGAAATGGATCTCCGCGACGCGGCGGTAATTGCCGGTCAACAGGCCGTGGAGGATTTCGGCGAGCCAGATCCGCGCCTGCCGGTCGATCCGGCCCATGATGCCGAAATCGATCGCCGCCAGCCGCCCGTCCGGCAGCGCGAAGAGATTGCCCTGGTGGAGATCGGCGTGGAAGAAACCGTCGACCACGGCCTGACGCAGGAAGGCGCGGACCAGGATCGCGGCGAGCGCCGGCAAGTCGTGCCCGGCCTCGATCAGGGCGGCGCGGTCGGTCAGCTTGATGCCGTCGATCCATTCGAGCGTCAGCACCCGGCGGCTGGTCCGGCTCCAGTCGATCTCGGGGACGAAGAAGCCGCTCTCGGCGACCAGATTCTCCCTGAGCTCGGAGGCGGAGGCGGCCTCCTGCCTGAGGTCGAGCTCGCGGTTGGTCCACTGGCGGAAGGTGGCGACGACGAGGCGCGGGCGCAGCCTCGCCGCCTCGCCGCCCATCGCCTCGACTTGCGCCGCCGCCCATTCGTAGGTCTCGATCGCGGCGGCGAAATCCTCCTCGATATGGGGGCGCAGCACCTTGACCGCGACCTGCCTGCCCTCGGTGGTGACGGCGCGATGGACCTGGGCGATCGAGGCGGCGCCGACCGGTTCGGGATCGACCTCGAGAAACGCCTCGCCGATCGGCCGGCCGAGCCCCTGCTCGATCGCCGCCTTGATCGCCTCGAACGGCGCCGGCGGCAGGCTGTCCTGGAGCAGGGCGAGATCGTGCGCCGCCGCCTCGCCGACCAGATCGGGCCGGGTCGCCAGCGCCTGGCCCAATTTGATCGCGGCCGGGCCGATCGCCTGGAAGGCCTGGGCATAAGTGGGAACGTCGGGCACGCGCGCGCCGAAGCGGGCGAGCCGGCACAGGCGGCGGACCGGCGGCGGCGTGTTCGGGTCGCGCTCGATGCCGCGCAGCGCGCCATGCCGCGCCAGCACCCGGCCCCATTTGAGGAGCCGCCAGACGTGGGTGACGGAGCGGGTCAAATCTTCCAGCCGCTGTGGATTGCGACGAGGCCGCCGAGGATCGGCTCCGCCTTGACCAGCTTGAACCCCGCCGCCTCGATCATCTTGGCGAAGGCCGCCATGTCGGGGAAGCGCTCGATCGATTCGATCAGATAGCGGTAGCTCGCCTCGTCCTTCGCCACCGCTTTGCCGATCCGGGGCACGATCCGGCGCGCATAGGTTTCGTAGAGCGTGCGGAAGCCCGGCCAGCGCGACCGCGAGAATTCGAGGCAGAAGAAGCGGCCGCCGGTCTTCAGCACGCGATGCGCCTCCGTGAGCGCGGCCGGGATGTCGGTGACGTTCCGGATCCCGAAGGCGATCGTATAGGCGTCGAACGCCTTGTCGGCGAAGGAGAGGCTTTCCGCATTCTCCTCCGCCCAGATCAGCCCTTCGATGCCGCGCGCCTTTGCCCGCTCCACACCCACGGCGAGCATTTCCGGATTGATGTCGGCGACCGTCACCGCCGCGCCGGCGCGGGCGAGGCGGAAGCCGATGTCGCCGGTGCCTCCCGCCATGTCGAGGATTGCCTCGCCCTCGCGCGGACGAACCCGGCGGGCGAATTCATGCTTCCACAGGCGGTGCAGGCCGCCCGACATCAGGTCGTTCATCAAATCGTAGCGCGAGGCGACGCTGGAGAAGACGCCGCGCACCCGCCGCGTCTTTTCCCGAGGGCTGACATCCTCATGGCCGAAAGAGACCTTGTCCATCGCGCCGGGCTCTAGCAGGGGAGGGGGATGATGTGCAGGTCCCTAAATGCCTGAGCTGCCCGAGGTCGAGACGACGATCCGCGGGCTGCGTCCCGTGCTGGAGGGCAGGCGGATCCTCGCCTTCGATCTGCGCCGGGCGGACCTGCGCTGGCCCTTCCCCGCGAACCTGAGGCAAATGATGACGGGCGCACGCGTCACCGGGCTCGGCCGCCGCGCCAAATATGGCCTGATCGATACCGACCGCGGCGACACCTTGATCTTCCACCTGGGTATGTCGGGCCATTGGCGGGTCGATCCCGCCGAGCTCGGCAAGCACGATCATGTCGTGATCGAGACCGATCAGGGGCGGCGGCTCGCGCTCAACGATCATCGCCGCTTCGGCTTCCTCGAGATCCTCCGCACCGAGGCTCTCGACACTTATCCGCCCTTTGCGAAAATGGGCCCCGAACCGCTCGGCGACGCCTTCGACGGCGCCTATCTTGCGCGGGCGCTCGCAGGCCGCGCGGCGCCGGTCAAGGCGCTGCTGCTCGACCAGCGCATCGTCGCCGGGCTCGGCAATATCTACGTCTGCGAGGCGCTCAACATGGCGCGGATCGCGCCGGGCAGAGCGGGCGGCCAGATCGCCCGCGCCCGGCTCGACCGGCTCGCCGATTCGGTCGGGGCGGTGCTGCGGGCGGCGATCGAGGCGGGCGGCTCGTCGTTGCGCGATTTCGTCCGCCCCGACGGCGAGCTCGGCTATTTCTCGAGCGCGTGGCGGGTCTATGGGCGCGAGGGCGCGGCCTGCCCCTCCTGCGGCGGGGTGATTCGCCGGCGAGCCGACTCGGGGCGCTCGACCTTCTTTTGCCCCAAATGCCAGCGCTGACGGCTTGACCGGTGCAGCGGGCCACAGTAGAGGGCGGCGCTTGAGCGGGTGCGGTTCGAAGCCGCGCCCTTTTCTTTTCAGTGACGAGGCCTTGACGATGGCGAATACGCCGCAAGCAAAGAAACGCATCCTCCGCAACGCCAAGCGCGCCGAGATCAACGGCGCCCGCGTCAGCCGCATCCGGACCTTCGTCAAGCAGGTCGAATCGGCGCTCGCCGCCGGCGACAAAGACCAGGCCAAGGCCGCGCTGGCGCGAGTGCAGCCCGAGCTGTTCCGCGGGGTCGCCCGCGGCGTGCTGCACAAGAACACCGCGGCGCGGAAATATTCGCGTCTCGCACGCCGTCTCGCCACGCTCGGCTAAGCCTTTCTAGTCACTGGACATGGCACCCGCCGGTTCCCGCCGGCGGGTTTTTTCATGGCCGCGAAGCCGGTTTCGCGAAACCCTAGGGTTTCCGGCGATTCGCGCGCATTCCTTGAGGGGCGGCCTCCATAAGTTATTGAAATAAAATGCTATCAATAAGAAAGCGACGCAGTTCTGCGGTTTTCTACGTGTCAATATAGTTTAATTTTCGTGACGCTTTTTTTCCGCTTGATCCCGCCGCGCCCGGGTTCCACAACAATCTTCCGGCGGGAGATTCTCTCGCCGGCGCAACAGCAAAATCAACACGAGCAGCGGCTTGCCGGGGGCGGCTTTCCGCGCGGGGAATTTTGCGCCGAAAAAATGACGTGCCGCCAAAGAGCGGCGGAGAGAATGAGGGGTGCGCGCGCCGTGCAGAGGGCTGCAGAGGATCGGACGGAGAAGACCGGGGCGGACGTGATCGAGTCGATCGCGCCGGCATGGGAATCGATTCGCGCGGGCCTGCGCCGCGATTGCGGGGCGCGCACCTTCGACGGCTGGCTGCGCCCGATCGCGCTCGGCGACTTCGACGCCGAGACCGGCGCGCTCCGCCTCCAGCTGCCGTCGCAATTCATGGCCGATTGGGTGCAGACCCATTTCGCCGAGCGACTCGCTCTGGCGTGGAAGGCCAAGGTGCCGCAGGTCCGGCAGATCCGGATCGGCGTCGGCTCCGGCGCGCCCAGCACAGCCGCCCTCGTCGAAATCCCGGCCCCGCCCGTCGAGCGCGAGGCCAAGGTGTCTCCTGGCCTCTATTCGGTGGCGCTCGAGCCCCGCTACCGGTTCGAGAATTTCGTCGTCGGCAAGGCCAACGAGGTCGCCTGGGAGGCCGCGCACACGCTCGCGGTCGCCGACAAGGTCGCCTTCAACCCGCTCTTCCTCCATGGCGGCACCGGACGCGGCAAGACCCATTTGCTCCACGCCATCGGCCACGAATTCCATCGCCTGCGGCCGCGCGCCAGGATCATCTACATGTCGGCCGAGAAGTTCATGGTCGAGTTCGTCGCGGCGCTCCGCGCCAACGAGACCATCCAGTTCAAGCAGCAGCTTCGCTCCGCCGATCTGCTGATGATCGACGACGTTCAGTTCATCGCGGGCAAGGAATCGACCCAGGAAGAATTCTTCCACACGATGAACGAGATCATCTCGGCCGGCCGGCGCCTCGCGATCAGCTCCGACCGGGCGCCGCAGGACCTGGACGGGATCGAGCCGCGTATCCTTTCGCGGCTGTCCTGGGGCCTCGTCGCGGACATCAACGCCGCCGACCTGGAGCTTCGGCTCAACATCATCACCAAGAAGCTCGAGCAGCTCCCCGGCATCTCGGTGCCCGGGGACGTGGTGATGTTCCTCGCCAAGAGGATCAGCTCGAACGTGCGCGAGCTCGAAGGCGCGCTCAACCGGATCGCCGCCTACGCGACGATGCAGAACCGGGTGATCGACCTTGAGTTCGTCGGCGAGGTGCTGGCCAACATCCTGCGCGCCAACCAGCGCCGCATCTCGATCGACGAGATCCAGACCCGCGTCTCCGATCATTACCGGATCCGCAAGGCCGAGATGACCAGCGCGCGCCGCGCCCGCGAGGTCGCCAGGCCGCGGCAGGTGGCGATGTACCTCTCCAAGCAGCTGACCCCGCGCTCGCTGCCCGAAATCGGCCGGCGCTTCGGCGGCCGCGACCACACCACGGTGATCCACGCGGTCAAGCAGATCGAGAAGCTCCGCGCCCAGGATCCCGAGCTCGATTCGGACATCCGCCTGCTGACGCGCCAGCTGGAGAGCTGATAAGGGGACAGTTACTTTTTCGCGCGATCATGCCCGGATTGGCTATGCCGGCGGTGAAAAGTAACTGTCCTCGTTCTAGCGCTACCGCCGGCCCTGCTCGCGCTCCGGGGCGACCGTGATCCGCACCGTCTCGCCGCTATTGCCGGGGAAGCCGGTGAACATCGCCTCGATGAGGTTGGGCACCAGGGCCGGCAGCTCGTCGGTGCGCGAGCGCGCCTGGGCGGTGCCTTCGAACACCGACTGCCCGTCCGACGCGCGCTTTATGTCGAGGTCGAGGAACGCGGTGTAGACCGTATAGCTCTCGATGTCGTAGCCGCCGCCCCAGAACGGGTCGTGCCAGCCCCAGTAGAAGGGATAGCGCGACCGGCCATAATAACCGCCGAAGCGGCTGTAGAAGGGCCGGTAGCCGAAGCCGCGATAGCGGCCGCTCCAGCCGCCCCAGGGATCATAGAACGGGTCGGAATAGGCCACCACGCGCTCGCGGCCCTGGTCGACGCCGTAATCGAGGCTGACGATCAGCGTGGCATCGCCGCGCGAGCGGGCTTCGCTATAGCCCTGCGTCGCCATATGCTGGCGGACGAGCCGCGCATATTGCTCGAACTCGAGGCCGCCGCGATTGTCCGCGTCGGCCGCCTCCACATAGAAGCTCTGGCCCTGCGGCGCGGGCATCGCCTGGAAGCGGGAAACGCGGGTCGGAAGACCGGTGACGCAGGCGCTGAGCGACAGCAGCGCCAGCGGCGCGGCGAGGGTCAGGATTTTCTTCTTGAGAGACATGGGACCAAGCCTTTCAATGCGGGCGCTTTTTCGGCCGACTCTTCCTTCGAGCGGACAAAGCTTTGTCCTGAATATAGAACAACTTGCCCGGTTTCGCAAAGTTCCGCTGAACCAGGGGTTTATGGAACATCGTGAACGTCGCCCATGGCGCGGTCGGGGAGGGGAGTGGAGCTATACAAGCTATACACGAGAGAGGGGTGTTTCAGCTGCGGCGGTCTTCTCCCCCGAAGCCCGGAGGGCGCGCGCCGATGGAGTCGATGCGGGGGCGGATCGAGGGGATGGCGGACGATCTGAAAGAGCCGGACTTGCGGGCAGGGCCGAGTCGCGGCGAGTCTGACAGCTCAAATCCTACATGTATCCACCAATCCGATGGGAGCGAGGATCGGTGTATCGCCGGGCGCTGTGCGTTCCGGCCGCGCGCTTCGCACGCCGAAAAAATTTTGCGCAAACCATGTCGATTTCCGGCAAGCTCGTTCGTCGTCCCGATGAGACGCCAAAGGGGCCGGCTCAAACCAGGAGACAGACGATGCGGGTTATGGTGTTCGTGAAAGCCACCGAGGACAGCGAAAAAAAGGGCCTGGCCCCTACGCCCGAGGCGCTCGAGGCGTGGGAGGCGATGGACCGGTTCACCGACGAACTGGTCGAGGCCGGCGTCTTTATCGCCGCCGCCGGCCTCAAGCCCAGCGCCGAGTCCAAGCGCATCGCCTTCGATGGCCCCAACCGCACCGTCATCGACGGGCCGTTCGCCGAGGCGCGCGAGTTGGTCGCCGGCTTCTCGATCTGGGAGGTCAGGGACATGGACGAGGCCGTGGCCTGGGCGAAGCGCAGCCCCAGTTGCATGCCGGGCCGGAGCGAGATCGAGATCCGGCCGTTCTACGAGGCGGCGGATCTGGCCGGTTTCGTGACGCCCGAGGAGCTCGCGGCGCCGCGTGAGGGGGAGCGCGGGAAGCTCGGCGTCGCGTAGGGCGAAAGTCGCGCGATCAAGCAGGAACGTATGTCAACCTGATCACGCCCCCTCCCATCCGATCGCTGGCCACCAGGCGCAGCGGCGGCCGGGGGCCGGCGAAGAACGGCTTGCCGCGGCCGAGCACGACGGGATGGAGGTAGAGCCGATACTCATCGATTAGGCCAAGATCGGTCAGGCTCTGTGCCAGCTCCGGTCCGCCGACCTCGATCTCCCCATCGAGCTTTGCCTTCAGTCCGCGTATCGCCGCCTCGAGATCATCCCCGACAAGGGCGGCATTCGGCCCGACGGACTCCAGCGAGCGCGACACGACCCACTTCGGCTGGCTCCGCCACGCCGCCGCGAAGTCGCGTTCCGCTGCGTCCCACTCGGGACGGTCCTCGTCCCAGTAACGCATGACTTCGTACAAGCGGCGGCCGTAGACGCTGCCGGCCGCGCCGCGCACCTGCTCGATCCAGTGACGAAAGAGCACTGGATCGGGCGCGAATTCCTCGTGGTCGACATAGCCGTCCAACGACTGGTTCATTCCAAAGACGAGCTTCGCCATGCTGCGGACTCTCCACCCCAGGTTGCTCGGAAAGGCTTGCGCCGGTTTCGCGCGGAAATGAAGCCGATGCAATCTGGCCGCCGCCTAGAATCGACCAGGTTGCGGCCATTCCGCAGCTTCCCTCTCCGCCGGATGACCACACGATAATCTTACTCTCGGCCCGCCGACGTCCTACTCTGCAAACGGCGCTTGATGGAGCAGGTCGACGGCTGAAGATCGCACATAGCCTCGCACGTATTTCGTGCCGAAGTCCGCGATGAAATTGTCCCGTGTGGTATCCGGTTGACGTCTTGCCAGGTTTGACAGGCAGGTCGTCAGCATTTCCTTCATTTGAAGCCGAGGATAGGCCGACAGGATGGCTTCCTTGTCCCCATCACCGAGCTCTTGGTAGCCGAATCCGCCATAGTCGCACCCGATGCCCATCCCGGAACAGGCGACGTCGACGCCCTTGTGCCGCCCGATCGACGCCGTCGTATGCAGTGCGATCGCGTCCCATATTGTCTCAGCGCGCCGTTCGCCCATGTCATGGGCGAGGGCGAACGCCCGGCCGGCATCCGCTCCGACAATTTCGAAGCGACGGTCGGGAACACTATCTCGCGCAAGGCCGATATCGTGCAGGAGCACCGCCACCGCGACCAGCTCGGCGTCCGGGGTCAGCGCGCGAGTCCGTGCCAGCCTGGCGCCGAAGAGCCACGAGCGAATGACATGGTTGAAAAGCCAGGGCGACGATTCGGCTTGTGCCTGCGCATAGGCGTCCTGAACGGCGCGGCTGTCGGGCAAATCCAGATCCAACTTTCGGCCGACTGCCAAAGCATGGGCAAAGGCCGGATATTCGCTCTCACTCATATTGCTCTCCATGGACCGGCTTGAATCGGCGGCGAACGCTTCCGTCAGGCGGCGATCTGCTGGAGCGCAGCCGTCCAGTTCTCGATGTGGTAGGCTTTCGCCAGTTTTCCGTCGCGAACGGTGAACAGGTCAATCGCCATGGTCCGGAAGGACTTTCCGGTCGGTGAGGCACCGAAGAAATTGGCGACTGGCGTTCCCGTCGCTTCGCCGCGCACGATGACCTGATCGTTCACCACGCGGATGTCGGCGATTTCCCATGCCAGGTCAGGAACGGCGGACCCAACCCCGCGGAACACTTCGGCCAGCTGGTCGCGCGTCAGAAAATCCTGATTGGTGTGATAGGATTGGTAGTTGTCATGGCAGGCCCGGGCCAGCAGCGCCGACACATCCTTTTCGGCGGGGCGATTGAGCGCGTCATAGAGAGGCGCGACGATCCGGCGCGCTTCCTCCACCGTCAAGATGGTTCCATCGGTAACAGACATGGTCCTTCCTTTCATGCGCTCACGGCTGCCGAGCGACAGGCCAGGCTAGGCCCGTCATCGCCCGCTCAGACGGGAATGGGGTTGGCGACGAGGAACTCGTTCAGCTGTTGAACCAGCGCGTGCTCGTTCGGGCCCGGATTGTTGCGCATCTGGCGGCTCGCCTCGACGACGAGTTCCGGTTCGTCGGTCGACATCCGTTCCATGAGCTGGGCAATGAAATCGTCGAGCGGCATTGCCCGAGGGTCGTCCGTTTTCTTGACCAGGTCGGTATTGACCCACGGCGGCACAATCTCCTGGACGCGCACCGACGTGTCGCGAAGCATGAACCGTTGGGACAGGGCATAGCTGTGCAAGCCGGCCTTGCTGGCTGAATAGACGGCCGTCTGCGCAATGGGAGTGTAAGCCACTACCGAACTGTTGTGGATGATGGTTGCGCTCGGCTGGGCCTTCAGATGCTCGACAAGAGCCGATGTAAGGCGGATCGGCCCCAGCAGGTTGGTCGAGATGATCGCCTGCGCCTGTTCGTCGTCGATCGCTGCTGCGGCATCGTCGAACGGCATGATGCCGGCGTTGTTGATAAGGACGTTGAGGTCGGGATGCTCGGCGATCAGGCGGGCTGCGGCCTCATCGATGCTGGCCGGGTCGGTGATGTCGAGCTCGATCGCCTCCATCCCGGGATTGGCGGCAACCAGTTCGTCCAGGTTGGCGCGCCGGCGGCCCGAAATGATGACTTTGTTGCCAAGCTTGTGAAACGCCTCGGCGAGGCCGCGCCCAATGCCCGAACCGCCACCCGTGATAAAAATAGTGTTGCCGGAGAGCTTCATGCTCATTCTCCTGAATTGGATTTGGGCGGAAGGATCAGGCTGGAAACTGGTCGCCGAACATCGGCAGTCCGCTCTTCGACTGCTCGCGCCTTGCCTCGTCCTGGATGACGTCCCAATGCTCGGCAAGCCGGCCGTTCTCCATGCGCACGATGTCAACGACGACCCATGCCGGGTCGAGCCCGCCTCCGCTGAAGCGCCCGTGCAGAAGCACGTGCTCGCCCTCGGCCACGATCAGTGCATTTTCGTAGCGCAGCGAATCCGGTGCCGACTTGACCAGGTTGAACAGGCCGTCGCGGCCCGGCTCGATATGCGCGCTATGCTGGACATAGTCGGGCGACCAGAAGGTCGCGGCCTTCTCGAAGTCCCGTCGGTTGAACAGCGTGTCGAACGCTTCCAGCACGATCCTCTTGTTTTCGTTCCGTGCGTTGCCTGTTGTCATTCCCTCGTCTCCACGATCCGAGCAGGTTCATGCGACTTGATCGCGCCGCGTGATGCGCTATTTTGTACAGCACTGCACAAAATAGCATGAGCCAGCTTTTATGCAAGACCGCACAAAACAAAAAAATCGGGGAGGTCGGCCGCGTAAGTTCGACGAGGGCGAAGCGCTCGACAGAATGCGGCGGCGGCTGTGGACGACGGGGCTTTCCGGGACTTCGATCGAAGGGATCGCCCGCTCGGCCGGGCTCAATCGGCCGAGCCTCGCCACGGCCTTCGGCGACAAGGATACCATCTACGCGAAGGCTGCGGCGCAATATGGCAAGATGATGGACAATCGGATGAGGGAGGCAATGGCAGATGAGGATCTGACAACCGCGCTGACGAATGCATTCGAGACTGCGATCGACATCTACACGGAAAACGGACCGAACGGTTGCTTCATCACCTCGACGGCGCCCGCCGAGACGCTGACCAGCCCCGTCGTCCGGGCCATTCTCGATCGCACGCTCCACGCGATCGACGCCCTGTTCCTCGAACGGCTGGAGAAGGAAAAAGGCAAACGCCCCGCCGATCTTCCCCTGCTCGCCGCGCAGCTTGGGGCTACGCTCCACAGCCTGTCACTGCGTGCGCGTGCCGGCTGGACGCGTGATAAACTGCATAGTCTCGCGGAAGGGACGATACGCTCAGTCCTCGCCTTTTGCGGGAATCCGGATCGGCGCAGCTCTGGAACGTCGGCCCCGTGACGCACACGCGACGCGGGTCACCAGCATGGCCGGTCATAGTCAGCCTGACGGCAAAGGGACGGTCGCCGAACCAGAGGGCGGCCTGCCTGACCGATGCGCTACTGGAGCGCTCGAGCCTGACGCCTGAGCTGCTCACGAACCACAATGGGCAGGTTGGGAAGCCGCGGGATGCCCCAAGCGCCGCCTATGTCCGCCGTCCCAACCTGCATCCTGCCGTCAGAAACCAGACGTCCGCTCGGCGTTGGAATTTGCCCACGCCGCCTTCCGCCGGCTTGTCTCCCCCGCGGCCTTGGCCGAAAGGGCAGCATGACCACAGGCGAGACGCACCAGGCGATCGAAGCCACATTCCGCATAGAGCGGGCCAGGCTCATCGCGGGGCTGGCCCGCGTGGTGCGCGATATCGATCGTGCCGAGGAGCTGGCGCAGGACGCGCTGGTCGTCGCGCTCGCCGAATGGCCGAAGACCGGCGTTCCGGCCAATCCGGGCGCCTGGCTGATGGCCGTCGCCAAACGGCGCGCCATCGATGCGCTGCGGCGCGACAGGATGCGGATACGCAAGCATGAGGAGATCGCGCGGGAGCGGGACGGCGAGGCCGACGGCGCGGCCGAAGCGATTGAAGCGGCCATGGACGACGATCCCGGCGACGAGCTGCTCGGCCTCATCTTCACGGCCTGCCACCCGATGCTGTCGCCCGACGCCCGCGCGGCGCTCACCCTCAAGGTGGTCGGCGGCCTGACGACCGGCGAGATCGCCCGCGCCTTCCTGGTCGGCGAGGCCGCGATCGCGCAGCGTATCGTCCGCGCGAAGAAGGCGATCGCGAAGGCCGGATTGGCCTTCGACGTGCCCCGCGGCACCGAGCGCGCGGCGCGGCTGCCCTCGGTGCTGGAGGTCATCTACCTCATCTTCAATGAAGGCTATGCGGCCACGGCGGGCGACGACCTTGTCCGGCCGGGCCTGGCCCAGGAGGCGCTGCGGCTCGGTCGCATGCTGGCCGGGCTGATGCCCGAGGATGCGGAGGTGTCGGGCCTGCTGGCCCTGATGGAGATCCAGGCGTCGCGCCTCGGGGCGCGCACCGGGCCGGACGGCGGCTTCGTGCCGCTGACCGGGCAGGATCGCGCGCGCTGGGACCAGCTCTTGATCCGCCGGGGCCTCGATGCGCTGGCCCGCGCCGAAGCGCTGGGCGGGGTCGGCCCCTATGTGCTGCAAGCCGCGCTCGCCGCCTGCCACGCCCGCGCGGCCCAAGCCGCCGATACCGACTGGCCGCGCATCGCCGCGCTCTATGACCG